>JBGPGF010000051.1:0-16751 GCA_041483755.1 Terriglobia bacterium | reverse complement strand
GAAAATTTCGCGAGCTTTTGCCGCCAGGACTATCCCGACTACGAAATCCTGTTTGCCGTGAACGACGCGGCGGACGCCGCTGTCGAATTGATCCATCGCGTCATCGCGGAATTTCCCGCACGGCGGATTCGCCTGCTGATCGGCGCGGAGCGCCGCGGCGCGAACGGCAAGATCAACAAGCTGTGCCGGCTGGTGCGCGAGGCGCGGCACGAGATTCTGGTCATCAGCGACGGCGACGTGCGCGTGGGTCCGAATTATCTGCGCGAAGTCGTTTCGCCATTCGCGGAAGCAAACACCGGCGTGGTGACCTGCTTCTATCGCGGCGTTGCGGAGCCCAATCTCGGCGCGGAGCTCGAAGCGATTGGCGCGGCATCCGATTTTTTCGCCGGCGTTCTGATGGCCGAATGCCTCGAAGGAATGAGCTTCGCCCTGGGCGCAACGATGGCCACCACAAAAGCATGGGTCGGGCGCATCGGCGGCTTTGAAGCTCTTGCGGATGCGCACTCCGACGATTACGAGCTAGGCCACCGCGTGGCGCTGGCGGGCGGCAAAGTGGTTCTCTTGCGGGAAGCGGTCTGGACGATGTATCCGGCGCAAACGGCCAAAAGCTTTTTTGACCACCAGGTGCGCTGGGCGCGAACCGTGCGCCTCTGCCGGCCGTGGTCCTATGCCGGTCTGCTCTTCACGCAGGGGCTGCCCTGGGCGGTGCTGGCGGCGTTTCTTGCGCCGTCGAAATGGATCGCGGCAACATTTCTCCTGGCCTACTTGGTTTTCCGTTTGACCGTGGCGTGGGTCGTCGGCGTCTGGGGCGTGAGAGACGATGTCGTGCGCCGCCGCATCTGGCTCGTGCCCTTGCGCGACGCGTTTCATTTCTTCATTTGGCTGGCCAGCTTCGCGTCCCGGCGCATCACCTGGGCGGGCGCCGAGTTTGAGATTCAGGGCGAGCAGATGGCCGCCGTGAATGCGGCGAAGACTCCCGGCGCCGCGCGGACACCGCAGGCGTGAAAACCGCCGCGCCGGTTGACGCTCGGTGCATTCCTGACTAAAGTAGATAAGCAGAATCGTTGCTGTCCCGCACCGCGGGCGCCGGCTGCGGTTCTTTTTGTTCCTCTCCACAGCTGGGAGGTCGTCCAATCGGTAGGACTCCAGACTCTGAATCTGGCTATCCTGGTTCGAGTCCAGGCCTCCCAGCCAAATCATTCCGCGTTTCGCGATCCCTCTCTCCGTTTCCTGCCGCCGGCCGAATTGGCATTGGCCCGCTCTTCTTCTGTGAACACGAAGCCGTTTGCTGCGATGCCTCACACTTGCGCCTCGGCCCCGCGTATGACTAGAGTGGACCGTTCGCACCCCTCGATGGGACGGAGAACCGTGTGGCCAACGACCGACTGACGAGTTCCGACCGCCGCGCCCTCCTGCTCTGGCTGCTGCTCGGCGCCGCCGGAGCGCTCTTCGCTTACAAGTATTTTTTCGATGCGTTTCCGGAAGCCTCGGTGAATTTTCAGGTTTCGCGCACCGAGGCGCTCGATCGTGCCCGCCAGTTTGTCACGCGTCTCGGCGGTGACGTCAGCGGCTACCAATCGTCGATCGTCTTCGAAGTGGACGACAATGCGAAGACCTATCTCGAACGCGAAGTCGGGCTACAACACGCCAATCGCATGATGGCCTCCGACGTGAGCATCTGGTATTGGAGCGTGCGTTTCTTCCGCATCCAGCAGGAGGAGGAGTACGACGTTCGCGTCAGCCCCGCGGGGAAAATCACCGGCTACGAACACAAAATTGAGGAAGCGCGCGCGGGAGCCGCACTCGGCCGCACCGCCGCCGAAGCGCAAGCAAAGCAGTTTCTGGCCGGGCAGTATGGCGTCGCGCCGGGCGACTGGGATTTTCTGCCGGAAGAAGCGAACTCCAAGCAGCTTCCGAAACGCCTCAACTGGTCGTTCACTTGGGAGAAGCACGGCTTCCGCGCGAAGGACGCGCCGTATCGCCTCCGCGTGACACTCACGGGCGACACGATCGGCCGCGCCGAGGAATTCCTGCAAGTCCCCGAGGCGTGGCAGCGCGGCTACCGAACACTGCGATCGAGCAACGAGTTTTACAATGCAGTCGCCATCCTGCCCTACTTCCTGCTCCTCGGCGCGGCGCTCTGGCTCGGAATTTCGCTTACGCGGCGCGGGGAAACCCACTGGGGCGGCGCAATCAAGCTGGGGCTGGTCGTCGCGTTCCTCCTATTCTTGATGCAAATCAACGAGTGGCCGCAGACGCGCGGTTCCTACGACACGAATTCCAGCTATGGCAGCTTCGTGGCCATGAGCTTCGTTCTGGCGCTGCTCTTTGCGCTCGGCTCGGCGCTGACCGTGGTGCTCGTGCTTCCCGCCGCCGAGCCCCTTTACCGCGCCTCGCAGCCGCAATGCCTGCAGCTTGGCAAAGCTTTTTCCCGGCGCGGTTTGCGCACCAAGGAGTTCTTTAATTCCGCCGCCGTCGGTTTGTGCCTGGCCGCGGCGCATATCGGCTTCGTCGTCGCATTCTATCTGGTGGGGAGCCGCTTCGGCGTTTGGGCGCCGCAGGAGATCAACTACACGGAATCCATCAACACGGCCATCCCATGGATATCCGGCGTGGCCATCGGCCTCCTCGCGGCCACCAACGAAGAGTTCACCTTCCGCCTATTCGCCATTCCGTTTCTCGAGCGCGTGACGGGCTCGCGGTGGCTTGCCGTCATTCTTCCTGCCTTTGCGTGGAGCTTCCTGCACAGCGGCTATCCCCAGGAGCCCGGCTACATCCGCGGCATCGAGGTGGGAATCATTGGAATTGTTGCCGGCGTCGTGATGCTGCGCTGGGGAATCCTGGCCACCCTGATCTGGCACTACACCGTGGACGCCATGCTCGTTGGGTTGCTTCTCATCCGTTCGAACAGTCTCTATTTCAAGCTGTCGGGTGTCATCGTCGGCGCGGCGGCGGTGGCGCCGCTGCTGTTCGCGGGCGCGTCCTATCTGTTGCGCGGCCGTTTTGAAACGGACGAGTCCCTCCTCAACCAGGCCGCCCCGCAGCCGGAGATCAGTTTCGCCCCGGCGCCACCGTCGGAGACAACCACCATCTCGGCTCGGCAGTACGATCCCCTCTCTCTTGGAATGATCGGCTTTCTCGCGGCGTGCCTGGTCGCCGGCGGCGCTTGCGCTTGGAAGATTCGGTCACAGTCCATCGGGGACTACTTGCGGCTTCCAATCAACGCGCGTGATGCGCGCCGCATCGCCGATGACGCAATGCGCGCGCGGAATCTCCGCCCCGAAAGCTTCCGAACGGCAACCGTGCTCGATGAACGGATGGGTCCCTTCACGAACGAATATCTGCGCCGGACCGCCGGCATCGCGGAAGCCAACCGCATCTATCGCGACGAAGTGCCCGGCGCCCTTTGGCACGTACGCTACTTCCGCGACGGCCAAAAGGAGGAGTACGCCGTCCTTCTCCGGCCGGACGGCGCGCTTCATGCCGTGGGCCACACGCTGGAAGAAGCCAGCCCCGGCGCTTCGCTGACGAAGGAAGAGGCCATCGCACGCGCAGAACTGTTTCTCCGCGAGCAGAAGCATCTCGATCTCTCTCAGTGGCGCCTCATCGAGCCGTCCTCCGACAAGAAGCCGCATCGCATTGACCACACCCTCATCTGGGAGCAGACGCGAGGTTTCCCATCGGTCGCGGAATCGGCTGCGGAGCCTCCGGCGCACGCGCGCATCGAAGTGCAGGTTCTGGGTGATGAAGTCACGAACTACAACGCGTTCATCAAGATTCCCGATGAGTGGGTCCGCAAACAGAAAGAGAATACCCTCCCTCTCACTCTGTACAAGATCGGACAGTCGCTTCTGTTCCTGGGACTGGGCATGACCGCGCTGGTTCTCTACCTCGTGCGCATGCGGAGTCCCGAAGCACCCCTAGTGCCTTGGAAATTTCTGGGCCTGTGGAGCCTCGTGGGTCTGGCCGCGTTTCTCTTGAGCTTTTTTCTGGGATCCAAAATTTCCGATCTGCTGTCCCTTTACCAAACCGAAATACCGCTCCGCTACATGTTTGGAATCGCAGGAATCGGGGCCGTACTCGGTGGAGTCTTCACGTACGGAGGAATCTTGCTGCTGCTGGGGCTGGCTTGGTACTTCGGAAGCCGTGCGTTCGGGGCGGCGTGCCTGCCCGGAGGAACGCGCGTCTCCGCCGAGTATTACCGCGACGCGGTGTGGATCGGAATGGGAGGAACAGCGGTATTTGTTGCGCTCGGCCGAGTCATCGCAGTCATTGAGAGCCGGTGGCCAACCATTCATCACTCCATTGACGCGTCTCTCGGTAGAGACTTTTACGCAACGCTGCCATTCGCCTCAGTTTTCGGTACGACGCTCCTCCGCGGCCTGTTCTGGACCGGAATTGTCGCGCTCGCCGCGGGATTCTTCACCGCTGAAGTTCGCCAGCGATGGGTGCGGGCGCTGCTCTTCGTTCTGGCCGCGGCGGCGCTGGTGGGTAGTTGGGGCAGCCCCGGGGATTTCGTGAAGCAATTCCTCGGCCGCGCCATCCTCATCGCCGTGATTGTGTGGGGAGTGCGCCATGTCCTCCACAAGAACGTCTTGGGCTGCTTTCTGGTGGCCGCTTCCATCACGTTACTGGGCGGAGCCGCCGACCTCCTCAGCCAGCCGAACCCCTTTTTCCGGGCGAATGGCAACGCCCTGCTCCTTGCCTTAGGGCTCCTCTTTTTGTGGCCATTCCTGGCCTGGCGTCTCCGAAGGGTAGGCCGCGCAAATACCTAAGGGGGTCAGGGCACACGCGCATTGCAGCTTCTTCTTCTGCCAAACCTTATTCGCGAAACTAATCCCTACCTTCCTTCGTTCTTATTGGCAGGGGGAAGTGTGCTTACCTCAGCCTTGGACGTCCGTCCATATTGGGTGGTCTTTACGGAGGCCAGTCAGTATAATTCCGTTCCGCGCGGGGATAGGCTAGTTGCAGCCTCACAGGGGCGCGGCCACCCGCGAACAGAAAGCGAACTATGCCGCTGCAACGCTGGGCGTTGGCTCTCGCCACTGAGACAGGCCGGGAAGGCACCAACGATGCCGCCCTGCCCACGGTGACATCGTTGTCCGAGCTAGACGAGCGATCGCTGGTCGTCGAGGCCCAGGCAGGAAGCTGCGCCGCTTTTGAGGAGCTCGTTCGCCGTTACGATCGCAATGTACTCCGGCTGGCGCTCAACCTTATGCGCCGCCCCGAGGACGCCCGCGACGTTTATCAGGAAGCCTTCCTGAAAGTTTTCCGCAATCTTCACCGCTTCCGCTTCGAGTGCAGCTTCTATACCTGGCTCTACCGCGTCGTCACCAACGTCTGCCTCGATCATTTGCGGCGCCGCCAGGCGCGTCCCGAGGACCAGGCACCGGAGATCAACTCCGGGCATCGCGAGGATGGCATCACGGACTTCTTCGAGCGCCAGTGCGAACATCGCGCGACGCAGGACCCCGAGCGGCGGCTCTTCGCCAAGGAGATTCAGGCGCGTCTCACTGCCGCCATGGAGCGCCTCTCGCCGCGCGAGCGTGTTGTATTCGAAATGAAGCATTATCAAGGCTTGAAGCTGCGCGTGATCGGCGAAGCCCTGGGAACCACCGAAGAAACCGTCAAGAATTCTCTGTTTCGCGCCACGCGCAAGCTGCGCAGCCAGTTGGGAGAATTGCTGTGAGCCCCGCGATGAAGTGCGCCCACGTTTTGCCGCTGCTACCCTTCTTTGCCTGCGGCGAGCTTGAACGGCTGGAGGGCGAGCAGGTCGCCGCGCACCTCGCCGCCTGTTCTTCGTGTGCCGCGCAGCTCGACGAAGAGCGCCGTCTGGTCGAGGCCTTCGCGGCTCTTCCGCAGCCCGCTGACTATTTGGAATCGTCGGACATTTTGCTTTCGCAATGCCGCAGCGAACTTGCGGAAGCCCTCGACGACCACGCCGCTCCTCTGGACGTGCCCCGCTGGCAGCCCTTTGCCTGGGTGCGCCGCTCGCTCGCGTTGCATCCGGCTTGGAGTGTCGCGGCCCTGGTGGCCTTCGGAATCGCCGTGGGCATTCAGGCGCCGAACTGGATCGGGCCGGGCCGCGAGGTGCAGGGCGCCGGCTACGCGGTCAATGTTCGCGCCACGCCGCAGTTAAGCGAAGACCAGCTCGCCAAGATGGCCGTCGCGGGCATCAGTTTTGCGCCTTCCTCCGATCCCTCTTCGAACACCGTCCAGGTGCACTTGCGCGCGGAACAGCCCATGGATTTCTCCGGCAGCCTCGATGACGCGGATGTGCTCCGCGTCCTCACCTACGTCGTCGGCAACGGCGCGCGGTTTGATGCCGGGGTGCGCTTGGATTGCCTGGAAGCGCTCAAGTTGCAGACCGGAGACGCCGGCGTCCGCCGCGCCCTGCTCGCCGCCGCCCGCCAGGATAGTAATCCTGCGGTGCGGATGAAGGCGCTGGATGCCCTGCGGGATTCCGTGGATGAGGACTCGGTGCGTGACGTGCTCCTTGATGTTCTGGATCACGACACGAATCCCGGCGTGCGCGTCGAGGCCATCAATCTTCTGGTCGGTTCCGCGGCGGCAGACGATGTGGCGCCGGTAATTGACGCAACGCAGCCGCTGGCCCCAGAGCTGCCTGACGCTTCGATGGAGCGCGTGAAGCGCACCCTGCAAGCCATGGTCCGCAAGGACCCGAATCCGTATGTGCGCCTGCGCAGCGCCGCCGCCCTGCGCCAGCTCGGGCCGCGCGAATTGCAGTAGCCGTAAGAGATTCTTTTGCGATGACCAAGATCAATCACAAACTTCCGGATTTTTGGTTCGCCCACCGAATCTTTTCGATCTTCGTATTCGCTGTAGTCCTCATAGGATTGCTTGCTGCTTCGGCGCCGGCCCGCGCCACTACTCCTGCCGCCGTGGAGTTGCCTGCCGCTGACCCGGGAACTCCGCACGCGGTAGCCGATCGCAGCGGCCAGCTCGACACCCGTGAGGGCCTCAAGCTCCTGCTTTCCGCCGATCTCGGCTCCGTACGCATCTTGACGCTCGATCCCGGCGCCGCACCCGTTATCCGCTACAAAGTCCATCTCGAAACGGACGCGCGTCCCGCTCAAGCGGATCATCTTCTCTCCCAGTATGCCTTGACGGCAAAATCCACTCCCGAGGGCGTGGTGATTACGAGCACGCTGCCGCCGCAGGCTGCGGCGCATGGCCATTCGTTCACGGCGCAGTTCTGGGTCCGCTTGGAAATCGTCGTGCCTCGCAACTACAGTCTGGAAGTTTCCACGGGCGCCGGCGATATCGAAACGGTGGATATCGGCGGCGCGGCCAGCTTGATCACGCAGGGCGGTAATATCCATGCGGGGCGCATTGGCGGCGCCGGAGTCCGCGAAGAGGCCGGCAAACCTCTCGCGCGGCTGGAAACACTGGGTGGGCATATTACCTTGCAAGATGTCGCCGGAGACCTTGTCGCCACCACCGGCGGCGGCCATATCAACGTGGGCAACATCACCGGCAACGCCTCGTTGCACACCGGCGGCGGGCACATCCGCGCGGGCGAGATCGGCGGGCGCGCCGATCTGGATACCGGTGACGGCGGAAACATCACCGTGCGCAGCGCGGCCGCCACGGTCGCCGTACGCACCGGCGGCGGCCAGATTGATTTTGGCGAGGTGCGCGGCTCCGTGCGCGCGCAGACCGGCGGCGGTGGAATCCGCATGACCTACGTGGCCGGACCTCTGGAGGTGGAAACCAGCGGGGGAAGCATTTGCCTAACGCGCGTGGCGGGCTCCGTGCGCGCCACAACCGCCGATGGAACCATCACCGCCTGGATCAATCCGGATGCTCTTTCGGGCGGCGCGGTCCGGCTTGCCGGCGCGTCGCAGCTCAGCTCGGGTTCCGGCGACATCATCGTGTTTCTCCCGCGAAACCTGGCCGCGACGATTGACGCCACCGTCGAATCGGGCGGCGAAAACGGCATTCAGGCCGACTCATCTCTGCCCATCATCATCCAGCGAGGAGGGGCGCGCGAAAGCGGTTCGGCACGCGCCACGGGTGTTCTGAATGGTGGCGGCGCTCTGCTGCGCCTCAAGACCACCGACGGCAAAATCCGTTTGCGCTACATCGATTCCGATCAGGCTCTGCGCGAATCACTGATTCGCGAACAGACCCAGCGCATCAACGAGCATTTGCGGGAAGTGCTCGTGAATTTCTCCGGCCAGATGGAGGCTGCGCGCTCCCAGATGCAGGCCGAAGCGGACGCGGCCGAGGAACACGGCGCATGGTTTGCCTCCTGGTGGGATTCCTTCGAAGAAAAACTGCGCGGGGGAGTCGGCGAAGATCCGGAAGATCTTCATAAGCGCCTTGTGGCTTCGCGCCCTCCTGTCTATCCCCCGCTCGCCGAGAAGGCTGGCATTGAAGGCGACGTCAGGCTTCAAGTTCGCGTCGGGAAAGACGGGCACACCGAGGTCCTCAAGATTTTGGAGGGCGAGCCGATCCTGGCCGATGCCGCGATTACCGCCGTCCAGCAGTGGCGTTACAAGCCGAAACAGCTGAACGGAAGGCCGGTGAGCGTGATTTCCGAAGTGATGGTCAAGTTTCACTTGCGCTGAACGAATGAGATGGTGGCTCGGAACGAAGTCTGGGGATTGCATCTCGAAGGAGGGTTGGCCGCATGACTCGAACGATTCTGCGTATCTCTCTGCTTTTCGCGTTTGTCCTGGCGGTGGCGTACGCCGCGCCCTGCTACGCCTTCCGCAACGATTTCAACCAGACCTACGCGCTGCAGCCCGGCGGCTCGTTTGACTTGCAGAACGTCAACGGCGACGTGGAGGTGCAGGGCTGGGACCGCGACGAAGTGGAAATTCACGCCGTCAAGATCGCGCGCGAGAAACCTTCCGACCTCGAGCGCGTCTCAATAGACGTGAAGGCCAAACCCAATTCCGTTTCCGTGGCCACGCATTACCCGCAAAACGAAGGCGTCGAGGTAGCCGTCGAATACACCGTGCATCTGCCGCACACGGCCCGCGTCGAGCACATTGGCACGGTCAACGGAACCCTGCGCATCTCCGGCATGGACACGCTGCTGGACTTGCACTCGGTGAACGGCAACATCGAGGTGTACGAAGCCGGCGGCACCGTGCACGCCCGGACGACCAACGGCAACCTGCACATCGAGCTGGCCGGTCTTCACGATCCGGGCGGCGCCAGCGCCGAAACCACCAACGGTTCCGTGCTCCTCGCCGTTCCCATCGGCGCTCAAGCCAATCTGGAAGCCCTGTGTATGAACGGCGACTTCCGGTCGGAGCTGCCGCTCACGCAGCAAAGCTCGCTGCGTCCGCGCGAAGTACGCGCACGGCTTGGCAGAGGCGGCCCTCCCATCCGTCTGCGCACGATTAACGGAAGCATTCGAGTGGTCGGTCTGCGGTCCAGCGTCTGAGCAGGGCGGCACAAAAAAGTGAAAAACAGAAAGGACAACGACCTATGAATTACCGCACGATTTGGACAGCAGGAGGCTTGGCAGCGCTTGGGCTCATGCTCGTCGCCCTGCCCAGCCTCTCGCGAACCACGCAAGAACAGCAAGACGAAAAATCCCTGGCCCGTGTGCAGGCACAGCTTGAAGCGGACGTTGCCGACCAGCAGGAAGCCATCGCCGAGCAGGCGGAGGCAAGAGCCGAACTCGCCGCCGGTCTCGAAGGAGAGTTCCAGGAAATGGCGCCGCCTGCCGACCTCGAACGAGAAGTCCACATCCTGGCCTCGATGGACGAAGGCGCGGGCTGGCTCGGCGTGGAAATCCATGAGGTGACCTCGCAAGCGGCGAAAGATTTCAAATTGCCGGCGGAGCGCGGCGTCGTTCTGAGCAAAGTTGCGCCCGACAGCCCGGCCGCCAAGGCTGGCCTCAAGGACAACGACGTGGTGACGGAGATCAATGGACAGCGCGTCGAAGGCGCCGCGCAGTTCCGGCGCATCATTCACGAAATTCCCGCGGGGCGGACAGCCCAGCTAACCGTCTGGCGCGGCGGCCGTTCACAAACCATCAGCGCCACGCTGGGAAAAGCCGAAGAAGCTCACAAAGCCTGGATGAAGGCGCTGCCCGCCATGCCTTCCGGCGACTTCGCCTTTACTATGCCCGTTATGCCGAACATGCCGAACATGCCGAATATGCCCGGCATGCGCACATTTGAATGGAAAACCGAAATGCTGGCCGGCAACCGGCCGCGCTTGGGAATTGACGCCGAGGACCTGAGCGGCGATTTCGGCAAGTACTTCGGTGCGCCGGAGGGTGAAGGCATCCTCGTTCGCAGCGTGAATCCCGCTTCACCAGCGGAAAAGGCCGGTTTAAAGGCGGGCGACGTCATCCTCAAGTACAACGGCGAACGCATCCGCACCGTGGGCGACCTGCGCGAAAAACTGGCCGGGTTGCGAGAGGCCAAGGAAGCGAAGACCGTGAAACTGGACGTGCTGCGCAACCGGAGCGAGATGACGTTGGACGTCACCATCGAGCCGCCCGCCGCCGCACCCAAGGCCGCGAAAGCGGCGCAGCGCACCCACATCTAATCGTCGTTCGTCATTCGCACACGCATGCAAAAAGGCTCGTGCTTCACGCGCGGGCCTTTTTGTTTTCCTCTGGGGCCCCAGCGGCACTCGGCGCACCTTGGCGAGCGCCGCCGTACTTTCGCGCTAGCCGCGCGGGCCGCCGCACTGCTTCGAGCCAGCGCGACCCCCAGCCTGCTGTTGCTTCTCCCCAGTCGTCCTCTGTTGGCGCAAACGCCAGCCGCAGCAGGTACGCCGGACTCCGCAGAGGCCCGCCGCACATGCGCATCCGGAATGCCGCGCGCTCCGCAACGGTGATCCTTCCATTCTCTCCGTTCGGGAGTCTGCTCATCACCGATGCGGCAAGACGCCCGGCGGCGTCACCACGCACGGCAGCCGCAATATCCTTCGGAATCCGCGTATCAAACTCATCCATCGCCAGCCGCAGGCCAAGCCGCAGCATGCGCCCCGCGCCGGTCTCTCGCGCCGTGGCCAGCGCGCGCGGCCAGTCCAGCGCCCCCAAAGACTGCTGCCGCGCAACCAGCGCGGCGACGTCCGCAATCCACATCAACCGTTGCCAGAGATGTTTCGAGCCATGCACGCAGATCATCACGAGCGAATCGGCGGGCGACACGGCGGCCGCTTCGTGGCCATCGAATTTCACGCGTACCCGGCGCGCCAGCACGCCGTCCAGCGCCAGCGCGCGCGGAAAATAGCGCAGCGTGCGCTCGGTGTGCAGCTCGACGACGATGCGTGTTTCGGCGCGCGTGAAGAGAAATTGTCCAGGTATGCGCCCCGCAGCGGCGGCTTCGAGCGAAACCTTCGCGTCGAAACCGGCTTCGCGCATCACTGCCGCAGCGCGCAGAACGTCGCGGTGCCGCAGCACTATATCCAAGTCCGAGTATTGCCGCAGCCCGGGATCGCCGAACGCCTGCACGGCCAGCGCGGGACCCTTCACCACCGCGGCCTCCAGGCCCGCCGCTTCCAAGCGGCCGCACACGCGAAACAATTCCGCGTCCATCGCCAGCGCAAAGAACGCCTGCGAGCGCCGCTGGTCGTGCAGGATTCGGCGAGCCTCGGCGGGAATCTCGGCCTCCGCGGCATCGCCAAGGCGCTTGGCGAGGAGAGGAACCATTCCGTGGCCTTCCGCAAGGGTAAGAAGCGCGGCCCAGTCAACCCCCGCGCGTACCCGCTCCCGGATGCGTGGCGCATCCGCCTGCGGCGCGCCGCACGCGACAAGCAATTGCCATTCCGAAGAGGCAGAGTCTGTATTGAGAGTCATCCCGTTCGGGCGTCACAATTCGCACCCGTCTGTCGTCATTGTACGCGAGGATGAGCGAGAGTTTTCCTGGCCGTTCCAATCCGCTAGCACAGGGCTCTGCGCCAGCTCAGGCCCAAGACAGCGCGGCTCATGAATATTCGAACGCGAGCCCCGGCAAAAGAAAAAGGCCGGCTCCGAATGCTCGGAGCCGGCCCGGAATTTCCTCCAGTTCCTGTATCAGGACTTTTTCTTTTTCACGCCGTACTTGGTCTGGATCCCCGGAGCCATCTGCTCGATAGCCTCCAGGCCCTGTTTGGCCTGCTGGCCAAAAATGCCATTCGGGTCCAGTTCCACGGCTTTCTGATAAGCCTCCACGGTGCCGGGAGCAAGCTCCACTTGCATGGTGTCGCCGACCGTCTTGGTTTTCATGTTGTTCAGCAGCGACGCTCCGAGGCAGTACCAAGCCTGGGCGTTCTTTGGGTCGAGCTCCACGGCCTTCTGCAGCGGCTCGACCGCGTCGCTCAGCCGGTTGGCGTTGTACAAGACGAATCCAAAGTTTCGCCAGGCCTGCGCGGCGCTAGCTGGATCGATCTCGATGGTTTTCATGTACGCAGCGTGGGCCTCTTCGATTTTCCCCGCCCGAGCCAGCAGGTTCCCGACGTTGATGTAGTAACCGGCCACAGGTTTCAGCGCAATGGCCTGCTGGTACGCCACAATCGCGTCGTTGGTTCGCCCCGCCATATCATAGGCGTCGGCAAGCCGGGCCAGAATCGTGGGCATGTTCGTGTCTTTCTCGGGAGCTGCTTTCTGTGCCTCCTCGAATTCGCCCACCGCCTGTTTCGAGAGATCCGCCACTTGCTGCTTGATGGGGTCGCGCTGCGCCGCCGGCGTCTTTGCCAGGGTGTCCCTCAACTGGCGCGCCTGTTCGAGCTGAAGAACCCCGGCGTCAAAATGCGCTTTCATCCCTTCAAACTTCTGCTTCTCCTCCTGCTGCTTCTTGCTCTGCTCCGCGCTTGCTCCGCCCGCCCTGGCGACGACGTCTTTGAAGTTCACGTCAATGGCCTTGTCCTCTTCTGCTCCTACAAACGTGCTGATTTGGTACGGCTGAGCCTGATTCGGAATCATAAAGTTCACGGTGTACTTGCCAAGAGGCAATGGACGAATCGAATAGTCGCCTTGGCTGTCGGTCTTTACCTCGCGCTTCTGCCCCTGCTCGTTTACCGTCTGGACGACCAAGCCAACCCAGGGTTTCCCCTCGGTATTGAGTACCTGGCCGTGAATGACACCGTTAACTTGGGCGGGGGAGCACGGAGTAAAGAGGCAAGAAAGTGGTGCAAGCAGAAGCACCGCTCGTACTCCCCAGTGCCGAATTCGCTTCATGGCAATTTCTCCTTTTTGGCGAGGGGCCTCCGCCCATTCCGTTCGAGCAGAGTCACTTCCTATTATGCTCTTTTGCGGCAGGATTCCAAGCCTCCCGCCGCAGGCGCTGCCGGCCGGTAGGGGATGGGATCCGCGACCCCCGCTTGGGCAAAGGCTCGCAGCCGCAGCAGGCAACTGTCGCATGCACCGCAGGCGGTATCTTCCATTTGATAGCACGACCACGTTAGCTGCAGTGGCGCCCCCAAAGCGATCCCTTTTCGGATAATCTCCTGCTTCTTCATTCCGATCACCGGCGTGACGATCTCAATCTGTGTCTCCGGCCGTGTTCCGGCCCGCACCAGCTTCTGAAACACGCGGTAATACTCCGGCCGGCAGTCGGGATACCCGGAGCTGTCCTCGGCCACAGCGCCGATGTAAATCGCGCCGGCTCCAATCACTTCGGCCCAGCTCACCGCGACGGAAAGAAAGTGCGCGTTGCGAAATGGCACGTACGTCACGGGAATCGCGCTGCCGCCCGATCCCGGCGCGCCAAGTTCATTCTCCGGGACGGCGATTCGCGCATCCGTCAGCGCCGATCCGCCGATGGCGCGGAAGTGCTCGAGCTGCACAACGAGCCGCTCGCGCACGCTCCAATAATCCGCAATCTCATCAAACGCCCGGCGCTCGCGTCGCTCCGTCCGCTGCCCATAGCTGGCGTGAAGCAGCGCCAAATTCGCCGGGCCGTGCCGCTCCCGCGCCATCGCCGCGGCGACGCACGAATCCATCCCTCCGCTGAGCAGCACCACCGCTTTTCGCGCAACTTTCATTACCGATTCTTGCATTCCCTACACGCCCTTCATTGCGGGATCCCAGATGAATTTGTGGAGCTGCAATCCCAGCCGCACCGCCAACCCGTCCTCCAAAATCCACTCCGAAAGCGTTCGCGCGCTCAGTCCCGGCCACTTCCCCGCGGGATCCTCGGACACCGGTGAAAAAAGCACCTGGCGCACGCGCGAAGCGAGCCCGTGCGCGTCCGTAAACTCGCGCGCGAACTCGTAGTCGCGCCGCGTGGAGATGACGAGTTTTACTTCGTCGGCCGCGCTCAGCGCTTCGAGATTTCGCATGTCAAACGTGTCCGGCTCGCCCGAATCGGGGCACTTCACGTCCACGATCTTGATCACTTCGCGCGGCAGCCCACCGATGAAGCGCTCCCCGCTCGTTTCCACCAGCACCGTATAACCGGTCGCCAGGAGTCTCTCAGAGAGCGGATGGATCTCTTCTTGAAGCAGGGGTTCTCCACCGGTCAGCTCCACTAGCGGAATCCCCGCCGCGTTTCGCGGAATGGCCGCATGGCGGCCCGCCAGCTCGTCCACGCGGCGCAGAACTTCCTCGATCGTCATCTTCGTGCCGCCGTGGAACGCATACGCCGTGTCGCACCACGTGCACCGCAAATTGCATCCCGTCAGCCGCACGAAAATGCACGGCAACCCCGCGCGCGTTCCCTCACCTTGGATGGACTTGAAGATTTCAGTGATGACCATGGCAAAACAGGTTCAGGCGGAAATCACTTCGCAGAGGATTTCGCCTTCCGCGCGCCGCGGCGATGCACCAGCCAAAACGCGGTGAGAAAACCGGCTCCCACGACAGCCAGGCGAAAATACCCTGGCGCGATTCCCAAATGTCGCAGGACGACGATATATCCAACCAGCACGAATGCGGCGGGAATTGTGATAATCAAAAACGCGCGGTTCATTCCGTCCGCCAAATCGCCCTAAGGGCCCGGGCGGTACTGCGCCCAGGTTGTGTCCGTCTCCCAGACCGTAATGTCCGTGATGCGCGCGCCCGGCGGCAGCGGCGGCATCTGCCGCGCCGATTCGTCGTAAAAATACTTGGCCATGTTTTCCGCCGAGGGATTCACCGTGCGAAACGCCTCGAGATCGTTCAAGAACTGATGGTCGAGCCTCTGAATGATTTCCCGGATTGTGCTCTTCAGGTGCAGAAAATCGCACAGCAGCCCGATCCCGTCGAGATCCGGCCCTTCCACGCGGATGCACACGCGGTAGTTGTGACCGTGCGGGTTCTCACACTTGCCCTTGTAGCCCCGCAGGGCGTGCCCGGCCGAAAACGTCTCCTCCACGCTGACTTGAAACATGTAGCTCCTGAAGTTTTTCGCGCTCTGTGAACTCTGTGTTAAATGTTTTTCCCTGCCGCGCGGGGCGCTCGACTTCGACTTCACTTCTTCGTCTGTCCCGCCCGCAGGAATCGCGCCACATCCGCCAACTCTCGGGTTACTCCGTACTGGGGGAGCGACTCCAGGAAAATTCTACCATACGCCATTCGTTCCAGCCGCGTATCGAGCAGCGCCAGGATTCCCCGGTCGGTCTTCGAGCGAATCAGCCGACCGAAGCCCTGCTTGAGCGCCAGAACCGCTTGTGGCACCTGGTATTCCGCAAAAGCATTGCGCCCATCTTCCTTCAGCGCGCTGACCCGCGCCGCCACAATCGGATCGGACGGCACGGCAAACGGCAGCCGGTCCACAATCACGCAGGAAAGCTGCTCGCCAGGCACGTCCACGCCCTGCCAGAAGCTCGACGTGGCGAAAAGCACCGCGCCGGACGTGTTTCGAAATCGTTCCAGGAGCGCGCTGCGCGGCGCCGTGCCCTGTAGCAGCAGCGGATACGGCACGCGGTTTCGCAATCGTTCATAGAGGTCGTTCATCTGCGAATAGCTCGTGAATAGACAAAAGGCGCGGCCTTCGCTCAGCTCCAGCAGCCCCGCGATCTCATCGGCGGCCTTGGCCGCGAACGAGGCGTCACGCACATCGGGCATGCCGGGCGGCAAATAAAGCAGCGCCTGTTCCGGATAATCGAACTCGTGCGGCAGCGCGCGCTCCTTCGCGTGGTCCAGGCCCAGGCGCTGGCGGATGAATGCAAACTGCCCGCCGACGGTCAGCGTTGCTGACGTCAGCACAATGGCGTCGAACGCCTCGAAGAGCCTCTCGCGCAGGATTTGACTTACGTCAATCGGCGTCGCCGCGAGGAATACGCCCTTGTTCCGCCGCTCGTACCAATAGACGAAGTTCTTTTCATTTGAATCAAGAAGAAACGCCAGCTCTTGCCGCAGCTCGAAGCTGCGCCGCCCGATCCGCTGCAGCTCCTCGGGTTTCTGCGTCATGGCGGCGAATTCCGTCTCGAGCGATTTCAGCGCCGAGGCCAGCGCGTCGTAGTGCTCGCGGTGCTGCTCGAGAAACGCTTCACGCTCGTTGCGCGCGAATGGAAAGCGGCCTTCGCGCGCCGGAAACGTATCGAAAAAGGTCCGGCTGCGCTCGCGGATGCGCTGCGTTCGCCGCAGCAGCGCCGCCGAGCCGAGCTTCACCAGCCGCAGCGTCTGGTCGGCGTCCCGCGCCAGCTCCTCGAAGCGGAAGTTCGAGATTTGCCGCCCAAAATAATCGCTCGCCACGTCCTCAATCTCATGCGCTTCGTCGAAAATCACCGCCGAGTGCTCGGGCAGGATGCTTCCGAAATCGTCCTGTTTGAGCGCCAAATCGGCAAAGAATAAATGGTGATTGACGATGACCAGGTCGGCTTCTTTCGCGCGCTGGTGCATGGCGGTCACG
>JBGPGF010000050.1:0-16764 GCA_041483755.1 Terriglobia bacterium | reverse complement strand
GTGGTATACTGCGTTTGCGCTTAATACAGCGGTTGTGTTGTGCGGCTGCTCTGGTTTCATGCTCGATCTGAGAATACCCGCCTTCAGTTTCCTCCGTACGTCTTCAGCGTAATTTAAACCGAAACTGGCAATGCCGGTCGCCGCGACTGCACAGAACTATGTGTGCGCGCCGGGGCCGCTTCCGCCAGAGAGAGAAAAAGATAAACGTAATGCAGAATTTTTCAGAACTAAAGATTTCAACTTATGTGCAAGAGCAGTTGGATTCGCGGTGTTTTGCGACTCCGACGCCGGTGCAGGCCGCGGCAATTCCCGTGGCGCTGGACGGCAAGGACGTGCTCGCCACGGCACAGACGGGAACCGGCAAGACGCTGGCATTCCTGATTCCGATCATCGAGAAGCTGTTGCAGGAGACCAAGCCCGGCATCTCCGCGCTGGTGCTTGTGCCTACGCGCGAGCTCGCCATGCAGGTGGTGGACCAGTACAACGCGTTGCGGGGCCAGCGGCTCGCACCCGCGGCTCTGGTGGTCGGCGGCCTGGCCGAGGGACAGCAGCTCACTGCCATACGGCGAGGGGCGCGGCTGGTGGTGGCCACTCCCGGCCGGCTGGAAGACTTCCTCGACCGCAAACTGTTCCAGTTCAAGGAATTGCGCATGCTCATCCTCGATGAAGCGGATCGCATGCTGGACATGGGATTTCTTCCCGCGATTAAACGGATTGTGGCGATTCTGCCCAAAGACCGCCAGACGTTGTGTTTTTCCGCGACGCTGGAGGCTTCCGTGGCGCACCTGGTGAAGGACTACATGAAGAACCCGGTGCGGCTCGCGTTCGGGTCCATCCTGAAGCCCGCGGAAAACGTGCGCATTCAGGCGTTTGAGGTTTCCAACGACCGCAAACAGGATGTGCTGCACGGCTTGCTGGCCAAAGAAAAGGGCCGTTGCCTCATTTTCGCGCGCACCAAGCGCGGAACCGAGCGGCTGGCCAAGAGCCTGACTCGCGAGGGATTTTCGGCCGCCATGATTCATGGCGACCGCTCGCAATCGCAGCGCACGGCGGCGCTGGCCGGATTTCAGCAGGGACGCTACCGCGTCTTGGTTGCCACCGACCTCGCTTCCCGAGGCATTCACGTGCAAGACATCGCGCACGTCATCAACTACGACCTGCCCGAAGTGGCGGAGAATTTCATCCACCGCGTCGGCCGCACGGGCCGCGCCGGCGCGCACGGCGTTGCTTCCACCCTCTTCGCAAGAGAGCAGCGCGCGGACCTGCAACAATTGGAACGCACGCTGGGCATCCGGATGGAAAGGATGCAGGCGCATGGCGACTCTTCTGTGAAACAGGAGCCACGGCGCGTCGAGACGCATCGCACGGAATCCGCCCCGCGACCGAAGATGATTCGGCTGCCAGGAGAGGTTCTGCAAGTCCAGATGGAGAGTTAGTCCGCATTTCTCCTAAGAATTGGACTTCTGGAAGGGGCACGGTACGCCGTGCCCCTTTTTCTTTCCTAGCAGGCTGGAGTCCTCCGGGTCGTCCACGTAACCGCCCTCGAATTTCAACAGCATCGGCAGAAAAACGTCAATGTGGGCCATGAATGTTTTCTTTCAACTATTCGAGCGTGATGAAGAGCGTCCAGCTAGCTCGCTCCAGAGATTCGTTAACGCGAGATTGTGTCAAGCGAGTGGCAAATAGAAGAAAGGCGCACCTAATTCTGAGGTTCGATTTCAAGCGGGCGACCGTCCATTTTCCAGTCGTCGGTCATTTTTCGTGAAGCCTTCTTATCGGGATCGCTCTGAAAAGCGGGACAGGGTTTCTCTTGCAGAGGACCAAGAATTGAGTCTTCACAGGCACGCCATCCGTTAGCGAAACGTAACTTCGTATACTCTCCAGGCATCTACTTCCCACGCGAAAACAACCTCTTTCAACGGAGATGTTCCAGGGAGCTTTGTCACACAAAACGCTCCGCCAGGTCCGAGAGCAAGTCGCAATTGATCGTCGGCACCTGACATCTTGGGCCCCAGCGAAACAATTGCCTCCGCTGCCCTGGTCAAGCAGCCCATCAATTTACTTGTACGATCTGCGAGATCACTCCGCGCGGCCCGTGAGAAGCTAAACTCCGATGAATGCTTGCATACTAGAGAACCTGAAGACATTTGCATCAAGGTGTCCACATCAGCCGCTTGGATAGCCAATGCATACTTGCGAACGTCTGGGCTGCCCACAAAACCGGGTGGCTGTCGTGGCTGTTCTTCTACCACCTGGATGCTGTAGAGCTTGTGGTCAGGAGTGAATTCCAGAGAGTAATTGGCGAGCGTGTAGTCCCAGAGGTCAATGTTTTCATCCGCTTCATGCCGAATTTCCAAGGGTTTCCCTAGAATGGATTCAATCGCGGGGGCATCCTGGCCCAGGGTTAAGTTACGGAAGCCAGTTGGGCCGCGGTAATCTGTTCCAGTAAGTTCGAGCCTAACCGCTCTGCTTTTATCGAAGACCGCCACCAGGTAGGACGCATTTGTATCTGGGAGGATGTATGCCCGATGAGCGAGCCCTTCGGGGGTACTACCCTCGTTGAATGGCTTACCAAGACTCCCGTCAAACGCCGTTTGGTTCTGCTCCAGCAGGAACCCATAAAGCTCATGTGGCGCGGGAGTCGGCGACGTCGCTGCAAAGGCGAGCAACCCCGAGAGAAGAGTGGCGAGCGCGAGAATCCGGTATTGGGACACTTTAAGCTCATAACTTAACATGTCCGCCATTAAGAAGTGAACATAATGCAGCATGGCTGCCCACTCAAATGGAGTTCAGTCAGTCCCTGAGAAATGTGCTTCGTGAGTACGGATGATCCATTGCTGGTCGCCCGCGTGACTTGCGGATTGGCTGCGAATGTAGATAATGCAACGGGTCAGGAGGCGGCATGGCTTTAATGCGCGTGGCGAAAGTGGCGGAATTGCCGGCGGGCACGATCCGCGAGTTTCAGGTGGAGGGCAAGACGATTGCCCTTGCCAATGTGGGGGGCAAGTTCCACGCTATCAACAATACCTGCCTGCACCGCGGCGGTCCCCTGGGGCAAGGCGTTCTGGATGGACACGTTGTCACCTGCCCGTGGCATGGATGGCAATATGACGTCATCAGCGGCAAGAGTCAGCATAATCAGGCGATTGGAGTGGATTGCTACTCCCTCGAGGTGCGTGGGGATGACATTTTTGTGGAAATTAGCTAGTAAAGTGAAGGCAATATAACTATTGTAGTTTCAGCGAGATGCGGACGGGCGCCCTCCCAGTGAGGGACCTCATACCCCCCGGAAGCGCCTGAATTCAGGCTATTTGTCACATTTTGTTTTCATTTCTTTTAACGCGCGTGTATAGTGCCGGGGACTTATCGCTGCCTTGATGCCCAATCCGACTCCGCAAAGACACTACTGGATATTCACGGCGGACCCGCATCATTACCACTGGGACACGCTTTTCGTTAAAGGCAAAGAGATGTGGCATGGAGCTGGTTCCCGGGCCGATGCAAATCGCGCCCTGAAGCAGGTGCGCAAAGGCGACCGCATTCTGTGCTATCACGGCGCGCCGGAGCGTTCGCTCTATGCCATCGGAGAAGTGACGCGGGATCCTTACCCCGATCCGCACGGCCGGGAAAGCAAGAGCTTGGTGGCGGACCTGCGCGCCTTTGAACGACTGCCGCGACAGGTTGCTCTGAACGAGCTGCGCGCGAATCCCGCGCTGAAGAAGGTCAAATTTCTGAAAAACGTGCGGCTCATTATCTCGACGGTTTCCGACACCGAGTACCAGGAGATCCTGCGGATGGCGGGAATCGTTGCGACGCCGGGATTTCCGGTCGTTTGAACATCGCGGGGCCGCGGCCGTCGAACCTTTTCGTCCCGGCCCGCGTCTAAACAGCCCAGTTGCTCCGCCAGGGGGGTTCACCTCATGTCTATGCCGTGGAAGAAGCTCCGGCTTTCTGTCGCATCGGTGTGTCTCGTGGCTGCGCTAGCGCCCGTGGTGGCGAGTGCGCAGGAATTCCCCGTCAGCACGCGCACACCGAAGAATGGGATGAAGGTCCTGGTGCAGCCGGATCACAGCATTCCCAACGTGTCGCTGTACATTTTCTACCGCATCGGGTCGCGAAACGAGCGCCCCGGCACGACGGGCCTCTCGCACTTTTTCGAGCACATGATGTTCAACGGCGCGAAGAAATACGGCCCCGGCGATCTCGACAAGGTGATGGAGGCCAACGGCGGCTCAAACAACGCGTACACGACGCACGACGTTACCGTGTATCAGGATTGGTTTCCACGGTCAGCGATGGACCTCATTTTCGATATCGAGGCGGACCGCATCCGCGACCTGAGCTTCGCGCCCGACAAGATTAAGTCCGAGCGCGGCGTGGTTGCTTCGGAGCGGCGCACGTCGGTGGACGCGGACAATTTCGGCGTCCTTGATGAGCAGCTGTGGGCCACGGCGTTTCAGGCGCACACCTATCACTGGCCGGTAATCGGCTGGATGACGGACATCGAGCAGTGGACGATGGAAGATTTGAAGCACCATTTCGAGATGGGCTATTCGCCCAGCAACGCGACCATGGTGGTGACCGGCGATGTGACCTCCGAGGAGATCTTCGCGCTGTGCGAAAAGTACATCGAGCCGATTCCTTCCCACGCGCCGCCCCCTCCGGTGACAACCGTCGAAGCGCCGCAGCTTGGCGAGCGCCGCATCACCGTCAAGAAATTCGCGCAACTACCCATCGTCATGCTGGGCTACCACGTTCCGCAGACGAGCAGCGCGGACTACTATGCGCTGACGATCCTGCGGACGGTCCTCTTTCAAGGCGAGAGCTCGAGGATGTACCAGCGGCTGGTGGACAAGGACCAGATCGCGCTGGATGTTTCCGCGTACGTTGAGCCGGCCTTCGATCCCACAATGGTGGAAATTGTTGCGCAGCCGAAGCAGGGTGTGGACCCTGCTGTCGTCGAGAAAGCGCTGTATGAAGAGCTGGACAAGGCGAAGAGCGCGCAGATTAGCGATCAGGAACTGGAGAAAGCGAAAAATATCCAGCTCGTGCGCTTCTATCAACAGATGCGGACGATCAACGGACGGGCCAACACGATCGGAACGTACGAGGTTTTCTTCGGCGATTATCACAAGCTGTTTGACGCGGCAAAGAGTTTTGCCTCCGTGACGAAGGACGACGTGCAGCGTGTGGCGCGGAGCTACTTCGGAGAGAACAACCGCACCGTAGCCACGCTGATCCCGCAAGCCGACGAGGCGCAGGCCGGCGCACCCAAGGCCGAGGAGGCGACGAAGCCATGAACTCCGCAACGCAGATTGCTTCATTGTCCTCCCGCCTGCCCGCGCGTATGCGACGCGCGGCGATATCGTGCAGCCTCGCAGTGTCCTTCTGTCTGACCGCCGCGACGGGGCGGGCTGCGCCGCTGCGCTTGCCACCTCATGAAACGGTCGTGCTGAAGAATGGGCTGACGATATTGCTGCTCGAAAAGCGCGGGGTGCCAATTGTCAGCTTTGTCGCGCTGGTGCGCTCCGGGTCGGCGGCAGATCCCACGGGAAAGGACGGGCTTGCCAGCGTCACCGCGGGCCTTCTTCGCAAAGGCACCAATTACCGCACGGCGCAGCAGTTTGCCGCGGACCTTGATTTCATCGGCGGATCGTTCGATGCGGACGCCGGTCCCGATTACACGGCCGTCTCCGCTGAATTCCTCAATAAAGACCTCGCGCGGGGGCTGAACCTTTTTTCCGACGCGTTCCTGCACCCCGGGTTCCCGCAGGAAGAAGTGGACAAGCTCGTTCGGCAGGACATTGACGGGATCAAAGCGGCAAAGGACGAGGCGCAATCGGTTTTAGCCACTTATTACTCGGGCTATCTATTTGGCGCGCACGCTTATGGCCGGCCCGAAGGTGGCGACGAGCTGACTATAGCGCGGATCCGCCGCGAAGCGATTGCCAAGTTCTACGAGGAGCACTACGCGCCGGGGAATACGATTCTCGCGGTGGCGGGCGATTTTTCCGCCGCCGAAATGCGCAAGAGACTCGAGGAAGCGTTTGGCGGCTGGGCCGCGCGGCCGGTAGCGCCCGCAACCGTTTCGGCGCTCGCGCCCGTGAAGGGGAAGCGACTTCTCCTGATTGATAAGCCGGATTCGACGCAGACGTTCTTCGCGATTGGCAACGTGGGGACCGCGGCGAACGATCCCGACCGCGTTGCGCTGCGCGTGGTGAATACGATCTTCGGCGCGCGGTTCACTTCGATGCTCAACGAAAAGCTTCGCATTGAATCGGGCCTGACCTACGGCGCGCGCGCTTCATTCGACGCGAGGAAGGCGCCGGGGCCTTTTCGAATTTCCAGCTTCACGCGAAATGAAACGACCACGCAGGCCATAGACATGGCGCTCGAAGTTCTCGCCACGCTCCACAAGAATGGACTGACGAAGGAGCAGCTCGATTCCGCGAAGAGCTACATCAAAGGACAATTCCCACCAAGCATCGAGACTTCGGCACAACTCGCCGCCCTGATCGCCAGAAACGAGTTCCTCGGCTTCGACGACAGTGAAGTCAACAGCCTCGAAACGCGCGTGGACGCGGTGACGCCCGAGATTGCCCGGCAGGTCATTCAGAAACACTATCCGCTCGACAACCTGGTCTTCACGCTGATCGGTAAGGCCGCGGAAATTCGCGCGGCCGTGCAAAAATACGCGCCGAAAATGGACGAGCGCCCGATCATGGAGCCGGGCTTCTGGCCGCCGCCCGCGCCGCAAACCGCACCGAAGTAACTCACAAACAAGGGCCGGGTGAAACTTCCGGCTGCGGCCTGACGGCGCGGGCGACTCGTGCTATTTTGATGGTGCGCAACCCGTATGCCTGAACTCCCCGAAGTCGAGACGATTGTCCGAGGCCTCCGCAAAACACTTCCCGGGCGGCGAATTGTTTCCCTCACACTGGGCAAGACGGATTTCATGGATGACCCCGCGGCCGTTGAGCAGCACGTGCCGGGCCGGCGGATCGAAGCGGTGGAGCGTTATGGGAAGATGATGCTGCTTCGGCTGTCGCCTGCAAATGGAGCCGAGAACGGAGAGGCGGCCCGAGCAGCGCTGCTTGTTCACCTCGGCATGACTGGGCACCTGGCGCCAAGCCCCGCGGCGCAACCGGCGGAGAAGCACACGCATGTTTGTTTCTTGCTCGATGACGGGCGCGAGCTGCGTTACACCGACCCAAGACGATTCGGCCGGATGGCGTTTTTATCGGAGGCGTTGCTTGGAGACGTGCTTAAACCGCTCGGTGCGGACCCGCTCGAAGTGAGCGAACCAGGGTTTTCATCGCGAATTCGCTCGCGGCGCGCGCGGATCAAAGCGTTGCTTCTCGACCAACATGTCTTGCGCGGAGTGGGCAACATTTATGCCGATGAGAGCCTGTGGCGCGCGAAGATTCATCCGGCGCGGCTGGGCTCGCAGCTCGCGCGCAAGCAGGCCGCGGCGCTCCATCGGGCGCTGCGCGAGATTCTTCTGCGTGCCATCCAATTGCGCGGGTCTTCGATTTCGGATTTTCTGGATGCGGCGGGCGAGCCGGGCGAGTATCAGCGGCGCCACCGCGCCTACGGCCGCGAGGGGAAATCCTGCCCTCGCTGCCGGACCAAAATCCGGCGCGCGCAGGTGGCCGGGCGGAGCAGTTATTTCTGCCCGCGCTGCCAGCCGGCGCCGCGCGGTTTGCGAGCGAGGCGCCAGCGCGACAAGTCGTAAAGGCTACTTGTTTTGAGAAATATTTTTGTCTATTCAGGAGAGCTCATGAAATTGTTTCGAATTGCAGCGCCCGTTTGCGCATTGCTGCTCGCTTCCTTCCTCGTTCCATCCCAACCGGCGTGGACCTCGCCCCAGGCAGCCGATTCGGGAAGCGCAGCGGCCGCGGCGATGGACGCGAAGATTTTCGCGGAGATTCGCGGCCACAGCGAATTGATGGAAAACCTCGAATTCCTGTCCGATCATATCGGCGCGCGGCTGACGGGCACGGCCGAGATGAAGCAGGCGAATCAGTGGACCGCGGACCGGTTCCGCAAGTACGGCTTGACGAACGTGCACCTCGAGCCGTGGATGATCGCGCATTCCTGGACGCGGGGAATCGCTCGGGCGCGGGTCGTTGCTCCGGTGACGCGGGCGATTACGATTGCCGCGGCGGGCTGGTCGCCGAGCACGCCGGGGGTGGTACGCGGGCCGGTAATGCTTGTGGAAGCAAAGAAGAAAGAGGAGCTCGAGAAATATCGAGGGAAACTCAAGGGAGCGGTTGTCATTTATCAGGAGCCGGAAATTCTCTCGCCGCCGAAGTCGGACCGGCGCTCACCCGTGCTGGAACCGATGCAAACGCCGGCGGCGGCGCCCGGACAGCCTCCGACCCCGTCGGAGTATGACCTGGCTCGCGAAATGGCGCGCGTGCGAACAGAATTTCTCAAAGCCGAGGGAGTAACGGCGGTGCTGCGCGACTCGAACAAGCCACACGGCTTGCTGAACATGACGGGAATCGGAGGCGAAAGGTTCGACGTGGGTGCGATCCCGACGGCGTTCGTCTCCGGAGAGGACTACCGGCTGGTCTACAGGCTGTTGAAGCACGGGACGGTCGAAGTCGAGATGGAGATGACCAACGCGTTTAGCAGCAAACCGGTGGAAGTGTACAACACGGTGGCGGAAATTCGCGGGAGCGAGAAGCCGGAGGAAGTGGTGATTCTTGGAGCGCATCTCGATTCATGGGACCTTGCCTCGGGCTCCACTGACAACGGCACGGGCTCGATGGCGGTGCTGGAAGCGGCTCGCGCGCTGGCGAAACTCGGCGTGCAGCCGAAGCGCACGATCCGCTTTGTGCTTTTCACGGGAGAAGAGGAAGGGCTGGTCGGGTCGAAAAAGTACGTGGAAGCACATCGAGAGGAGTTGGAGAAGATTTCCGCAGTCCTGGTGCACGACATGGGAACAGGACGGGTGCTGACCCTGGGACTTCACGACAACTATCAGGACCGCGAGATTGCCGGCAGGGTTCTCGCTCCACTCGGAGAATTGAAGCTGCTGGAGCCGAGCATGCGACGCTCGGAGGGAACGGACCATCTGTCGTTCAATCAAGCGGGAGTGCCCGGCTTCTACTGTATTCAGGATGAGGCGGAATACACGCGGACGCACCACTCGCAATCGGACACATTCGACAAAGTGTGGAAGGACGACGTCAATCAGGGAGCTCAGGTGCTTGCGGCATGGGCGTACAACGTCGCCGAACTGGCGGAGCTGCTGCCACGGAAGCCGAAGCCAGCGGCCACGCCGGAAGTTCAATGACAGGATGTGAATGGGATGAGAGCCGTCATTCAGCGAGTGAGCCGGGCGCGTGTGACGGTGGAAGGGCGCGTGAGCGGTGAGATTGGCGCAGGGCTCTTGATCCTTCTCGGCGTGGGCCGGGAGGATAGCGCGGCCGTGGCGGCCTCTTTCGCGGAAAAAATCGCCCATCTGCGAATTTTCGAGGATGACCAGGGGAAGATGAACTGCTCGCTGCTGGAGACTGGCGGCGCGGCGCTCGTCGTATCGCAATTCACCCTGTACGGCGACGCGCGCGGGCAGCGCCGGCCGAGCTTCGTGGCGGCGGCCCCTCCGGAACAGGCGAAGATGCTTTACGAGCAATTTGCCGCCAGCCTGCGTGCTCTAGGCGTGGCGGTGGCGACGGGCGTGTTTCAAGCGATGATGTCGGTGGAGTTGGTCAATGAAGGCCCGGTCACAATCCTCCTCGATTCGGACAAAACGTTTTAGCGTCCGACGACAACAGCGGAGCAAATCGTGGACTTGCGCGGGGGCGCTTCGTGAATTGCGCGCGCTCGGCGAGCGGCGCAACGTGGAAGGCATGGCGCGTTTCGGCATCCGCGCGATGAAAGTGTACGGCGTGGCAAAGCCGAAGATGGATCTCCTCGTTCGGAAAATCGGAAGAAACCGGCGGCTGGCCCTGGAGCTGTGGAAGACAGGCGTGCACGACGCACGAATCCTAGCCGGAATGATTGATGAAGCGGCGGAAGTGACAGCGGAGCAGATGGACGATTGGGTGCGGGATTTTGACAATTGGGATGTATGTGACGGAACGTGTTGCCACCTGTTCGGGTTTGCTGAGCCGGCGTGGGAAAAGGCGGCGGCGTGGAGCCTGCGAAAAGCGGAGTTCGAGAAGCGCGCCGGATTTGCATTGATGGCGTATCTGGCGGTGCATGATAAAGAGGCGAAGGATGACAAGTATCTGCGGCTGCTCCCGATGATTCGGCGTGAGGCGCACGACGAGCGGAATTTCGTGAGGAAGGCCGTAAATTGGGCATTGCGTCAGATCGGAAAAAGGAATTTGAGGCTCAACCGCGCAGCGATCCAAGAGGCCGGGCGAATCCGAAAAATGGATTCGCGGACCGCTCGGTGGATCGCCGCGGATGCGCTGCGGGAACTGCGCAGTGAAGCCGTGGCGCGGCGTTTGCGGGCCAAAACGAAAGGCAAGCGGCACAATGCACGCTAAGCACGCATCGCATGGAGTACGGATTCGCACGGCGGAGAAGAGGGACGCGGAGGCGATCGCGGAGCTTTGCGCACAGCTTGGCTACCCTTCCACTGCCGGGCAGATTCTTGAGCGCCTACGAAAACTTTTGCCGCGGGAGGAACACGCCGTGTTCGTGGCCGCGGCCCAGGACGAAGCCGTGACCGGCTGGGCTCACGTGAGCGTCCAGCATCTCGTCGAGGTGGATACTCGCGCGGAAGTGAACGGGCTTGTCGTGTCAGAAGGGCGGCGCGGCGGGGGAACTGGAAGGTTGCTGCTGCAAACAGCGGAAGAGTGGGCGCGTGCGCACGGCTGCCACAGCATGTTCGTTCGCTCGAATGTCATCCGTGAGCGCGCCCACGGGTTCTATCTTCGCGAGGGCTACGAACACCACAAGTTGCAGAAGGCCTTCCGCAAGAAGCTGTGAAGAACAGAGAAGACGCCGGCCTGAACGCCAGCGCTGCATTTTCGGAAGGCTAGAAACCACCGCCGCCACCGCCACCGAAGCCTCCGCCAGAGAAACCGCCACCACCGCCTCCTCCACCAAAACCCGAGCCACCGGAGCTGCGCGGCGCGGAAGCAAAGACAGTGCTGGCCTGCGAGGACATGGCGCCGAGATTATTCACGAACATATAGGGATAGAACGACGGGCCGTAGACGCCGCCGCGGTACCAATCGGGCGGCTGCGTGTAGATGCCTTTGAAGGCGTTGGACCAGTTTTTCTCGACGCCGAGCGCCATGGCAAATGGCAAGAATTTTTCGAACATCGCGGGCGTCTTGATCATTTTGTTGAAGCGGTCGGCCTCCACGTGATTGAGGAAATCCTCGAAGCCGAGGGTGCCTTCGAGGGCGCGCGTGCCCTTCTCCGTCCGCGCCGGCATGAACCAGCCGAAGCCGCAGACGACGAGCCCCGTCAAGATGCCCGTAAGGATGAACGTGAACGGCGCCATGCCCCACGCATTGCCCAGCGTGGGGCCGCCGAGGGCAATCAGGAAGCCCAGAACCAGGCCTCCCCCGAGCCACGCCTGACGCGTGCTGTCCGGACGGCGGCGATAATAACCGTGGGTGACGAGGGAATCGAACAGGTTGTTCTTGAGTTCGGGAAGATTCGCGTAGAAACGGTTCTGGAGGCTGCCCATCGAAACGGTCTCGCCCACGGTACCGGCGGAGAAGATGCCGCCGAGGAGGGTCTGCTCGTGGTCTTTGAGTGCAGCCCACTCGGAACGGGCCTTGCGAAGGATGAAGCTGTAGTCCTTGTCCTTCCATAGACCCATCATGTGTTCTTTCGAATGTTCCTCGATAACGAGAAACCCGCGGACCGCGAGGTCCACGATGGTGGCGGTGATGTCGCGCATGTCGGCGGAGTCGTCAAGGAGCGTGCCAATTTCACCGGGGGTGAGCTGGTCGGGCGGCTCGTATAGCGCGGCGATGGGCCGGAGACGCGGATCGCGGCCATTCTTCCACCACTCCCAGAACATGAAGAAGAAAGCGAGGAAGGGGACGAAGAGCGGCCAGTTGCTCCGGAAGAAGAGAGAAATCTTGTCCGCGCGCGTAGGTTCGTGAACGAAACCTTTGTCGAAAGCAATCGCGATGGTAAAGCCCTCGTGGTAACCGAGCGATTCGCGCGTGTGGACCTCGACGCCGTTGCCCACAATCTGGACGTCGGCATTCTGCGCGCGGGAGCCGTACGCGCCGGTGAATTGGTTGGCGCGGACGCCGGACGTATTCTCGGGAAGGACGATGCGCGCATCGGCCTCTTGAATGGGCACGTCCCATTCGTCGCCGGTGACATTCCAGTAGAGCTCATCGTGATCCTCGAAGTAACGGAGGCCGTCGGACACTTCGTACTCGATGACGATGGTCCTGCGCGCATCCTCGGCGTTGGGGACATAGATCTTGAGCTTGCGGTAGTGGCGTTCCCGGCTGTTTTCGAATTTCAGCGCAGTGCCGTCGCCGTCCGTAATGCGCTTGACGGTCAGGAAAAGCGTGTAATTGAGCCCCTGCGGCGTAACGTACTCGACGGGAATCTCCCGATAAAGACCGTGCCAGGAGCCGATGAAACGCACCTGAATGGTTTCGGTAACGCTGACGTGGCTGTTCGGAGAGACGATGATCTCCGAGCTGAAATGCTCGATGCGGAGCTCGCGAGCTCGCGCGGAAGAGACGAGCAAGAAAAGCAGTGCGCAGAAAAATGCAATCGCGGCTAGCCGGGGCGGCAAGAGTTCGCGATGCAATAGGTTGCGACGCATGCAGGTTGCGGCCCTGCTACGCAGCTGGCGTCGGCGTGGTGAAGCTGACCTTGGGCGCCTCGCGCTCGGCCGGGGCAGAGATTTCGAAGAATTCGCGGATCTTGAAATTAAACATGCCGGCGATGATGTTGCCCGGGAATTGCTGGATTTTCGTGTTGAGGTCGCGGACGACGGCGTTGTAATAGCGCCGGGCGTTCTGCACCGTGTCTTCAATTTGCGTGAGTGAACCCTGGAGCGAGGTGAAGCTCTCAATGGCGCGCAGCTGCGGATAGGCCTCGGAAAGAGCGAACAAGCTTTTCAGCGCGCCGGAAAGCATATTTTCGGCTTCGGCCTTCGCGGCGGGACCTTGGGCGGCCATGGCCATGTTGCGGGCTTTGATGACGGCTTCCAGCGTGCCCTTTTCGTGACCCGCATATCCTTTGACGGTCTCTACGAGGTTGGGAATCAGGTCGTAGCGGCGCTTGAGCTGCACGTGAATATCGGCCCAAGCGTTGTCGCACTGGACCCGCAGGCGGACAAAACTATTGTAAAGGCCGATCACGAAAAGGATCAGCACGACGAGACCGATCAGGATTACCCATCCGATCATCGGTGAACCTCACGCGGGCAAAATTGAGGGGAATACGCCCACGACTGAAACTATACGTGCCCCGTGCGCGAGTGTAAAGCACGTGTGCCAACGCTAGAAGTCGCGGGCCTCAGTTCCTCTGGCGTATCTTGCAGGATTGGTTTATCCTGCGCGCGCAAGCTGCGTCGGGGGATTGGGGCGTGACGCGGCTTTCCTTCTCAGATGCTTTTCAAGGCGACCAGCGCGGCGGTGTACGGCATTGACGCTTACCTCGTCGACGTCGAGGTGGACGTCGGCTCGGCGAAGATCACCGACTTCAACGTGGTAGGGCTGCCGGACAACGCGGTGAAGGAAAGCCGCGAGCGGATCAAATCAGCGCTGAAGAATTGCGGCTACGAATTTCCTTATGGCCGCGGCGTAACGATCAATCTGGCGCCGGCGGATGTGCGCAAGGAGGGATCGGGGTTCGATCTGCCGATGGCGCTGGGGCTGCTCGGATGCATGGGAACGTTTTTCGGAAAGGTCCTTGGGGAGTCGATGTTCTTGGGCGAGCTGTCGCTGGACGGCAGCGTGCGGCCGGTGCGCGGTGCGCTCTCGGCGGCGCTGGCGGCGAGGGAGCGCGGGTTGAAGTGGCTGGCGGTGCCGGAAGCAAACGCGCGCGAGGCCGCAGTGGTCGAGGGCGTGGACGTGTTTGCCGTGAAGTCGCTGCCGCAGGCGGTGGACCTGATCAATTTTCCCGAATCGTTCCAGCCGGTGCGCGTGGACCGGCAGCAACTGCTTTCCGAAGCGGCGCAGTACGGAGTGGATTTGCGCGATGTGCATGGGCAGCAGTCGGCCAAGCGCGCGCTCGAGGTGGCGTGCGCGGGCGGGCACAACATTCTTTTCATCGGGCCGCCGGGCGCGGGCAAGACGATGCTGGCGAAGCGCATCCCGACAATCCTGCCGCCGATGTCGCTCGATGAAGCCATCGAGACAACGCGGATTCACAGCGTGGCGGGAGTGCTCGAAGACGGACGCGGGCTGGTGGCCACGCGGCCGTACCGCTCGCCACATCACACCATCAGCGACGCGGGATTGATCGGCGGCGGAGCGATCCCGCGGCCCGGCGAAGTGTCGCTGGGGCACAACGGCGTGCTATTCCTCGATGAGCTGCCGGAGTTTCAGCGCAATGTGCTGGAAGTGCTCCGCCAACCGCTGGAAGATGGCGCGGTGACCATTTCCCGCGCAGTGACTTCGGTGACGTTTCCTTCGCGGTTCATGCTGGCCGCGGCGATGAATCCGTGCCCGTGCGGTTACTTCGGCGACCCGACGCGCGAATGCCACTGCACGCCGCCGCAGATTCAGCGCTACGTATCGAAAATTTCCGGGCCGCTGCTGGACCGCATTGACATTCACATCGAGGTGCCCGCGGTGAAGTACAAAGAGCTGCGCGCGCCTTCTTCGTCGGAGGATTCCGCGACGGTGCGGCTACGTGTGATTGCGGGACGGGAGCGGCAACTCGCGCGGTACGCGACGGAAAAGAAGATCTACTCGAACGCGCAGATCTCGCCGAAGCTGATCCGCAAAGTCTGCGCGATTTCCGCAGAAGGCGAAAAGCTGCTGGAGACGGCCATTACGCGGCTGGGACTTTCGGCGCGAGCGCACGACCGGATCTTGAAGGTAGCGCGGACGATTGCCGACCTGGATGGCGCGGAAGGGATCGAGCCAAAGCACCTGAGCGAGGCGATCCAGTACCGCACGCTGGATCGGACGTATTGGGCGTAGGGGCAGCTACCCTAGCTGCGGCTTCCCGCATCTGTTAAACTATTCGTTGCTCAAGCGCGCGGCGGTAATCGAGGGGTTTCGTCCGGGCTGCTGGTTTCTACAGCAGCCATTTTTGTCTCTGCCCGCTGCGGCAAGCGGACGAACAATTCAAGCGTGACCGCGAAGCGGTCAACCCAAAAGAAAGAGTCATGACCGATAAGATTCGCAATATCGCCATCATCGCCCACGTGGACCACGGCAAGACCACGCTTGTGGATGCCATGCTGCGTCAGAGCGGCATCTTTCGCGCCAATGAACACCTCACTGACCGCGTGATGGACTCCAACGACCTGGAGCGCGAGCGCGGCATCACCATTCTCGCCAAGAATACGGCGTTGTTTTTCCACGATACGAAGATCAACATCGTGGACACCCCTGGCCACAGCGATTTTGGCGGTGAAGTAGAGCGCGCGCTGCGCATGGTGGACGGCGTGCTTCTTCTGGTGGATGCGAGCGAAGGGCCGCTTCCCCAAACACGCTACGTGCTTCAAAAAGCCTTGGCCGCCAAGCTTCCGCCCATCGTGGTGCTCAACAAGATTGACCGCGCTGACGCCCGCCCCAAAGAAGTGCTCGACGAGATCTACGACCTGTTCATCGATCTCGACGCAACGGAAGACCAACTCGATTTTCCCGTGATCTACGCCAACGCGCGTGAAGGCGTGGCGCACCGCAAGCTGAGCGATGGCTCGACCGATTTGCTCCCTCTGTTTGAAGCCATCGTGAAGGCCATTCCCACGCCGCCTGGCGATCCCGGCGCCATCCTGCAAATCCAGGTGATGAATCTCGACTACAGCGATTTCCTCGGCCGCATCGCCATCGGGCGCGTTTTCAACGGCACGCTCCGGCGCGGCGCCGATGTCGCCATCGGCAAGCTGGACGGGAAGATCGAGCCCACGCGCATCACCAAGCTCTTCACGTTTCGTGGCTTGGTCCGGGACGAAGCCGAGTCCGTCGAAGCAGGCGATATCGTGGCCATCGCCGGGGTCGAAGGCATCCAGATCGGCGAGAGCATCACGGACCTGGCGCAGCCGGCGCCGCTTGAGCCGCTGATTATCGATGAACCCACGTTGGCAATGGTTTTCACCGTCAACACAGGGCCACTCTCTGGCCGCGAAGGGACCTACGTTACCTCGCGCGACCTGCGCGACCGGCTCACGAAAGAGCTGTTGACCAATGTTTCGATCCGCGTCGAGGACACCGATACGCCGGAATCGCTGCGCGTCCTAGGCCGCGGTGAATTGCAGCTGGCCATTTTGATCGAAACGATGCGCCGCGAAGGGTACGAACTGATGGCCGGCAAGCCGGAAATCGTCGTGCGCACCGAAAAGGGCCGCAAGCTGGAGCCGCTTGAGCGGTTGGTGATTGACGTGCCGGAAGCGTTCATCGGAATCATCCTCGAATCCCTGGGAAGCCGCCGCGGCGAGATGGTGAAGATGAGCAACCACGGCTCCGGGCGCGTGCGCATGGAGTTTCGCATCCCGGCCCGCGGGCTGATCGGCCTGCGCGGCCAGTTACTCACGGACACGCGTGGGACGGCGCTGATTCATTCGATCTTCGACGGCTGGACGGAATACGCCGGAGAGATGGCGTTGCGGCCGACGGGCGCGCTGGTGGCCGACCG
>JBGPGF010000049.1:0-16802 GCA_041483755.1 Terriglobia bacterium | reverse complement strand
TGCCCGAACCTTCCAAGGACTTGGCCTCATTCATCAATGCCTTGGCCGTCGATTCCAGTTCCTTCTTCTGCGTCTTTTGCAGGTCGTCCGCGGCAAGCATTGGAGGGCAAGCAAAGACTGCGAATAGAATCAGCCCAGCCCGTTGCATCCTTCTTGCTCGTCTCATTGCAACGATCGTTAACGTGGAATTCATCCCGACAACATACACGTTATCCACAGCGTGCGCCAACGGGCGGGTGGCCCGGACGTGAAGTGACGGGACGATTTTGGGTGCCCCACGTGCCGGTTTCGCACGTGGGGCTTTTTCTTCGGCCCTTCCCCGGTAGTCGTCAATCCACTCGGCCACTTTTCCACAGATCGTTCGAATCACTCTTCAGTACCCTATTGACAGTCAGTAATTACCGTGCTACCCTGGGCCGTGCAATCGCAGTCACCGCTCGGCCCCACCCCGCCTGTTTACCCTGAGCCTCGAAGGGCCCGCCGTAGCCCGATGTGGGCGGGCGCAGGAGGGTCTCTCTCCTGCAAACCCCCTCGAATCAACGGACTTGTGCCCGGCGACTTCCGGATGACACTGAAATCGCGTCCGCAACTCCCGCAGAATGAACAGATGCAAACAAGGGGCCCGCAAGTCGTGTGGAATGAACAGATGCACAAAACCATGGGGGGTAGAGGGGGAAGCCAGCTTGAACCGGCTACGTCCCGGACGGTGTTGCGGGAAGGGGTACGACTACCCCAGCCGGGCGACGATCACGGTCATATCATCCGCTTGCTCGGCCGTGCCGGCCCATTCCTCGGCGGCAATCATCAAGGTTTCCGCCACGATGGACGGCGAAGACCCCTGGCGGCGCACCACGGCCTGTTCCAGGCGAGGAATGCCGAATTGCTCGCCATACACGTTTTCCGGCTCGATCAAGCCGTCGCTGTAGCCGATCAGGAGCGTTCCCGGCTCGACCTCGATCGTTCCTTCTTCGTAGGGATAATCCGCGACCACACCCAAAACCATGCCGCCTTCGCAGAGATGCCGGCTGATGCCCTTGCACACGCACAGGCCGGGAAGGTGTCCGGCGTTGGTATAGCGCAGAAGGCGGCGCGAGCTGTCGTACACCGCGAAAAAGAGAGTGGCGAAGCGGTCGTCGCTGGTGTTTCGCACCAGGTGATTATTCAATCGGGAGACCAGTTCCGCCGTGCTCATCTCCGCGCTTCCCGGCACAAGCACCGCGCTGCGCAGCGCCGCTTGCAGACTCGCCATCAGCAACGCCGCGGAGATTCCCTTCCCCGAAATGTCCGCAATTACCAGCGCCACCTGCGTGGGGCCCAACTGGATGAAATCGTAGTAATCGCCGGAGACAACCCGCGCGGCGCGGCAGATGGCTTCGATCTCCACGCCCGGAACGTCCGGAAAACTTTGCGGGAAAAGCTGCGCCTGAACTTCCCGCGCGATGGAAATCTCGTTTTCCAAACGCTCGCGGTGCCTCTGCTCCTCGATCAGGCTGCTGATCTTGCTCATCATCAGGTTGAAGGAGACGCCCAGATCGCCAAGCTGGTCGCGCCGCTCGATGCGCACGCGATGCGTAAGATCCTCGGCCTGCACGTATTGCGTCGCGCGGTAGAGCTCAGCGATGGCCTTGGTGATCCCGCGCGTGAGGATCACGCCAACCACCAGAGCCGCAACCTCCAGCAGAAGAAAGAGCAGCGCCACCGCGCCGAACAGCTCGACGTCCAGGCCGCTCAAAGTCCCCAGGGAGGAAAAAATCCGGTGATTCACTCGCGAAGGGCGCTCCGTGAAGACCACCAGAACGGGATGATTGAGCTGGACCGCGCGATGGCCGTCCAGGTAAACAGCTTCAAGGGTGGAATTACCGAGAATGACGGGGTCCAGCCAGGACGAAGCGGCCTGCAGGGCGCGTTTGCGCGTGCCTACTTTCGCAAGCGTGCAGTATTTGTCATCCGCAATCGAGAATATAAACTCTCCGGCTTTGCATGCTTCGGCGCGCTCCGTGATTCCGATTTGCAGCGGGCCGAGATCCGCGGCGACTCTCTCCAGGAATTCCGCCGTAATGGGGACGGACAATCGAATCACCACCGGTCCGTTCGGCCCTTGCATCTCACGCAAGGCAATAACCGAAAGCTGGCCATGGGACTGCAATAGCCCCGAGAAGTGGTCGCTATTCGGCGCGATGCGGCGGAGGAGGCCCGCGTCCGGCTCGTGGTCCACCACCAAGCCGGGAAGCTCTTTGTCCCGCGCGGCGTGGGCCTGCGCCGTGAACATATCGCGTGCGACGGCCGATGGAACCGAGGCGGGCAGAGCGCCTTCGGCGGCAGCGATGTGCCCGGCGCTGTCCGCAAGCATCTCAATCCTGCGCTGAACATCCGAGTAGATGACGTACGCGCCGAGCTGCGAATACACAATCCGCGCGCCCAGATAGGCAAGCGTCACGAGAAGAAGCACGGGCACGACGGCGATGAAGAGATAGGCGACGATCAGCCGGCTGCGCAAGCTCCACAATAGCCGCGTGCGCGACCACCCGATCAACCGGAACAGGAGATAGATGGCCGCGAGCGCCGAAAGATATTTGACGAATCCCGTTGGAACGGCGGGCGGCAGGAAGCGCTCCAGCAGGAGTAGCGCGCTACCGAGGAGAACCAGAAAGAGCGCGGCGAGATCGAGCCGCGAGAGGCTGGCCCACAATTCGCGCAACTTGGTCCGAAGGACTGTCATGGGATTCGCCAGTTGAAGAGTTACTTTACCCGAAGAGGACGCGGGAAACGAGCCGCAAGACGCTGCGGAAATCCGGCCGGGGCTGGGCCAGCGGCCCTGCCCCGGCGGAAGCGATTATTGACCGGCCATGTTCCGCACCCGGCTGTGCTTTATGCTGTAGGTGAAATAAATCCCCAACCCGATGATGAGCCAGCCGATGAGCCGCGCCCAGTTGATCCAGCCGAGCTTGTACATCATGTAACCGTTGAACAGGATACCAAGAATCGGCACGACGGGGACCCAGGGCGTGCGGAAGGGCCGCGCCTGCTCTGGGTTTATTTTGCGCAATACCAGGACGGCAATGCAGACGATTACGAACGCCAGAAGCGTGCCGATATTCACCATTTTTCCGATGTCGTCAATCGGCGTGATGCTGCCGACGATGGCGGCCAGCAAACCAACCAAAATCGTATTCTTCCACGGCGTGCGGAACTTCGGATGAATGGCGGCGAAGAACTTCTTGGGGAGCAAGCCGTCGTTGGCCATGGAGTAGAGAACGCGCGTCTGGCCAAGAAGCATGACGAGCATGACGCTGGTCAGCCCGGCCAGCGCGCCGATGGTGATGACGTGAGACGCGGAGGTGAGGCCACGGTCCAGAAAGGCGCGCGCGATGGGCGCTTCGATGTTTATATCCTGCCAGGGCACCATGCCGGTGAGCACGCCGGCGACGAGAATGTACAAGATGGTGCAGACGAAAAGAGAGGCGATGATGCCGATGGGCAAATCCCGCTGTGGATTTTTCGCTTCCTGCGCCGTGGTCGAGACGGCGTCGAATCCGATGTAGGCAAAGAAAATGTAGGCCGCGCCGGCTCCGATTCCGGAAAGGCCGTTGGGAGCGAAGGAACTCCAATCGTGGCCCCAATTGGCCAGATTGATGTAGCGGACGCCGAGTCCGATGACGAAGAGAACCACCGCGACCTTGATGATGACGATGGTGGCGTTAAAGCGCGCGCTTTCCTTGATGCCGATGACCAGGATCGCCGTGATGACCAGGGCGATGAAGAATGCGGGCACGTTGAAACCAATATCCATCCCGAAGATGCTCGGCGCGGCAAGCAGTTCGTGGGCTCTGTGCGTCAGCTCCGGCGAATGCGCGGACATGATGTCCGCCACTTTCGTCAAAAACGCCTGTGTGCCGGGGACGAGGCTGGCATCCGAAGCCTGCGCCATGTCGCGGGCGATAATTTTTTCCGCCATGCGCAGCCCGGTCCAGTGATCGTAGGCCAGCCAGAGGGGCATCTTGATGTGAAAGATATTGAGCAATTCGATGAAGTGGTTGGACCATCCGGAGGAAACCGTGCTGGCGCCCATGGCGTATTCAAGCGTGAGGTCCCAGCCGATGATCCAGGCAAACAGTTCGCCCAGCGTGGCGTAGGCATAGGTGTAAGCGCTACCCGCCAGCGGAATCATGGCCGCAAATTCCGCGTAGCAGAGACCCGCGAAGGCGCAACCCAATCCAGAAAGAACGAAGGAGAGCATAAGCCCCGGCCCGGCATAGTGCGCTCCCAAGCCGGACAAGACGAAGATGCCCGCGCCAATGATCGCGCCGACACCGAGCGCCGTGAGCTGTCCCGCGCCGAGGGTGCGCTTCAGGCTATGCCCGCCTGAATCCGCAGCCTCGTTCAGAAGCATGCTCATGGGCTTTCTTGTGAAAATCGAATTGCTCATGCACTCGCTCCTTGATCGAAATCACGGCCGGGCCGGGCCGCCGTTCGGCTCCGGCGCGACAAAATCAGATACACCGGAACACCCAAGAGTACGATCACAAGCCCTCGCCAGGCCGTTTGCGTCTGGCACAGCAACAGAACAAACATGATGGCCAAGGCCATCGCAATATACAAGAGTGGAATCACGGGAAAGCCGATGACGCGGCAAGGACGCTCCGCATGCGGCCGCCCGTGCCGGAGCGCGAAATCCCCGTGATCGCCGGCACGCTGTACACCCAGCACCGAAAGGATCCGGCGGATGATGAGGACGATCATTCGTCTGGTACTTCCGCGCCGGCTTGCGCTGCGCGAGCTTCCTTCGCGGCGGAGTTCAGCAGCATCATTGCCGTATAGAGCACTACGACGACGACCAGCCAGCGGACGGCCGTCAGCGGCAGCGACTTGACGATAAACGCGCCCACCAAGACTCCCGGAACGCCCCCGATGGTCAGGCCCATGGCCGCCTTCCAATCGTAGCGCCCGCTTTTGATAAAGCGCACGCTGCCCGCGGGCATCAGGAACGCGCACGACCCCATCATAATTGGGAACGCCGCCTTCGGGTCCATGCCCAACAAGCTGACCAAAATCATGCAAGGCGCATACAGTCCGATTCCCAGCGTCATCAGCGCTCCCAGCGCGAAGTTGCCGATCATCCCGGCCCAAAGGCGCGTTCCTTCGAGGCTCAGCCGCTCGCCCCCGCCAGGGAAGAGGTGGAGCTGCGTCATCAGCATGAGCACTGCCGCGCAGACGAGGGCCAGCCCCAGTCCCACCTGTACAGCGCGCCGCGGCCACCGCGCCACGATCCCCGCGCCCAGCCATGCTCCCAGCACCGAAGCGGCAATCATGGCGATCAGCGTGCGGATGTCCACGGTGACGATGGCGATGAAGATAAAAGCTTCGGCGACCGTCGGGATGGCATGGCCAACGTTGAGCGTGCCGGGGATGGCCTCATCTCTGACGCCGCGCAGAAACTTAAACGTGGAAGTCGTGGTGGCGAAGGACCCTATCCCCAGCGTATCGAAAAAATTTGTGAAGAAGCCCACCAGCACACGAATCGCAACAGAAAAACTGCCGGTACCCGAATAGTCCGGCCGCGCCTTTCGAGTTGCGCCGATCCAATAAGCGATAAAGGCGACGGTCACAACGGCCAGTGCCACCAGCAATGCTGTCTTCATCCCGCCTCCAGGTCTCCGAACCGGTCGTACGATGCTGGATTCGAACTCCTGTGTTGTGCCGCTCGTTCGCAGTCGGAGCGAATGAGCAGATCCTCTACGTCATGAGGAGTTTCCGCAGGCCCCCGCGCCCGCGGCGAGTATTTCCTGGTACTGCCTGATGCGCTGGCGCGGATCGCGCGCGCGCCAGATGTCTGAGGCCACGGCAAGCGAGTTCGCGCCAGCGTCCAAGACATCACGGGCGTGCTCCATCGTGATTCCCCCGATGGCCACGAGCGGCTTCTGCGTCAATTCGCGCGCCCGCCGGACCAGTTCAAGCCCCACAACCGGGTCCGCTTTTGCCTTGGTCTTCGTTGGAAACACGGGCCCCACGGCAATGTAGTCCGCCGAGGTTTCCGCGGCCAGCCGGACCTGCTCGACATTGTGCGTTGAAACGGCTACCCAGCGATCCGGGCCAACGACGGCCCGCGCATCTTCGACGCCGAGGTCTTCTTGCCCAACGTGCACGCCTGACGCACCGGCCAGCACAGCCACATCGGGGCGGTCGTTTATGATGAAAGAGATTCCGGCAGCACGAAAGTGGTCCGCAAGCCCGCGCGAAACGCGCAGAAGTTCGCGGGGGGAAGCATTCTTGTCGCGGTATTGGACGAGATGAACACCGGATTCAGCCAGCATATGCGCGCAGTCCATGACTCCCCAGGGGAGCAGCGACGCTTCCCATATCACATACAAACGAGGAAGCACAAGCGGCATACGCGCCTATTTTCCGCTGGGCGGCAGCAGCCGCTCAATGAAGTGGGTATCCACATTGCCCGCGGCAAACTCGGGATCGGCAAAGATTCTGCGATGGAGCGGGATCGAAGTCCGGATACCTTCAATGACAAACATCTCGAGTGCGCGCTTCATTCGGCCGATGGATTCCTGGCGGTCGCGGCCGCGCACGATGAGCTTGGCGATGAGGGAATCGTAGTACGGGGTGATGACGGCGTCGGTGTGGGCCGCCGAATCCACGCGCACGCCCGTGCCTCCCGGCGCCTGGAACGCCGTTATGCGTCCCGCCGAGGGCACAAACGTCTCCGGATCCTCGGCGTTGATGCGGCATTCGATGGCGTGTCCGGAAAACTGGTACTCACCGACCGCTTCGTCGATTCTTTCGCCGGCTGCCAGACGAACCTGCGCCTTGATCAGGTCCACACCCGTGATCATCTCCGTCACGGGATGCTCGACCTGGATGCGCGTATTCATTTCGATGAAGTAGAACTCGCCATCCTCATCCATGAGAAGCTCCACCGTTCCGGCATTGGTGTACCCGATCTTTTCGAGCGCGCGTACGATCTGCGCCCCCAGTTCCTCGCGGCGCTTCGGATCGAGGATCGGCGATGGCGACTCTTCGACCAATTTCTGATGCCGCCGCTGGATGCTGCATTCGCGCTCGCCCAGATGAATCACCTTGCCATGCCGGTCTCCCAGTACCTGGAACTCGATGTGCCGGGGATGCTCGAGGAACCGCTCGGCATACACGTCCGGGTTGCCAAACGCTTGCTGCGCCTCGCTGCGGGCAGCCTGGAACGCGGGAAGGAGCTCGTCGTTGGTGCGGACGACGCGCATCCCGCGCCCTCCACCCCCTGCGGCAGCCTTCAGGATGAGGGGAAAACCGATCTCCCCGGCCTCCTTCGCGAGCTGCTCGTCACCTTCAATGAGTCCTTCGGACCCAGGGATCGTGGGAACACCCGCAGCCTTCATTTCGCGCCGCGCACGGTCTTTCTCGCCCATGAGCTCGATGACTTCGGCGGTGGGGCCGATAAAGGTGATTTCGGACGCTTCGCAAACTTTGGCAAAATTGGCGCTTTCGGAGAGGAAGCCGTAGCCCGGATGGATGGCATCCACATTGGTGATTTCGGCGGCGCTGATGACCTGGGGGATGTTCATGTAGCTTTCGGTGCTGCGCGCAGGGCCGATACAAACCGCTTCATCGGCAAAACGAACGTGGAGGGAGTTGCGGTCGGCTTCGGAATAGACCGCGACCGTGTCTATCCCCAGTTCTTTGCAGGCGCAAATGACGCGCAGGGCGATTTCCCCGCGGTTGGCTACCAGGATTTTTCGGAACATAGGCGTCGAACCGGCTACTTCTTCTGGCTGGGACGAATGCCGAAGAGCGGCTGGCCGTATTCCACCGGCTGGCCGGTTTCGGCGAAGACGCGGATGACTTCCCCGCTGACGTCCGATTCGATTTCGTTCATGAGCTTCATGGCCTCGACGATGCAAAGAGTCTGGCCAGACTCGACATGAGCCCCCACCTTCACAAACGCCTCGGCGCCGGGGCTGGGCGATCCGTAGAACGTGCCGACAATGGGTGACTTGACCAAGTGGAGGTCCTCGCTGGGTCGCGACTCGGAGGCCCCGCTAGCCGCCGCAGTGGCGGTTCCAAGAGGCGCCGAAGCGGGGATAAGTTCGGAAGCGGCGGCAGGGCGCGAGTGACTCGCCGCCACCCCTGCAGACGGCTTTCGCAGGCGGATCTTTAGGTCGCCGCAGGCGTACTCGAATTCCTCGAGGTTATGATCGGTCATGAAGCGGAGAAGCTTCTCAATCTGGTGAAGGTCAGGCGTTACAAATGAAGGACTTCCCTGCGGAGTGGTCGGTTTTTTGGGTTTCATGCTGTCTCAGAGCTCGATGAAGTCCCGCGGTACGCGGGTCAGAACTTCGTTTTTCCCCAAATGCACTGCCACGTCATCCTCAATGCGGATCCCGCCAACCCCTGGAATATATACGCCGGGTTCGACCGTAACGACATGCCCCGGTGCAAGCCGTTCGCTTTGGCCCCGCGCCAGCCTGGGCGCCTCATGGACTTCAAGCCCAAGCCCGTGGCCGGTACTGTGTACGAAGTAACGCCCCAGTCCGTGCGATTCCAAGACGCGCCTCGCGGCCGCGTCCACTTCCCCGCACGAGACCCCTGCCTGGATGATGGGTATAGCACCCGCCTGCGCCTCCAGAACCGCCTGATACCACTCCCGGATGCGCGCAGGTGCCCGTCCGACGAACACGGTACGGGTAATGTCGCTGCAATAGTGGCCGAGTATAGCACCCAGGTCCAGGACGACCAATTCATTTTTCCGTAGCTTCCGGTCCGTAGGCCGGGCATGCGGCAGGGCAGACCGCTCTCCAAAGGCTACGATCGTCTCGAAGGCGGGCCCACTGGCACCCCTGCGGCGCATCTGGTATTCGATTTCCGCGGCGATCTCTAGTTCCCGGACGCCGGGCTTCAATAACCGCAAGGCGCCTTCAAGGACCTCTCCAGCGAGGGCGGCAGCTAGTCGAATGCAGTTGATTTCAGGGAGGGCCTTGCGCAAACGAAGGCCTTCGACCGTACCCTCAATGCCAATCCAGTTTTGACGGCGTCCCGTGGCCTTTTTTAGCAGTCGCAACTGGCTAACGGTGATTCCGGCCGGGTCATAGGCGATGCTTCGGAGACGATTCGAACGGAGCAGTTGGCCTGTGGAGTGCGCCAAAGAGCCTTTTTGGGTGAATAGACGAACACGTTTCGCCTCCGTGCGGGCCTGCGTGGTGAAGCGACCGTCGGTGATGAGTGTGGAACCTGATCGCGAGACGACAAGGGCTCCAGATTCCCCGGTGAAGCCGGTGAGGTAGTACCAATTCTCGGGTTTCGTGATGAGCAGGGCGTCGAGTCCCTCGCCCCTGAGAAATGCCCGGATGGCACGGCGGCGGTCGCTAAACAGTTCCGTGTTCATAGAAGAGAGGTAACAACAAAAAAGGAGGAGGCCGTGGCCTCCTCCTCATTGCCCTTCGTTGGATTCGAACTCTTAGCCAGGCACAATCCGCGGCGTCAGGAAGAAGAGCAATTCCTGAGACTGCATGGTGGTATTGGTGCGCTTGAACAGATGTCCGATGAGGGGAATACTGCCCACAATCGGCACCTGGCTGACGTCTACACGTTGCGAGGAGATGATGATCCCGCCGATGACGACCGTACCGCCATCGGAGACCAGCACCTTGGTTTCGGCCGACTGGGTGTTCAGCGCGGGAATACCTTGGACGCGCGGAATACCATTATCGATCTGCGTGTTTTCGACGATCACATCCATGAACACCGTGCCATCCGCGGTAATTTGCGGGGTGACCTCAAGCTTGAGCACGGCGTCAATGAACTGCACCGAAATGGTGTTGTTGATGGTCGTCTGGATGGGGATCTTGGTGCCCTGCTTGACGGTGGCTTTTTCGTTGTTCTGGGTGATCACCTTCGGCTTGGAGAGCAGCTTGCCGACACCTTTGGCTTCCGCCGCGGTTATCAGGAAATCCAGGGCAAAGTTCGGCGAACGGTGAAAGAAGCCAATGCCGCTAGTGGGCACGCCAGCGCCCAGATTCACCGCGAAGGGCATCCCTGTATTGGTGCCGGACCCGCCTGTTCCGACAATGAGAGGCGGTTGCGGCAGGCCCGTACCTGTGGTCACGGGACTGGCGCCAAGGTTGGAGTTGGGTGCGCCACCAATCACCGAGCGGCCGCCCGTGGTGGAACCCGCGAAGGCAATTTGCGTACCGATATCCTGCGCGAAGGATCGCGACGCCGATACCACACGCGCCTCGATTTCCACCTGCTGGGACTTGCGGTCCAGCTGACGGATTAGATTGTCCACCACCGGAATAACCGACGGGATATCGCGAATGATGAGCTGGTTCGAGCGGTCATCGGAAAGAATTTCGCCGCGCTGCGAGAGGAAACGTTTGAGCGTCCCTGTCATGCTCGCGGCTTTCGCATAGCTCAGAACGCGCGTGACGGTGACGGGATCGATGGCCTCCGCCTGCGCCTTCTGCAAATCGCGCTGCACTTCCGCATCCTTCCTCATCGTGTCGTGCGTGGCGATGCGCAGGACGTTTCCGTTGAGCTGCTTGTCCAGGCCGTTGTTTTGCAGGACGATGTCCAGCGCCTGGTCCCACGGAACTTCGTCCAGCACGATCGTCAGCGTCCCCTTGACCGCGGGGTCCAGAACCACATTCAGTCCGCTGATTTCGTGAATCAGGCGGAAGAAGTCCTTGAGGTCCACGTCCTTCAGGTTGACGGAGATAGGTTCCCCGGTGTACTTCATCCCACCCGTGTTACCCGTGGCGGGGGCGGCTGAAGGCGCCGCGGCCTGCTGCGCCGGGCTGTCCGGCTTCCTCCGGAACGAAGCCAGTGCGACTGAGGGCTGGGTCAGTTCGCGTGGCAACTCGAACCGGGGAGCGGAGATTAACGCGCGCGGGGTGGAAAAATGCGCGGCCACCGAGCGGGGCGACGCGGTTTTAAAGAATGCGGCTTGATGCAGCTCCGTGGTCTTCAGCGGCACCGCAGCCGCGCTTGCATCGGGAGCTCCCGCAGGCACCGCGGGGGGAATAGCAAAGGAAATTATCAGCGCCGAACCTTCCCGCGAAATCTGGTACGGCGTCGCGCTCGTCAAATCGATCACGACCCGCGCCACGTCCGGCCTATATTGACCCAAGCGCACGCCGCGCACGGGAGCCGACACGCCCGAAATGACGGTATTCTGCACCGCCAGCCGCGCACCCGCAAAATCCAGTACCAAGCGATCCGGATTCTGCATGCGGGCCGCGTGGGCATCGAGACGGCCTTCGCCATCCACTCGGACAGTCGCCCGCTCCGAGGCCTGCGTGATGGCCACGCTGGAGATTACCGCGGAGCTATCGCTATCGGCGGTTCGAGGAGGCTGCTGCGCCCGCGTCGAGACGGCGGGTACCGAGAGCGCCACGACCGCTAAGAGCAGGCTGCCGCACCGTATGGCCGGCCAATTCGTCTTCATTGCTGTTCTCCTGGACTCGAGTAGATTCCCTTGCTGACCGTGCGTTCCACGGGCTTCCCGAAGGCGTCCTTGCCCAGTTCGTGGAAGGACACGCTGTCCATCGTGATCTTTTCCACGCGGCCGTCGAAAAGCTGATCGCCTTCCCGCAAAAAGTAGGTGCGTGACTGCGGGTTGGTGACGACGGCAATCATCCCGCTGGGGGCCTTCACGATGCCGTCTAGGCGCAACGTTCCAATAACCAACCCCGGCTTCCCAGGAATCGCTGGCACGGAACTCTGTCTTTGCTGCCGGCCGACCAACGACTCAAACGGATCGCGACGGGCTACCTTGGTATCGCTTTCGGCAGGTGCCTCGCCGAGGCCTTCCGGCTTCTCCACCGGTTTGGCAGGCTTCTTCGCCGCAAGCTTCTTCTTAGCCGGCGCGGCCGTTTTTGCGACAGAAGTCTTCGGCGCCACCGCCGACGGCTTGGTGGCTCCCTGAGCGGCAGGCTTAGTTGGCGCTGCGGCCTTCGCAGCCGGCGCGGCCGCCTGAGCGGACACCTTCGCAGGAGACGCCACAGGTTTTGGAGCAGCTTGGCCGGATGGCTTCGCCTGCGCCAAAATGCTGGGAGCGCCAAGCGCCAGCAGAACCCCTACGACGAATACATTTGCGAGACGCATAGTTGGCTCATTCCCGTTCACGGTTTCCCCGCCGGCTTCGCTCCCGAAGCAGCGGGAGCGCCGGTATCCGCCGGCTTTGTGAAGTACGTGGTCGCGGTAAACACACCGGAAACTGTCGTGCCAGGCCGCAGCGGGTACTTCGTAACCGCAGATTTCTCCGGATCTTGAAATACCAGATCGCCGACATTGATGATGCGAGACAGACGGCTCAAGCGGCCAAAAAAATCCAGGACGTTGAAGTACGGCCCGTCCGCCTGCACTTCGAAGGGCACCTCGTAGTGGTACTCCTTCGCCGTTACCGGCTGCGAGGTGAGGCGGCGGATCGAGACGTTGGAGGCGCTGGCGGCGCCTTGCAGCAAACGAATAAACTCATCCACTTCCTTGTCTTCCGGAACAATGGTCTTCAGGGTTTCGAGCTGTTTGCTCAGGGCGTCCATCTGCTGCTTCAATTCGCCGTAGCGCTGCTTGTACACCTGGAGCTGCTGGACATCCTGGCTCAGTTTCCCACGGTCTGCAACCGCCTGATCCACCAGCCCTTTTTCCTGGGCCACCGGTGAAAAGGGAACAAAGAAACCCAGCAAAAGAATAACGATCGCGATGGCGGCAGCCACCAGGCCCTGCATGAAAACCGACATGTCTCGAAACGGGTTGGCCATGGCTTCTCCCTACCCTTTCTTCACGGGAGCCGCTGCGGGCGGAGCGGAGGCTCCGGCCGGTCTGACCGGCTGCACCTGCGGCTGCGGCGGGGAGATTTCCGCCGAGAGTTGAAACACGAAAGTCTGTACGGCTGTGGTCTTGTCGTCCTGCTTGGACTCCTTAATTTCGACTTTCTGGAAATAGCCGGAGCGCTTGAGCTGGGTAATAAAATTCGCCACAGAATTCACCGAGGCGGCAGAGCCTTCCATGGTTAGGGCGTTCCCCTTGCGCACCATGGAGGTTAGCCACAGATTCTCCGTCCGGGAGACCGTGTTGGCGACCATGTCCAGCAGTTCCTGCCCGCCGGTGCGGTCGCGCTGCAGCTGTTCGATCACTCCTACGCGCTGCTGTAGAACCCTCTTCTGGTTCTCGAACGATTCCACCTGCTGCTTGATCTGTTCCAACTGGGTCTTCTCCGCCCGCAACCGCTTGATGTTGTCATTTTCCTGATTCAACTGCCTCTGGAGAGTCGAGTAATAGAAAAACAGTACGGCAACACCCAGCAGGATGCCCGCTCCGACGAACACCGCCGGGAGCGCTACGCCGGTGGCCACCGGCCTGCGCGAGGCCCTGGGACGGATCTGACCGAGAAGGTTTATGCGGATCATGGCTAGTCAAAGCTCCTCAGAGCAAGTCCCACGGCGATTGCCAGCCGCGGCGCTAGTTCCCGGATTTGATCGTCCGTGTGCCGGGTGGGATTGATCAGCACCTTGCGGAAGGGATTCAACTCCTCCACCGGCATCGCGAATTCTTCCCGCAGGAGATCTACCAGCCCCGGAACACGGGCCGTGCCGCCCGCCACGCAGATGCGCTGGATGCTCTCCCCACTGGCCGTGGCGCGGAAGAAGTCAAACGTCTTCTGAATCTCGAGGGTCAGGATGTCCGAGACGGAGCGCAGAATCTGCTGGCGCTGGTCGTCGGAAACGCTGGCGATGGTGTCGCCCTTTTTCAGACGCTCGGCATCCTCAAAACTTAGGTCCAGCTCCTTCTGGAGCGCGTCGGTGTACTGATTGCCGCCCACGGAAACGTCGCGCGTAAACAGAGGTATGCCACCACGAACAATATTGATGTTCATCACGCTGGCGCCGATGTTCAGCAAGGCCACCGTCTGCCCGGCGTCCGGCTCATAATTGACTTCGAAACAGTTCTGGAGCGAAAAAGCGTCAATGTCCACGACCACGGGCGTCTTGCCGGCCTGCGCCAGAACGTTCGTATGGTTCAGAATCTTGTCCTTCTTCACCGCCACCAGCAGAACGTCCATCTGGGAATCCATGGATTCCAGAAGCTGGTAGCTCAAGTTCACGTCCGCGATGTCAAAAGGAATATGCTGGCTGGCCTCGGCGGGGATCCGGTCGTAGAGCTCTTCCTCGCTCATCAGCGGCATGGGCACGCGCTTGACGATCACCGAATGGCCCGACACGGATGTGGCCACGTTCTTCGTCTTGATCCGTTGCAAATCGAAAATTTTGCTGATGGCGTTGGCCACTTGCGGCGCATCCATGATCGCGCCGTCCACAACCGTATCCGGGGCCAGTGACTCCATCCCGAAGCCCACCAACTCGTAGCCGGCCTTCGTGCTCTTCAATTCCACGGCCTTAATGGAACTCGACCCGATGTCCAGTCCCACCAGCTGCTTGCTTTTTCCGCCAAACATAAGGCAGCCCTCTTTCCCCGTCGCAAGCGCCCGGCTAACGCCGCTTGGCGTGCGCCTGGCTCATCTTGCGTTCCATCCAGCGATCCAAGATCGTCTTACGAAGTTTCCAACGATTGCCGAGTTTGAAGGCCGGAATTTCGCCCTCGGTGATGTAACGGTACAGGGTATCCGGAGAGACCCCCAGATATTGCGACGCCTGCCGCACGTTCATCACTTCGCGTGATTCGCTGACGAGCAACGCCACTCCGGACACTCCAACAGCAATCCAAGACTTCGGATCGCTCCGCGCACCCCTTGACTGCGCTGCGGATTGCCCTGGGGTGCGGCGCGTAGAATCCTTATGACATTCCGGGAGTACGGGCGTCAAGGGGTGGATTGCCGAAGTTGTCCTAAGAATACGGGCAGTTGTAGGCCATTCCCCGGTTATTCTAGGGAGGATACACAACATGTAGTGTTGTGGGAAACTAGGTACCCCTAGGGATGGGCGAGAACCCCTCAAAAACCTGTCCTTACGGACCGTTATCTCTTCAGACCCAGCGATTCCCATAATCCGTCCACGCGCCGGCGCGTCGCGTCATCCATGCGGATTTCGTCGGGCCACGGCCGCGTGAATCCCTCGGAGGCCCACTTCCGCGTGGCGTCAATTCCCATCTTCGAGCCGTAATCTTGCACGCGCGCGGCGTGATCGAGCGTGTCCACGGGCCCGAGCGTGAATTGCACGTCGCGCTCGGGGTCTATCGCGCAGAGCGCTTTCCAGACCACTTCGCGATGGTCATGAATGTTGACGTCGTGGTCCACCACCACGATCACCTTCGTGAACATGGCCTGCCCCAGCGACCAAATCGCATTCATGATCTTTCGGGCATGGCCCGGATACGATTTCCGGATGGCCACAATCATTAGATTGTGAAAGATGCCTTCCGCGGGCATGGCCACGTCCGTAATCTCCGGATACTGCATCTTCATTACCGGAAGGAAAATGCGCTCGACGGCGTGACCCATCCAATAGTCTTCCTGCGGCGGCGGGCCAACAATGGTCGTCAGATAGATGGGGTCGCGGCGGTGCGTAATGCACTCCACATGGAAGACCGGGTATTCCCCTTCTAGCGAATAAAACCCCGTGTGGTCGCCGAATGGCCCCTCGGTACGCATTTCGTTTAGATTGACGTAGCCTTCGAGAACGATCTCGGCATTCGCGGGCACTTCCAGGTCGTTTGTCTCGCACGGCACCATCTCCACCGGCTCGCGGCGGAGAAAACCGGCGAACATCATTTCATCGAGGTCCGGCGGAATCGGCAGCATCCCCGAGAGCGCGGTCGCCGGATCGGAGCCAATCGCCACAGCCACCGGAATTTTGCCAGCGGGACTCTTCTCGCGCGCCCGGCGGAAATGCTCCGCGCCGTGCTTCTGCGTCTGCCAGTGCATCCCCGTCGTCCGTTCGTCGTACACCTGCATGCGGTACATGCCCACGTTTCGCTTGCCCGTCTCCGGATTCTTCGTGAACACCAGTGGAAACGTGATGAATCGCCCGCCGTCCTGCGGCCAGCATTTCAAGATGGGAAATTCCAGTAGGTTCACTTCTGCCCCGCGCTTGATAACCTCTTTGCACGCGCCGGACTTCACAGTCTTCGGGAAAAACGCGCCCAGCTCGGCCAGCTTCGGCAGCAGCTTGATCTTGTCCAGCAATCCCTGCGGCGACTGCATATCCAGGAAGGACCGAATCCGCGCAGCCACCTCGTCAAGTTCCTCAACGTCCAGCGCCAGGTTCATTCGCCGCTCGCTTCCAAACGCGTTGATCAGCAGGGGAACCTTCGAGCCTTTCGGCTTTTCGAACAGCAGCGCCGGGCCGCCGCCTCGCGTGACGCGATGCGTGATCTCTGTGATCTCGAGGATAGGGTCAATCTCGGCGCGAACGCGCTTCAGCTCGCCTTCCTTTTCAAGCCGCTGCACAAATTCTCGTAAGTCCCGATACGCCACTAACCCCTCCCTGCCTCAAAGAATGGTCACATGCGAATGGCGGGTATCTTCAAAATGAAACTGTAGCACAGCCCTACCGCGTCAAATTGCCCCTTCATAACTCCAGAACAGCTCGCAAGCTATCCTCCACAGCCATCAATTGCTCCGCGCTGATGCTTCCGAGCCGCTGATGCAGGCGTTCTTTAGCCACGGCGCGAATCTGATCCACAACGGCCATCGCGCTTCTTCCCGCGCAGGTCACGGGCACAAGGATCGGCGGAAAAGCATGGGGAGAAGTCGAGAGCGGAATGACCACCACGGTGCGGCGGTGTTGGTTCACCACATTTGTCGTCAGCACCAGGCAGGGCCGCGTCTTACGAATTTCCGCGCCGAG
>JBGPGF010000048.1:0-16883 GCA_041483755.1 Terriglobia bacterium | reverse complement strand
GGAGCATGCCCCAGAAAACGGATGGCATCAGGCCCGCAACTGCATGATGGGTTGGGCCCATTTGCAACCCCATCGCCGCGGCCCAGCCTCCGAATACGCTTTCTGTTCCGACGTAAAGAAAAAAAAGGCCCGCGAGATTGATCCATGAGCGCCACGCGCCGCTCGTCAGCGGACCGCCGAGTGTTTCACTTTTCTGCGGCGCGGCGGGATCTTCGGTGACTCGCGCCAGATGGAGGAAAGCAAACACCGCCGCCACGGCCGCCACGGTGAGCGAGGTGAGATAGAGAAAAGCGCGGAAGCTACCCATGCGCTGCGCGAGCGTCACCAGAAAAGGGCAGCTCACCGCGCCGATGGTCCAGATGGAGTTGAGAGTGCTGACGCGCGAGGCGCGCATCGCCGGTGGCGCCGACGCGACAAGCAAATTGCTTGATGGATTGACAAACCCAAGTCCGAGACCCGCAATAAACACGCCGAGGCGCGCGATCCACAACGCCCCGGAGGAAAGCAGGAGGACGCCCAGGGCCATCAGCGTGTAGCCGGTGAGGAGAGGGACGCCATGGCCGCGGCGCCGGTCAAGCGTGCCGAAGACGAGCATGCCGGCCGTCGAGCCGAGAAACAGCAGCGTGAAGAAGAGACCTGCGCGTGCGTCGGTGAGCGACCATCGCGCCGAGAGAATTGGCAGGGCTGCGCCGAGCAACGTGGTGACCATGCCGGAGAGGATGAAGCCCGCGAAGACGGCTTTGCGCAAACGTGCCGAGTCGGCGGACTCAGCCGCGGTGTTTCTTGCTATCGCTACGGCGGGTTCGAACGGCATCCTCTCTCCTGGAAACCATCTTCCGATGCGCAGATGACGGATAGTAGAGGATACACTTGTCCGGCCAACGTTCCGAAGGCGTTCGCATGCTCTGCGGACTGCGGGCTTCCCCCATTGCGGAAACCAATGTGGCGCAGAGAACTTCCCGGACGGATCAAAGCGTTCTGCTAAACTCGGAAGCTCAGGAGGATTTCAGATGCGTGGATTGCACTTTCGAAAAGTTGTTATCGGTGCCGCAACATTTTTCGTGTTCGGCGGCATTTCCGCGCCGCGAACCGCCGCGCAGGCGGCTGCTTCGGAAACGATCGAGGTGAACGTTCGCGCCGCGGAGCATCCTTTCCCGCATTTCTGGGAGCGCATGTTCGGCTCGGGCCGCGCGATCCTGTCGCTGCGCGAGAGTTACCGCAACGATTTGCGCGAAACAAAACGCATCACCGGCTTCGGATACGTCCGCTTCCACGCCATTTTCCACGACGAAGTGGGCGTGTACGATGAATACGCCACCGGCAAGCCTATCCACAACTTCTCCTACGTGGACCAGATCTACGACGGCCTGCTCGAAAACGGCGTGCGCCCGTTTGTCGAGCTGAGCTTCATGCCGAAAAAACTCACGTCGGACCCTTCCGCGCTGCATCCTTTCTGGTACAAGCCGAATGTGGCCCCGCCGAAGGATTGGGCGAAATGGGACGAACTCATCGAACAGCTCGGGCGGCATTTGATCGCGCGCTATGGCGAAGACGAAGTCGCGCAGTGGTATTTCGAAGTATGGAATGAGCCGAACATTGATTTCTGGGCGGGCGATCCCAAGGAAGCCACTTATTATGATTTGTACGAGCACACGGCGCTCTCTCTCAAGCGCGTCAGCCCGCGCTTGCGCGTCGGCGGACCCTCGACGGCGCAGGCCGCGTGGGTGGATCGCTTCCTCGCGCACAACGCCGCGCAACATGTGCCCGTGGACTTCGTTTCGACGCACGTCTATGGCAACGACTCCGCAAAAGACGTTTTCGGCACCGAGGAAAACATCCCGCGCACGCGCATGGTTTGCCGCGCGGTGAAGAAAGTGCACGAACAGATCGCCGCCTCCCCTTTCCCCAAGATTCCCCTCATTTGGAGCGAGTTCAACGCCACCTATAAGAGCGAACCCGGGGTCACGGATGCCGCGTTCATGGGGCCGTGGCTCGCCGACACGATTCGCCAGTGCGACGGCTTGGTTGACGTGATGAGTTATTGGACCTTTTCCGATGTTTTCGAGGAAGGCGGCGTGGTGAAGAAGCCCTTCTGGGGCGGATTCGGCTTGTTCGCGGCGGGCAGCATCCCTAAGCCTTCGTTCAACGCTTTCGCGATGCTGCATCAACTGGGCGAGACGAGACTGGATGCCAATTCGGATTCTTTGCTCGTCACACGCCGTCCGGACGGCTCGCTCGTTATCGCCGTGTGGAATCTCTTCTTGCCCGAGGAAGCCGGCGCGCCGAAGAACGTGACGCTCCATTTCTCGGGGCTCACCGGCCAGCGCACCGCGCGCATCCAAGTGCTTGACCGCGAGCACGGCTCGCCATTGCCCGCGTATGACGCGATGGGCCGTCCGGCCAATCCCACGCCCGCGCAGCTCGCCACTCTGCGCAAAGCTGCCGCTCTCCCCGCGCCGGTTCCGCGCCCGCTCACAAATGATTCGCTGACGCTGACGCTTGCGCCGCAATCGCTTGCGCTCGTGGTCTTGGAGAAGTAACGGCGGGAATCGAGAGACGGCCGAATTCGCGGAGGCATGCGGCAAGGGTTGGAGAGTCAGGGACAACCCAAGTGGCCTTGCTTTCCGTGAGTGCAGCTGTCTTTCAAGCTGCTACAATCGGCACAATCTGCAACGCAATGTGCTTCTGAGGAGAGGGAATTATGGCGAAATCCATGGAACTGATTGTCAACGGCAAGAAATTTCGAGTTGACGCCGATTCGGAAACGCCTCTCCTGTTTGTCCTGCGCAACGATCTGGGCCTGACCGGCACAAAGTACGGCTGCGGTGAGGGGCAGTGCGGCGCCTGTACCGTGCTGATTGACGGCGAGGCGCGCCGGTCGTGCCAGATACCGGTTCGGGCAGCCGTCGCGAAGTCCGTCACGACAATCGAGGGACTCGAACACGACGGACGGCTGCATCCCGTGCAGCAGGCTTTTCTCGACGCCGGAGCATTCCAATGTGCCTACTGCACATCGGGGATGATCATGAGCGGCGTGGCACTCCTGCGCGGGAAACGGGATCCCGCCCCGAAAGACATTGTGCAGTTTTTGCAAGGGAACATCTGCCGGTGCGGCGCGCATCCCCGGATTGTGGAGGCCATCCAGAGCGCGGCGAAAGCCCTGCGCGGAGGTGCGCGATGAGCGACCTCTATCCTGCATTTGTCCCTGAACCGGAGCGCTACGAATTCCGCGAAGATTCCTTCCACCATTTCGAAATGCAGCGCAGGGACTTCTTTAAGGTGTTTGGCGCGGGAATTGCCCTCTTTGCGGTAGCGAAGGACGCCATTGCGGCGCAGGAATCGGGCGCGGGGGGATTCCGCGGCGGAGAATTGCCGCGGGAGATCAGCGCGTGGCTACACATTGGTGAGGATGGCGGAGTCACCGTTTTCACCGGAAAAGTCGAAATCGGGCAGGACATTCGAACATCGCTGGCGCAGAGCGTCGCCGACGAATTACGAACTCCGTTTGAGAGTGTGCGCATGGTGATGGGAGACACGGCGCTCACGCCGTTCGACATGGGCACGTTCGGAAGCCGCAGCACGCCGACCATGGGCCCGCAGCTTCGGCGCGTGGCGGCGGCCGCGCGCAGCCTGCTCGTTGGAGAAGCGGCGAAAGAGTTGGGCGTCCCGCGCGAGAGGTTGGTCGCCGCGGATGGGAAAGTCGCCGACGCCACAACGGGGCGCGCGGTGACCTACGGAGAGCTTGCACGCGGCAAGACGCTCGCGCAAGCCATCCCGGAGGGTGATTCGGTCACGCCGGCGGATCGCTGGACGGTGGCGGGCAAGCCGCTGCGGCAAGTGAATGGGCGGGCGTTTGTCACGGGCCGCCATCAGTACACGACGGACTTGCGACCGCCGGGCGTCCTGTACGGAAAAGTGCTGCGCCCGCCGGCATTCGGAGCGACGCTGATTTCTCTTGATGCAAGCGCGGCCGAAGCGATGGTCGGAGTGACGGTGGTGCATGACGGCGGCTTTGTGGGCGTCGCTACCGGCACGGAGCGTGCAGCCGAACAAGCGCTTGCCGCCTTGCGGGCGAAGTGGAAGACCGTGCCGCAGCCTTCCGGCGCGGAACTTTTCGAGTACTTGAAGAAAAACGTTGAACCGGCGCCCGAACGCAGAGGCGGGAGCGCGAGCGGATCCATCGAGGATAGCCTGGCGCGGGCCGCGCACCGGCTCGAAGCGACGTACACGGTTGCGTATATCGCGCATGCGCCGCTTGAGCCGCGCGCCGCCGCGGCGGAGTGGACGGAAGGCAAGCTCACGGTGTGGACAGGCACGCAGCGGCCGTTCGCCGTCCGCGACGAGATGGCTGGCGCGTTTCACTTGGCGCAGGACCGCGTGCGCGTGATCGTGCCGGACACGGGCTCGGCCTACGGCGGCAAGCACACCGGGGAGACGGCCATCGAAGCGGCGCGGCTGGCTCGCGCGGCCGCCCGGCCCGTGAAGGTCGTCTGGACGCGGGAAGAAGAGTTTACCTGGGCTTATTTTCGTCCCGCGGGCGTGATCGAGATCAAGAGCGGCGTGGCATCGGACGGAACGCTGACGGCGTGGGAATTTCACAATTACAACTCCGGCGCGGCGGGAATCGGGACACCCTACGCCGTGCCCAATCAGCGAATCGAGTTTCACCCGGTGCGCACACTGCTGCGCCAAGGCTCCTATCGCGGGCTGGCGGCCACGGCAAACCACTTTGCGCGCGAATCGCATATGGATGACTTGGCGCACGCGCTGAAGATGGATGCGCTCGAATTTCGCCTAAAAAACATGACCGATGCGCGCCTTCGCGCTGTCTTTGAGGCTGCGGCAAAGCAGTTCGGCTGGCCGCGGAAGAAAGCTGGCGCGGAGCAAGGCTTTGGCATCGCCGGCGGAGTGGAGAAGGGCGGCTACGTGGCGACGTGCGCCGAGGTGGCAGTGAACCGCGCTTCCGGCGAAGTGCGCGTCGTGCGCGTGGTCACGGCGTTCGAATGCGGAGCGATCGTGAATCCGGACGGGCTGCGCAACCAAGTGATTGGCGCGAATATCATGGGGCTGGGCGGGGCTCTGTTCGAAGCCGTCGAATTCGAGAACGGGCGTATCACCAACCCGCGGTTTTCGCTCTATCGTGTGCCGCGCTTTCGCGACGTGCCGGAGATCGAAGCGGTGCTCCTCGACCGAAAAGATTTGCCTTCCGCGGGAGCCGGCGAGACTCCCCTGATGGGCCTGGCGCCGGCGATTGGCAACGCCATCTTCGATGCCACGGGCGTGCGCCTGCGGGCGCTGCCGATGGCGCCGCAAGGCCTCAAGATGCAGGGTTAGTTGCGCTACGCCGAATCGCGGCTGGGGGGCGTGCCGCCGTCACCGTAGCAGATTGCGGTAGAGTGCCATGCCGACGGCGGCGTCCATGCCGAGGCGTTCCAGGGCGCGGACTTCGCGACGACTGCGGATGCCGCCCGCGGCGATGATGGGAAGGGAAGTGGCGCGTCGCAGGCGGCGAAACCAATCGAGATTCGTTCCGCGCAGTGTTCCCTCGTTGTCCACATAGGTGCAGAGATATCCCCAGCAGTATTTTTCAAGTTGCGGCATCACGTCTTCGGGGCGCAGCCGCAAACGCCGCCGCCAGCCGCGCACGACGATTGCGCCTTTGTCGGAATCGAGTGCGAGGACGATTTTCTTTCTTCCGGCGCGCGCGAGGAGCCGCCGCAGGAATGCGTGATTGATCTTTTCGCCGCGGAAGGCCGCCGTGCCAACAATTACCTGGTCCGCACCGGCTTGCAGAAGCTGCGCCGCGCGCGCCACCGTTCGCACGCCGCCGCCCACACGGACGTGAAAGCCGAAGCGGCGTTTCGCTTCGCGGCAGAGAAGGCGGACCTCCTTGTTGTTCTGGCCAGGGCCGTTCTTCGAACCGATGGCCGCGTCGAGGTCAATGACATGCAATTGCGAGTAGCCCTTAAAGCGGTCGAGCAGGCCCATGAGGTCGTCCACGGCGAGCGCGCGTTTGCGGCCGCGCACGAGCTGCACAGCCTTGCCGCCTTGCAGGTCAATACAAGGAATGATCATTGTGTGAGTCTCACGGAGACGCCCGTGGCGGCCAGGAACTGTTTCAGCGCGGCGATGGGCTGCACGCTGTCATGAAAGATCGACGCGGCCAGCGCCGCATCGGCGAGGCCGTCGGTGAAGATTTCCAGAAAATGCTCGGGTGTGCGCGCGCCGCCGGAAGCGATCACCGGCACGGTGACCGCGCGCGAAATCGCCGCGGTGAGCGCAACATCAAAGCCGATCTGCGTGCCGTCGCGGTCCACGGAAGTGAGAAGGATTTCGCCCGCGCCGCGCGAAACTCCTTCCTGTGCCCAGGCGATGGCGTCGAGGCCGGTGGCGTCGCGCCCGCCACGCACGTACACCTCCCAGCGGCCGCCGTTGCGTTTGGCATCAATGGCCAGAACGACGGCCTGGCATCCGAAATCGCCGGCCAGTTCGGTGAGGAGCGCGGGGCGATCGACAGCGGCCGTATTAATGGTTACTTTATCCGCGCCGGCCTGGACGACGGCGCGCGCGTGGTCGAGCGCGCGAATGCCGCCGCCGGCGGTGAGCGGAATCGCCAGCTCCGCGGCGACGCGGCGAATGGTTTCGAGAAACGTCGGCCGGTGGTCGCGCGAGGCGGCGATGTCCAGCACGACCAGTTCATCGGCGCCTTCGGCGTTGTAGCGCGCGGCAAGCGCGGCGGGGTCGCCCGCGTCGCGCAAGCCGACGAAGTTCACGCCCTTGACCACGCGTTCACCGTCCGTATCGAGGCAGGGAATAATCCGATGCGCGAGGCTCATTGCGCGAGCTCCAGAAAATTCCGCAGGACGCGCGCGCCCGTGGCGCCGGATTTTTCCGGATGGAATTGCACGGCGCAGACGTTGTCTTTTTCCACGACGGCGGTAAATTCGGCGCCGTGCTCGCAGGTGGCCGCTGTCGCGGCGCACGGGTCCACGAACGCATAGGAATGCGCGAAATAAAAATAGGCGTCATCGGGAATATCGCGGAGCAGGCGTGCCGCCCGTATGGCGTGAAGCTGGTTCCACCCCATGTGTGGGAGTTTCACTGTCTTCGGCAAGGCGCGAACCGTGCCGGGAAGCAGTTTAAGTCCTGCAAGTTCCGGTGCTTCTTCGCTCGCATCGAAGAGGGCCTGCAAGCCGAGGCAAATTCCAAGAAACGGCACGCCGCGCCGGATGGCTTCGCAGAGCGGCTGGCGCAGGCCGCGTTCGTCGAGTGCGCGGATGAGCGCGGCGAAGTGCCCGACGCCGGGAAGAATGATCGCCGTGGCGCTGGCGAGCGGTTCCGGAGTTGTGATGCGCTCGGTCGCGGCGCCGAGGCGCAGCAGCGCACGCTCGACGCTCGGAATATTGCCCGCGCCGTAATCCAGAAGGGTGATGGTTCTCTGCCGCATCATTTATATCAATCCCTTTGTGCTGGGGAGGACGCGGCGCATGCGCTTGTCGCGAGACACGGCGAATCGCAGCGCGCGCGCAAACGCCTTGAAAATCGCTTCCACTTGGTGATGCGAGGAGCGGCCGTAGAGCGCGCGGAGATGAACATTGGCTTTAGCCGCCGCTGCGAAGCCCTGGAAAAAATCTTCCATCAGCTCGACTTGAAAATCGCCCACGCGTTTCGCGGCGATCTTCGCGTTGCAAACGCAGTAGGGGCGTCCGCCAAAATCCACGGCGGCTGCCGCGAGGGTCTCGTCCATCGGCATGAGGAAATATCCGGCGCGGAGGATTCCGCGCTTCGTTCCGAGCGCTTTGTGAACGGCCTCGCCGAGTGCGATGCCCACGTCTTCGACGGTGTGGTGCTGGTCCACGTCAAGATCGCCGCGCGCTTCGAGCTCGAGGTCGAACGCGCCGTGCCGCGCGACCAGCTCCAGCATGTGATCGAAAAAGCGGATGCCGGTGGCCACGCGCGACTTTCCGCGGCCGTCGAGATTCAGCCGCAGGCGGATCTCGGTTTCGTTCGTCTTGCGATGAATTTTCGCTGTTCTGGGCATGATCATCTCACCTGTGACGTTCGATGGCTTTCACCACGCGCCGCATCTCCTTGCGCGTTCCGATGCTGATACGCACGACGCCCGGGCGGCCAAACTCTTTGCTGCGATCGCGGAGAAGAATGCCGTCGCGCTGGAGCCGGCGAAGCAGGCGCGGCCCGGCGGAACCAAAATCCGCGAGAAGAAAATTCGCGGCGCTCGGATACGTTTTCACGCCCAAACGCTGCAAAGCTGTTTCGAACTCGCGGCATGCTAGAAGAACTTCACGGACGTAGCCGCGCATCGTCTGCTTGTCTTGCACCGCCGCCTCTGCGGCCACCAGCGCGGCGATGTTGATGGGATACGGCTGCGCGGAGCGGCGCACCAATGCCAGAGCATCGCGCTGCGCGAAAAGACATCCGAGCCGCAGCGCGGCCAAGCCCGCCGCTTTGGAAAATGTGCGAATGACAAAGAGATTCGGGTGGCGGCGAATCCAGGGGATCAGCGTCTGCCCGGAGAATTCGGCGTACGCTTCGTCAATCGCCACGGCCGTGTGCCTCGCGGCACGCAAGATCTTACGCATGTCGCCAAACGAAAGGAGGGTGCCGGTCGGATTATTGGGATTCGCGAGAATCAGCAAGCGCGGGCAAGCTCGGCCGTGCTTGCGCAGCGCGGCGAGCAGTTGTTTCAGCGGAAATTCAAGTTCCGGCCCATAGCGCAGCGTCGCGATCTTCGCGCCGGCGATCTCCGCGTAGAACCGGTACATCGAAAACGTCGGCTCGCACAGAAGTACGCCGCTGCCCGCATCCACGAACGTGTCGAAAAGATTCCTCAGAACATCGTCGGCGCCATTGGCCAGTTGAAATTCCTCTCGCCGCACGCCGAAGTATTTTGCCAGGCGCCGCGTGGGCGCTTCGTACTCCGGGTACATGGCAATGAGTTCCGGCGTAAGCCGAGCCAGTGCGCGGCAGACGGCGCGCGAGCAGCCCACCGTGTTTTCGTTGAAATCGAGCCGCAGTTTTCCGGCGCGGCCTTCCTCCGGGCCTTCGTAGGTGCGGCGGCGCAGAATCGCCTGGCGAACCGGCAGTCTCGCCTTCATTGCCGCACCGCCACGGCGTTTTCGTGTGCCGCGAGCCCTTCAGCTTGCGCCATCGCTCGCGCGACGGGCGCCAAACGTTCAAAGCCGTCACACCCGATTCCTTGTGTGCTGATGCATTTCACGAAGTCCGCCGAGGAAAGACCACCGCGCCTGCGCGCCCATCCGCCCGTCGGGAGAACGTGATTGCTGCCGGTGACGTAATCACCGAGCGGTTGCGCGGCCCAGTGCCCAAGAAAAATCGCTCCCGCAGAGCGGACCTTTTCGAGAAACTCCTGTTCATCGAAGCCAAAGAGCGTGAGGTGCTCAGGTGCGAATTGATTGATGAATTCGACCGCGCCGCTCATCGATGAAGCGAGAAGAATAGCTCCTGCACGCCTCATGGAGATGTGCGCGGGATTGGTATGCGGCAATTGCGTGAGCTGACGAGCGACTTCTTTCTGGACTTGCTGAGCCATCCTTGTTGAGGTTGTCACCAAGAAACTTCCGGCATCCGTTGCGTGCTCGGCCTGCGCCAGCAGGTCCGCCGCAATCCACTGCGGAGGGCCGCTCTTCGCAAGCACAATCGCCTCAGTCGGCCCCGCCGGAAGATCAATCGCGCAATCGCTGCTGACCAGTTGCTTCGCTGCGGTCACGTAGCGGTTGCCCGGACCGAAAATCTTGTTCACGCGGTCCACGCTCTTTGTTCCGTAGGCGAGAGCGGCAATCGCCTGTGCGCCGCCGATGCGAGCAATTTCCTCGACGCCGAGCAAATTCGCCGCCGCAAGGAATTCCGCGTTTGGCCGAGGGCACACAGTGAGAATTCGCGGAACTTTGGCCACCTGCGCCGGTACGACGGTCATGAGCATCGTAGAAACCAGCGAGAAGCGCCCACCGGGAATGTAGCAGCCGATAACGTCTATTGGCCGGACAATTTGTCCGACGTGAACACCGGGCTCGACTTCGAGCGTCCAGGGACGCGGCAACTGTTTCTCCGCGACCTTGCGAATGTTCTGCACGGCATGGCGGACGGCACGCAGGAAATCCGCGCTGACCTGCTTCTCCGCTGCTTGCCGCTCGCGCCGCGAAATCCAAATGCCCTGGCGCCGCAAATCCACACCATCCAGTTTCTTTACCCAGCGATATAGCGCGGCGTCGCCCCTGCGGCGCACATCGACGACGATTCGCGCGGCCGCGCGTTCAGCTTCCACATCGCGTTCCCGCCTCGAACGCAGAAAACTTTCAGCAACACCGCTCGTAAGTTTAAGGATGCGCATCACAGGACAATCTTGTTCAGTGGATATTCGACGATCCCCTGCGCCCGGGCGGCCTTCAGCTTGGGCATGATCTGCCGCACCACGGCCTCTTCGATAATCGTGTTCACGGCGATCCAGTCCGGGTCGCTGAGTGTCGAGATGGTCGGATTCTTCAACGCCGGGAGGACGGCGAGAACATTCTGCAAATCTTCCTTCCGCACGTTCAGCATCAGCCCGACTTTGGTCGCCGCCGCAATCGCGCCATCCAGCATCAAGATGAGGTTGGCGGCCTTTTCGCGCTTCCATGCATCCGTCACAGATTGATTGTTCATGATGAAGACGGTGGAAGACTCGAGCACGGTGTCCACGACGCGCAATCGGTTCGCGCGCAGCGACGCGCCTGTCTCCGTCACTTCGACAATCGCGTCGGCAAGCTGCGGCACTTTCACTTCCGTCGCGCCCCAGGAGAACTCGACGCGCGCCTTTACGCCGTGGCGCTCCAGATATTTCTCCGTGACGCGCACAACCTCCGTGGCGATCACTTTGCCCGCCAGGTCGCGCGGCTCGCGTATCGCCGAATCTTCCGGCACGGCCAGCACCCAGCGCACGCGCGCCAGACGCTGCTTCGCGTAAATAAACTCCGCCAGTTCCGCCACGTCGGCGCCGGTTTCGAGAACCCAATCGCGCCCGGTGATCCCGGCGTCGAGTGCGCCGCTCTCCACATACCGCGCCATCTCCTGCGCGCGCACCATCAGGCATTCGATCTCCGTATCGTCAATCGTGGGCACATAGCTGCGCGAGTTCAGCGTAATCTTCCATCCGGCGCGCGCGAATAGATTCAGGGTCGCATCCTGCAAACTTCCCTTGGGGATGCCGAGTTTCAGGCAGCTCATCGCTTTCCTCCTGGCGAATAAACGGCCTTCGGATCAAACGTTTGCTTTTCCACCACTGCGGTCGCGCCGTCAGACGCAACTTGGCGGAAAAAGCAGCTCCGATATCCCTCGTGGCAAACGCCCGGCCCGATGGGCTCGACGCGCACCAGAAGGGCGTCCGCGTCGCAATCCACGCGCAGCTCGCGCAGCTTTAGCACGTGGCCGCTGGTCTCGCCTTTTTTCCAGAGTTTCTTCCGCGAGCGGCTGTAGAAGACCACTTCCCCGGTGCGCCGCGTCTCCGCGTACGCTTCTTCATTCATAAAGCCGAGCATCAGCACATCGCCGGTCCGTTCATCCTGAACGATGGCGGGGACCAGGCCCCCGTCCTTGTCGAAATCAATGTTCACGGTCCCTCCAGAAACAAAAAGCCCGCTGACGTTTTGCGCGCCAGCGGGCTGAAGAGTGCTCTTAATCTCGTATCGCTATGCACAATCCAGCAGGCGCGGCTCGCGACCGTCATGATGGTGGGGATGATGTGCCTGCAGGTTCATAGCGAAGGCCCAGAATAGAGGAATCCTCACGGCCTGTCAAGGAAAACGCGCAACGCCCGCGAACTCCGGATTTCTGCTTACATCCTGGAGAGCTCGGCGAGGATCGCCGCCAGCGCTTTGCGGAATCCTTCGGGTGTTTGCACGGAAAAGAGCCGAGGCTTGAGCGGTTTCAGAATCCCCACAATATCGTCCGTCCCCATGAACCTTTCCAGATGCAACACGTTCATCTTGTCTTCCGGCCAGAGTTGGTAGCGCACGTGGTAGATCCGGCAGTTGCATTTCTTATCCGCTTCCGCAGGGCTCAAGCTATTCCCGAAGTCGAAGGACATCTGGCTGCTGAACAGGATATAGACACGCAGCGGATTTCCGGCCCGTGTCCCGGAGTTGCTGCTGCTCGCTTCCATCCGGCGCGCAATCTCCGTCCGAAAATAAGCCGCACTTTCCTTGCGGTGCCGAAGCGACTCCACGTCCGTCAAGTTCGTATCCGCGGATTTGAGAGCTTCTTTCAGGCGCGGCCAGTCCAGTTCGCCGATGTTTTCTTGGTGAAAACTGGTGGTGTGCCGCTGGAGGTCGAGCGCCGTCACGTCCAGCGACCCCTCGCGCACCGCAATCTCGCTGAACGACTTCAGCGCCGGCAGCAGCGCCTGCAGGTTTCGCCGGTAGGCCGATGGAAAATCCAATAACTTCTCCGACGGAGTGAGATTGAGCAGAAGCTCGATCCGCACAGGCTGTTGCGTCACTAGCGGCAGATGCAGCCGCCCGCGAATTTCCGGCCGGTAGATGTCGTCGAACCGCTCGGCTGGATCGAAGAGCTCCACCGTCGGCAGACCGGACCAGACGTCTGGAAGCAGCCCATCCTTCAAGGGCTCTGCATGCAGACTGCGCTCCGCATAATTGTGCTCGAGCGTCACGCTGTCGTAGAGCGCCAGTTCCACTTTGTAATCTCCGGGGAGTACAAGCGCCTCCCAGGTCAGAGCCATATCCTCCTTTTGCGTGCCCGGTTCAGCTTCCTTTAGCTTCCATTCGCCGTGATCCTGATACACACGTCCAGCCTTGTCGCTGATTTGCACGAGCACGGCCAAGTCGTCCTCTCCGCGCCGTTTGGTGATTTCCAGACTGGGTATTTGCACTTCGATGCGCGCCAAAAGCCGCTGATGGAAAGAAAGCTCCGGAGGCGGGATGCGAACCTTCCACGGAATCTTCTCCTGTGGACCCTCGGCTTGCCACTCCGCAAACGGAACTTTCCCAAACCCACTATCCGGCGAGACCACTTGCGCCTTGAGGGGTGCGGCGGGAAGAAGGATGCAGGAGAGCAAGATCAAGACTATCGGGCAACCCAATCGCTTGGATGAACTCTGGCGTCTCACGGGCTCTTCTCTTGTGTTCCGTTTCAAGGCTTATTGCATCATACGTGCCCGTGCAACTCCTCCGCAAAAATCTTCCCGTTTGCCGCGCGCACTCCAAACGAGTTTTCTCCGCAGGTGATTCTACAAATGCGCGAATGGACGCGGGCGAGAAGCCCGCAATCAGCGAGGTGTGAATTGCGATCCCGCGGTGGGTCCTTCATTCAACAATGGTTTCAGCAACTGAGTCAGTTGGGCACGGGCTTCCGGCTTCATGTGGACAAACTCGACGCCCATCCCCACGCGCGGATGGCTGCGCCGCACGATGGCGCGCGCGCGCCATTCCCCGTTCGGCAAGTCCACCAGTATGCTGATCGTGCTCCCCACCGGCGGAGGATGCGGTGCGCAGATGAAGAGGCCCCCCAGGGCCATCGTCTCCATGCGTGAGACGTCCCGCTGCGTGCCCGTTTGCCACGCGACGTGCATCCCCTTCGGGGAGCTGACTCGCGGGTGGCGCCGTTTTTGATCGATGACTGCCATGATAAATTCTCGTGGTCCGCTGTGCCTTTCGATCCGCTGCAGAGCATCCGAGGAAAAGCGCGCCATTCTACAACGAGCGTGGCGCGAAGGCCAGAAGTCTCGGCAATGGTCGCCGCCGCGACCCTGTTCGCTAAACCGCCACTTTGGTTTCCGAAGGGCCCGCCGCCTTGTGGCCCCGCACGGCAAAATAAAACACGTACAAATAACACAGCAGGGGCACGAGAAAGGCCTTCTGGATGTTGGTCACATCGGAAATGCGTCCCATGACGGCGGGGCAGATGGCGCCGCCGATGATGGACATGACCAGCAGCGACGATCCGAGCTTGGTGTACCGGCCGAGATTCTTCAGGCTTAGCGCAAAGATCGTCGGGAACATGATCGAGTGGAAAAAGCCGATCGTGACCACCGCCCAGACGGGAGCCGATCCGGTCATGAAGACAGCAAGCATCGTGCAGGCAAATGCCCCGCCCGCGAAGAGCCCGAGCAGTTTGGGCGGGGCGACCCGCTCCATGATCGCGGACCCCGCGAAACGCCCGGCCATGAACCCGAACAAGTGCCACCACAAATAGTTGGCCGCCGTTCTCTCCGGAGTTCCCGGCAACGCGTGCTGCGCGAACCGAATCACGAAGCTGGTGACTCCCACCTGCGCGCCGACATAGAGAAACTGTGCCACCACTCCCTTGACGAGATGTTTATGCCGCCAAATTCCGCGCAGTTCTTTTCCAACGGGCTCTGACGCAGCCTCCGAGGCGCCGCTGGTCTCTCGAATTTCAGGTAAGTGAGAGATATAAATCAGCGCGGCGACAAACAAGAAAATCGCGGTGATCGCCAGGTAAGTCCCTCTTACGCGGTTGGCCTCTGCTGCAAGATAGGACTGAAGCTGCTCCGTGGGCATGGCGGACAATTGTGCCGCCGAGTGTTCGATGCCGGACAGAATGAATACCTTGCCGATGTAAGGCGTCACGAACGCGCCGACCGCATTGAACGACTGCGCCAGGTTGAGCCGGCGCTCGGAACTCTCCGCGGGACCCAGCGTCGTCACGTAGGGATTTGCCGCCACTTCCAGAAAGCCCTGCCCGCAGGCCATCACAAACAACGCGAACAAAAAGAAGCCGTAAGTCCGGACCGAAGCCGCGGGAATGAAAAGAATCGCGCCGATGGCGCAGATCAGCAGCCCCAGCTGAATCCCCCTTCGGTAGCCGATTCGCTCCATGATCCTGCCCGCCGGAAACGCCGCTAGGAAATATCCGCCGAAGAAAGCGACTTGAATCAGCGAGGACTGAAAGTCCGTGAGGCTAAACGCCTTCTTCAAATGGGGAATGAGTATGTCGTTGAGGTTGACGCCCAGCGCCCACAGGAAAAAGAGGCTGGTGACCAAAACCAGAGGCAAAACGTATCGCCGTTCGGTGAGCGGCGCGGAAGAGTTCGCCATGTGCCTCCGTCAGGTGAGCGCGCGATCCAGGTGTACGTAGCCGCCGTCAACAAAGAGGTGCTGGCCCGTGATGTGCGCCGCTCGCTCCGAAATAAGAAACAAGACCATGGAAGCAATCTCTTCCGCCGTGGTCAGCCTTTTCCCCAGAGGAATCTTCGCAACGATTTGCTCGAGCTTCTCTTCCGGATTCGGAAACGTCGACAGCCATTGCCGGTAGAGAGGCGTCATCACTTCCGCGGGGACGACGGCGTTTACGCGGATTCCGAAGGGAAGGAGTTCCACGGCCCACTCGCGCGTGAGCCCGAGGATCGCGCCTTTGGAGGCCACGTAACCCGAAGTTCCACCCTGGCCGGTCACCGCCGTTTTCGATGCCATGTTCACGATCGAGCCGCGCGCCTTCTTCAAAGCGGGGAGTGCGTAATGCGCCATGGCGTAGTAATGGATCAGGTTGTGTTCCAGGGACGCGGCAAATTTCTCCGGGCTGCCGCTCTCGAGGCCGACACCGTCGTTCACTCCGGCATTGTTCACCAGAACATCGAGCCGGCCAAATTCCCGGAGCGTTTGCTCCACGGCATCGGAACAGGCTTTCGGCGCCGAGAGATCGGCAGTGAAGAACCCAATCGCAATGCCGCTGTTGAGCAACTCGGCTTGCAATTCCTTGCCTGCATCCGCGTCCCGGTCCGCGATAACCGGCTTTGCGCCTTCCTGCGCCAAGCCGCGCACAATGGCCGCGCCAATTCCCTTGGCGCCGCCGGTGACGAGCACAACCTTGTTATTGAGTTGCAGGTCCATGGATTAACCGCGGAGGTTGAGAAACCCTCCGTCCATCGGATAGTTCGTTCCCGTGATGAATGCCGCTTCGTCGGAGCAGAGGAAAAGCGCCAGCGAGGCCACTTCGCGCGGCTCCGCCATCCTTCCAATCGGCTGTGCCTGCGCCAGCTTCGCGAACATCTCCTCTTCGCGTCCGGGATAGTTCTTCTTCAAGTAGCGGTCCACAAACGGTGTGTGCACGCGCGCCGGGGAAATGCAGTTGCAGCGGATGTTGTGGCTCAAGTAGTCGCGCGCGATGGCATAGGTCATGGCGATCACCGCGCCCTTGCTCGTGGAATACGCAAAGCGATCGGCGAGTCCCGCCGAGCCCGCCACGGACGCCATATTCAAAATTACTCCGCCGCCCGCCTCTTTCATGTGTCCGATGCAAGCGAGTGCGCAATTGTACATGCCCTTGACGTTCACTTGAAAAACTTTGTCGAAGTCCCTCTCCGTCGTGGACTCGAGGTTCCCAACGTGCGGGATGCCGGCGTTGTTCACAAGGATGTGAATGCACTCCTTCCGCGCGAGCTCTGCAAAGACTCCCCTGACTTGCTCTTGCTGCGTGACGTCGCACGCGGCGGCTGTCGCCTGGCCGCCCGCGTCTGTAATTTCCCGCGCCGTTTCCCGAGCCGCTTCCTCGCGAATATCCAAGACGTGCACGGTCGCGCCCTGAGCCGCGAATCTTTGGGCGATGGCTCGTCCAATTCCGCTGCCCGCGCCTGTGACGACGGCGTCCTTGCCGTCCAGCCGGAAAGCCTGCGCGCTCTTCTCCGGATCGCTCAGAGCGAGACTCCTCTTTTCCACGGAATGAAATCGTCCTGCCCGAGCAATTCAGCCTTCGTGCGCAGCTCGCCGCTGGCCACTTTGACGACATGCTCGAGGATCGCTTCGCCCATTTGTGAAATCGTCTTGTCGCCGGAGATGATGCCGCCCGTATCTACGTCAATGATGTCCGGCATTCGCTGCACCAGCGCGGAATTGGTC
>JBGPGF010000047.1:0-16974 GCA_041483755.1 Terriglobia bacterium | reverse complement strand
CATGCGGCTTGCCAGCGGATTATAGCTCCGCGCGGCAGAGGGCGGAGGGAATAGGGAGAGCCACCCTTATAAGTGGCATCTTCCGGGAAGGCCCGAAAGCAGACGTATGTGCTGCTGTAAACGATGTATTATCAATACTTTACAGGAAATCTGGCGACGAAGATAAGCAGGCCGGTGAACTGGACAAATGACTAAAACTGGTGTATTCTGATGGTGAGTTTGTTGCTCTTGTACTACCTTTTGGCTTTTTCGGAGGGCTGCAAGGCGAAAGCTGCAGCCCTTTTTTTGCGGGCTTGAGGGTGCCAGGGGCGTGAAGCGATCAAGCGCTCGGGGCAAGAGAAGCAAACACATCCAGATGAAAGAGGTAAACAGCATTGAAAGAACAAGGAACAGTGAAGTGGTTTAACGCCAGCAAGGGATTCGGATTCATCCAGCGCCAGAGCGGCGAGGATGTTTTTGTGCACTTCTCCGCGATTCAGTCCGAAGGGTACAAGTCGCTCAACGAAGGCCAGGCTGTCGAGTTCGAAGTAACCAAAGGCCCCAAGGGCCTGCAGGCCTCAAACGTTACGATCGTCTAGCCTGCTGAGCGGGCATCACAACCAGCCAGAGCGCACGCACGCACCCGCTTCGAACAGAAGTGCGCGGTACGTTGACCACTTCGCGGTTACGCTTGAGTTGATCGCTTCGCGGTCGCACCTGAACAGGAGGCATTTGTGCAAGCAATGACGGAAGGCCAGACCATCAAGCACGGGCAGTACGGCCTCGGCGTAGTGACGGCGTCGGATAACGAGCGCACGACGGTGGATTTCGAAGATTTCGGTCCGAAACTTTTTGTGACCGGCATCATGACCGCCGAGCTCATCGGCGAAGCGCCCACCACGCCCTACAAGCCCAAGCGGCGCCGCAAAGCGTCGTCCGCCGCAGCGAAAGCCAAGAAGGTCGTCGCTGCAGCAGCAGCCAGCCGTTAATTCGGCTTCATTCCCAATTCAGCCCAACCTCGCGCCCTATCGGCGCCGGGGTGTTTCCGAAAAACGATTGAAAGACAAAAGGAAGTAAAAACGGTTCGCGCGGCGCATTCCGGAATTGTGATAAGGTCTGCGGCATGAAGAAAGGGCTTCTAATCCTCGGCGTGGTGCTGCTCATTCTTGGTGTCGCCGCGCTCCTCCATCCGAACATCCACTACAACAAGAAGGACGAAGTGCTGAAGGTCGGAGCAATTTCGGCCACCGTCGAGCACCAAGACAGCATTGAGGTCCCCACGGGCGTAGCGGCGCTCGTCCTCATCGCAGGGCTTGGCCTCGTTGTGCTTGGTTCCCAAATCAAAAAATAGTCGGCGGGTGGGTGGGATTCTGCGACTGCGTTAGACGCGGGCGGATTCTTCTTGTTCAAAGGCGTGGTAAGAGGAGCGGACCAGCGGGCCGGCCTCGACGTGCTTGAAGCCCATGGCTTCGCCGAGCTGCTTGTACTCCGCGAATTCGTCGGGGTGGACGTAGCGGACGACAGGAAGATGCTCGCGCGTGGGCTGGAGGTACTGGCCCAGTGTGAGGATATCGGTGCCCTGCGCGGCTAAATCCTGCATGGTGGCAAGAACTTCTTCGCGCTCTTCGCCCAGGCCGAGCATCAGGCCGGTCTTCGTGGGAATTGTGACATCGAATTGTTTTGCCCGGCGCAGAAGCTCGAGCGAACGCTCGTACACCGCGCCCTTGCGCACCTGGCGATAGAGCCGCGGCACAGTTTCCGTGTTGTGGTTGAGAACTTCAGGGCGCGCCGCGAGAACGGTTTCCAGCGCGGCCCAGTCACCGCGAAAATCCGGGATGAGCACTTCAACCTTGCAGCCGGGGACGCGGCGGCGAATCTCCTGAATGGTGCGCGCGAAGATCTGCGCGCCGCCGTCAGGCTGATCGTCGCGGTTCACGGAAGTGACCACGGCATAGCGCAGACCCATTTGCGCGGCGGCCTCGCCAACGCGCAGCGGCTCGTCCTCATCGGGCGGCCCGGCGGGCTTGCCGGAAGGCACAGCGCAAAATCCGCAGGCGCGCGTGCAGATGTCGCCGAGGATCATGAACGTGGCCGTGCGGTGCTCCCAGCACTCGCCCATGTTCGGGCAGCGCGCGCTCTCGCACACGGTGTGCAGATCGAGCGTGCGCATGATGCGCTTCAATTCCTGATAGTTCTCGCCACCGAAGAATTTGACGCGCAGCCAGTCCGGGCGCGGATGCGCATTCGGCAAGGGCGGCGGAATTGCCTCCGGGTTCGAGACGATATGGAAGGGCGAGGCCATGTCGTATTCGAAAAGACCATCTTACCGTCGAAGCAGGGAAAGTCACAAATGATCGACGAGCCGCCTGTACGGCGAGGTCTACCTGGGGCGGCGGGAGGCGAGGACGAAATCGCGCAGGGCGGAAACGTTGGGATCGTAGGAGCCGATGCGGCCGGCATCCACGGGCAGCCCGAGGCTTTCGGCCAGGTCGAGATTGATCCCGGCGCTGTCCAGTTCGGACATGCTGAACCCCGCGACCGGTTGGATGCGGTTGATCCCCGTCGGATAGACAGGCCGGGGCGGGCGCAGACGCCGCCAGGGGCGCTGCGCGATTTCGTAAAACTGCCGCCAGTCTTGTTTCTGCCAAACAGGCATTGTTTTCTCTCTACTGCAGCTCGCTGCAAATCCTGTTACTCAGCTTCTGTCCCGTTGGATGCGCCGGGGGCCGGAAAGGTTCCTCGCAGTTTCTTCTTCCTGGCAGCCTGTGCATTCTCGGGCCATCGGCGCTGCCGGAGTAGTTACCGGCATCTTGCCGAGCCTCTGATATACCCCCGAATGAGCCTGGCAAGCGATTTTCCTCACCTATTGTTTCAAACCCGTTACCAGCCTGTGAGTTTCGCGCCGGAGGGCAATTTCTTGCGGAGGGGCAAGCAGCAATGCCCGACCCGCTGCCGGCTGCTATACTGAAAGCTGTCCCGCGCGACCCCCGGAAAAGACATGAGCGAAGCGCACATCGTCGTGCATTATCACGAGCTTTGGCTGAAGGGCGGAAACCGCAATTTTTTCCTCCATAAGCTGAGGGTAGCGCTGCGCCGCGCGCTGGAAGGCCTGCCCGTGGCGCGCATCACGCAGCCGGGCGACCGCATGGTTGTGGCGCTGACGCCGGGCGCAACCCCCGCGGACGTGCGCGATGCGGTCGCGCGGCTGGAGCGCGTCTCCGGCATTTCATCCCTGGCCATCGCGCGCGCGCTGGAGTGGAAGCATCGCGGCGGCGCGGAATCCCCGCGCGAAGATCCGCTGGCCCCCATTTGCGAAGCGCTGTGGGGAGAGGTCCAGGCGGAGCGATTCGCATCGTTCGCCGTGCGCGCCAAGCGCAGCGACAAGCGCTTTCCCGTCAACGCGCTGACCATCGAGCGCGAAGTGGGCGGCTACCTTCTGGACAGGCTGCGCGCATCGGGACGCGAGGTGCGCGTGCGGCTCGATGACCCCGAACTGACCTGCCGCATCGAAGTCACGCCCGGACCGATCCTGATTTACGCGCGGAAGATTCCCGGACCGGGCGGCCTGCCGCCGAACACGGCGGGGCGGCTGGTGTGTTTGCTTTCGGGGGGATTCGATTCGGCCGTGGCGGCGTACAAGATGATGAAGCGCGGAGCGCACGTCACGTTCGTGCACTTCTGGGGAGGCGGCGGGGAGGCAGGAGAGTCCTCCGTGCATGTGGCGCGGGAACTGGTGCGGCGGCTTGTGCCGTGGCAGCACACCGCGAAGCTCTACCTGGTGCCGTTCGAACCGCTGCAGCGCGAGATTGTGCAGCTCGCGCCGGAGAAATTCCGCATTCTGCTGTACCGGCGGCTGATGCTGCGCATCGCGGAACACATTGCGACCCGCTCGCGCGCGATGGGAATCATTACCGGCGACAGCCTGGGCCAAGTGGCTTCCCAGACGGTGCAGAATATGGCGGCGGTGGGCGCGGCGGCGAAGCTGCCGATTTACCGGCCGCTGGCGGGCGACGACAAGCTCGAAATCATGGAACTTGCGCGCAAGATCGGCACGCACGACATTTCCGCCGAGCCGTTTCACGATTGCTGTCCGGTGTTTATGCCCAAGGCCCCGGCGCTGTTTGCGTCGCGGGAGGAATTGGATGAGGCAGAAGTGGGATTGAATGTTGAGGAGTTGGTGCGGCGCGGAGTCGAAACGGCGACGGTCGAGCGCTACCGTTACGGGCAGGGAGTTGTCACGCAGGTCGAGTCGCTGCGCAAGGCAACAGCATAGAATTCAAATTGCGAGCGTGTTCTTTCGTTTTGACCAGGGGATAGGCCCGCGACCACTTGGCTCTAAACAGCGGGCGTGAACACACGTAGGGCGGGGCAATTCAAGAAATAGGGGAAATGGGAGCTACCAGCGGTTGCCGCGATCGCCGCCACCACCACCGCCACCACGATCACCCCGGCCACGCCCGCCGCCACCATGACCACCGCGTCCGCCGCCGTAGCCTCCTCCGCCGGCGCCGCGCCCGCCACCACCGCCGGCGCCACGCTCAGCCTGAGGCCGGGCCTCATTGACCACAAGGTTGCGGCCGCCGAGGTTTTGGCCGTTCAACGACTGAACGGCGCGGTCGGCTTCCTCATCATTGGCAATTTCGAGGAAAGCAAAGCCGCGCGACTGCCCGGTAAACCGATCACGGATGAGATTGATAGCTGCAGCGTTGATGCCCGCCTGACCCAGCCACTCCTGCAACGAATCTTCCGTGGCGGTGAACGGGAGATTCCCAACGTAGAGCTTCTTCACGAACGCGCTCCTTCTGCCTAGATCCAAATCACGAGCCGAGGCGAACACTGAAAAGACCGGAAATCATGCGCGGGGAGTCCAGAGCGACAGGCCACCTCGAACGCGAGCCGGACAATTCAGCTCCTTCCCGAATGGTCTCCCAAAATGACTGAGTTGGCAACCGGAAAGAGCTACAACTCCTTCGCGGCGAAGCGCGGGCTTCGGCTTGCCGTTTGCAAACCGCTGACCCTCGCTAGGTTCGGTAACTCGCGTTGATGCGGACGTACTCGGCGGTGAAGTCGCAGGTCCAGACGCGCGCGGAGGCGCGGCCCTGGCGCAAGTCCACCCGTATGGGAACGGTATCGGCGAGCAGGCGGCGATGCGCGGCGCGTTCGTCGAAGGGCAGAGCGCGGCCGCGGCGATAGACGGGAATTCTGGCCATGTGGATGGCGGCCTGGTCGGGATCGAACTGCACGCCGGAACGGCCCGCGGCGGCGAGGATACGGCCCCAATTCGGGTCGCCGCCCGCGAAGGCCGTCTTGACCAACGGTGAAGTGGCGATGGTTACGGCCACGCGGCGCGCGGCGGCTTCCGTGGCCGCGCCGCGAACTTCAATTTCGATGACGCGCTGCGCGCCTTCGCCGTCGGCGACGATTTGCATGGCCAGCGAGTGACACACTTTTTCGAGCGCGGCGGTGAATGCGCGGTGCGCCGACGTGGCCGGCTGAATCCGGCGCGAGCCGGAGGCGCCGTTCGCCAGAACGATCACGGTGTCGTTCGTGGAAGAATCGCCGTCCACGGTGATGGCGTTAAACGTACGTCCGGCAATCTGTGCGAGGGTCCGCTGGAGCAGCCCCGGAGCGATCTTCGCGTCGGTGACGATGAATGCAAGCATCGTGGCCAGGTTGGGGTGAATCATCCCGGCGCCCTTCGAGCAGCCGGCGATGCGCACGGTCTTCCCGCCGACACGGCAGTTCGCGGCGGCCCACTTCGGACGCGTGTCCGTGGTCAGAATGGCATGTGCAAATTCCAGAAACGAGCGTGTCGAATCGCGGCCATTTCGCGTGAGCCGCGGTAGCGCCGAGAGGATTTTCTCGTTGGGCAGAGGCACGCCGATGACGCCCGTGGAACATACGAAAACCTCTTCCACGGCGCAACGCAGAGCGCCCGCGGTGCGCGCGGCCGTGGCGCAGGAAGCAGCCATCCCCAAGGGGCCCACGGAGCAATTGGCGTTGCCGGAATTGACGATGACGGCGCGCATGTGGCGGCAGGCGGCGCGCAGATGTTTGCGGCAAAGCTTGACGGGAGCGGCCTGCACGAGGTTCGAGGTGAAGACGGCGGCGGCGGACGCCGGCCCGTCGGTCACCAACAGTCCCAGATCGAGCGCGCCCGTCTTCTTCAACCCGCAGGCCGTGGCGGCGAAGCGAAAGCCATGCGGCAGAACGGCGGGTGGCTGTGGCGGCCTCATGCGCGCGCTCCGGCGCGGCCAAGCTTCTGCCGCAATTCGGCAATAGCGCGCTTGACCGCCTCGGGAGCCGTGCCGCCGGGAAGATTCTTGCGGGTCAGCGCGGATTCGAGCGAGATTTCGCCGAGCGCTGCGGCGTCCAACTCCGTTGCGATCTTTTGCATTTCGGCGAGCGGCAATTCGGTCCAGGGGCGCTTCTGGCGTTCCGCCTCGCGGAAGATTTGTCCGGCGAGATCGTGGGCGCGGCGAAAGGGGAGGCCGCGGCGAACCAGCGCGTCGGCAAGCTCGGTGGTGAGCAGCGCCGGATCGGAAGCAGCGCAGCGGAGACGGCCGGCGTCAAACTCGGTTTTCGCCACGGCCCCGGCGGCGATCGCCAGCATCGCCGTCACCTGGTCGTGCGCCGTGAAAACGGGTTCTTTGTCTTCCTGCAGGTCGCGCTGGTAGCTGGTCGGCAAACCCTTGAGCGTGGTGAGCAGGCTCACGAGCGCGCCGTGGATGCGGCCGGTTTTGCCGCGAATCAATTCCCAGGCGTCGGGATTTTTCTTCTGGGGCATCAGGCTGCTGCCCGTGGCGTATTCGTCGGGGAGAATGGCATAGCCAAACTCCTGCGAGGCGAAGAGCACGAAATCCTCGGCGAGGCGAGAGAGATGCGTGGCAATGCCGGTGAGCGCGAAGAGATAATCGAGCGCGAAGTCGCGGTCGCTGACGGCGTCAAGGCTGTTGGCGGTGATGCGGGAAAAGCCCAGTTCGCGGGCCAGGGCTTGCCGGTCGAGCGAGAACGAGCAGCCGGCTAGTGCTCCCGAGCCCAGCGGACATGCATCCGCGCTGGCCGCCGCGGCGCGCAGTCGGGTGACGTCGCGGAGAAGCGCCTCCGCATGCGCGAGGAGAAAATGCGAGAGCAAGATGGGCTGGGCGCGCTGGAGATGCGTCATCCCCGCCATGGGAACGCCGAGATGTTTTTCCGCCTGCGCGGCGAGCGATTCGATGAGCGCGGTAGCGCAGCGTTCGGTTTCCGCGGCGGCGTCCTTGACGAACAGGCGAAAGTCGGCGGCGATTAGCTCGTTGCGGCTTCGGCCGGTGTGAACCTTCCAGCCCGGAGCGCCAATCTCCGCGACGAGAGCCTTCTCCACAAAGTGGTGCAGGTCCTCGGCTTCGGACTGCGCTACCCACGTGGGATCGTCTTTGATGCGCTTTTCGATGCCGTCCAGCGCCGCAAGAATCTGGTTCATTTCCTCGGCGGTGATGAGATCGGCGTGCGCAAGGGCCTTCGACCACGCGCGATTGACAGCCAGCTCGTAGGGAAGCAGGCGGTGGTCAAACGCAAACGAGCGCTGGAACACGTCGAAGGCGCGGTCCGGCGCGCGGTCGAAGCGCCCTCCCCAGAGTTTGTCGTCCTTGCGGTCGGTCATTATGGTTCCGATGTCACTTGCCGCCTTCTGCCTTGGCCTTGGGACGCACGGTTACGGGCAGCGCGAAGAGATTGATAAAGCCCTCGGCATCCTTCGGGTTGTAGCGGCCCATGGTGAAGCTGGCCAGGTCCGCGCTATAGAGAGAGAAAGGGGAAACGCGGCTCATGACCTGGAGCGTGCCCTTCCACAGGCGCAGGCGAACCGAGCCGGTAACGCGCTGCTGCGTCCTGGTGAAAAAAGCATCCAGGGCCTCGCGCAGCGGCGTGAACCACAAACCGTAGTAAACGAGTTCGGCGTAGCGCAAGGATAGGCCCTGCGAAAAATGCGCGGTCTCGCGGTCCACGGTGAGCGCTTCGAGTTCGCGATGCGCGGTGACGAGCAGCGTGCCGCCGGGTGTTTCGTACGCGCCGCGGGATTTCATGCCGACCAGACGATTCTCGACCAGGTCAATCCGTCCGATGCCGTGCTTCGCGGCGATTTCATTGAGTTTGTTCAGAAGGTCCACGGCGCCAAGCTTTGCCCCGTTGACCGAAACCGGCGTGCCCGCCTCGAAGCCGATCTCGACTTCCTCGGCCTTGTCCGGCGCGGCTTCCGGTGAAACGATCCATTGCCACATGGCCTCGTTCGGCGCTTTGGCGGGATCTTCCAGCTCGCCGCCCTCGTGGCTCAGGTGCCAGATGTTGCGGTCGCGGCTGTAAATGTTCTTCTTCGATTGCTCGACGGGAACGTTGTGCGCTTGGGCATAGGCGATGGCGTCCTCGCGTGAATCAATGCTCCATTCGCGCCACGGCGCGATGATTTTCACATTGGGCGCGATGGCTTTGTAGGCCAGCTCGAAGCGCACCTGATCGTTGCCCTTGCCCGTGCAGCCATGCGAGAGGCCGTCCGCGCCGAGCTCGAGTGCGAGTTCGGCCTGGCGCTTGGCCAGCACGGGACGCGCCATGGAGGTGCCGAGCAGGTACTTGTGCTCGTACACCGCGCCGGACCGCAGCGTCGGCCAGATGTAATCGCGGACAAACTCTTCGCGAAGATCTTCGACGCATGCGGTCGAGGCTCCGGTCGCCAGCGCTTTCTTGCGCGCCGCTTCCAGGTCTTCCTGCTGGCCCACATCGCCGATCATGGCGATGATTTCGCAGCCGTACGTCTCCTTGAGCCACGGAATGATGATGGAGGTGTCCAAGCCCCCCGAATATGCCAGAACTACTTTCTTGACGGTGCTCACGGGTCCTCTCTTGTTCTTCCTATTGGTTCTGCTGTTCTCGCAAGTCAGAGCGTTTTTCGCGCTCGAAAGAATATCATCTGGAGCCGCTTCCGCATTTTTTCCTGGTGTGAAATTCGACTGCGCGATGCTTTGCAAGATGAGGTCATCGGTACAGGCGGTACATGATCGCCTTCTGCGTGTACATGCGGTTTTCCGACTGGTCCAGCACGACAGACTGCGGCCCGTCGAGAACTTCAGCCGTGACTTCCTGGCCGCGGTGCGCCGGGAGGCAGTGCATGAATACGGCGCCCGGCGCGGCCTGCTTCATCAGTTTCCTGTCCACTTGGTAGGACTGAAAAGCCGCTTCGCGCACGGCGGCTTCTTCCTCGAAGCCCATGCTGGTCCATGCATCGGTGTAGACGGCCCGCGCGCCAGCGACAGCTTCGGCGGCGTCGGTGAAAAGTTCGATTTGTGCGCCGGTCTCCCGCGCCACTTTGCGGGCGTCCGCCAGCACATCCTTCGCCGGAACGTAACCAGGCGGCGTGGCGATGCGCAGATGCGCCCCCAACCGCGCCCCCAGATGGAGGAGCGAGCTGCAGACGTTATTGCCATCGCCGACGTAGGCCAGTGTGAAGCCCGCGGCCGAGCCAAACTTCTCTTCAATCGTGAAGTAGTCCGCCAGCGCCTGGCAGGGGTGAAAGCGGTCGGAGAGCGCGTTGATAACGGGAATCCTGGCGTTGGCCGCCAGTTCCTCGAGCACGGTCTGGTCATACACGCGCGCGACGATGCCCTGCACCCAACCATCCAGATTCCGCGCGACATCACGAATGGATTCGCGTTCGCCGAGCCGGCCTGCCTGCGTGTGATCGAGAAATATGGTCGAGCCGCCCATGCTCTTGATGCCCACCTCAAACGTGACGCGCGTGCGGAGCGACGGTTTCTCGAAAATTAGGGCAAAACACTTGCCGCGGAGCCATTCCGCAAAGCGTTCCGGGTGCGCCTTGATCTCCGCGGTGAGCTGGAGGAGGTCGCGCAAATGCGCGGGTGTCCATTCCTTTCCCGTGAGCAAGTCTTTCCCTGAAAGGGTGTGCGCCGTTATGGTGCTAGCGGTCATGTTCACCTCACCGCCGCGCGGGCCAACCGCGCGGAACCCTCGCTGTGCGGGGCCTGCTGGGCCTCGGGAACCACGCGCGGAGTCTTGGCAAGAATCGTCGCAAGAAGACGGAGAAATTCTTTCACCTGCGCACGCGTCACGTTGAAAGGCGGCAGCAGGCGCAAGGTGAAATCGTGCGTGCAGTTGATGAGCAGGCCGCGGCGCATGGCCTCCGTGACGTACGGCCCGCCCTCCACGCTCAGCTCCATGCCCAGAATCAAGCCTTCGCCGCGGATCTCCTGGATGAACGGGAATTTGGCGGCGAGCCCGGCAAGGCCTTCACGAAGCTCTGCCCCGCGGGCGCGGATGTTCTCCAAAAGTTTTTCGTCCTCGATGATGCGCAGGAATTCGAGCGCGGTGGCGCAGGCCAGCGGCCCGCCGCCGAACGTGGTGCCATGAAGGCCGGGGCTGATCGCGCGGGCGACTTCGTTCGTGGTGAGGATCGCGCCCAGCGGCAAGCCGCCCGCCAGCGGCTTGGCCACGAGGACGACGTCCGGTTTGGCTGAAAACTTTTGATACGCGAAGTACCGCCCGGTGCGGCCGAGGCCGCACTGAATTTCATCGGCGATGAGCAGCGCGCCGTATTGCGTGGCCAGCGCCCGCGCGCGGTTCCAGAAAGCTTCGCTGAGGGGATGGATCCCGCCTTCACCCTGAATCGTTTCGAGCAGGATGGCGCAGACCGTGGCGTCGCACTTGGCTTCCAGATCGGCCACGTCGTTCACGCGGACAAATTCGACGCCGGGAACAAGCGGGGCAAACGGCGCGCGGTATTTTTCCGTGGCGGTGACGGAGAGCGCGCCGAAGGTGCGGCCATGAAAAGAGTCTTCGAGCGCCAGGATACGGAATTTGGCCGCGTCTGCCGGAGTCTTCCGTGCGGCAATGCGCGCGAGCTTGAGCGCGCCTTCGACCGCTTCCGCGCCGCTGTTGGTGAAGAACACGCGCTGCATGCCGGACCACTGGGCGAGCTTGCGCGCCAGCGGGCCTTGGAAGGCATGGTGGTAAAGATTGGAGAGATGAATCGCGCGCGCCGCTTCGCGGCGGATCACGCGCACAATCCGCGGATGCGCGTGGCCCAAAGCGTTGACGGCGATGCCGCCAAGAAAATCGAGATACTTTTTCCCGCGGGCGTCAAAGACGTAGCCGCCCCGCCCGTGCGTGAACACAACGGACGGGCGTTTGTAGGTGGGCAACAGAAACTGCTCGGCATCGCGCAGCGCGGCGCCGGCCCCTGGCGCTTGAGAAGGCTTGCCCTTCGACTTCCTGGTCGCTGGCATCGTCGGTAATCTCCGCACGCCCTAGGCCGTCGCCAGGGCGGTGTGCGGCACGTACGCCCGCTCGCGCGTCACGAGCGTGCCGAGCGCGGTGTGATCCTTGCCCGCACTGTTCCCATGGCCATTGATGGTGGTCTGCGCCGCGCGGGCGGCATTGACGAGGGCGTCCGGTGCGATTCCGCCGAGGATGCGAACGCCGCCGACGCCGCCTTCCAGCGCGCGCTTCGCGGCCTCCAGCTTCAGTATCATTCCGCCGGAGACGACGCGGCTTTGCACCAGCCCGCCGATCTCCTCGCAGGCAATCGCGGGGAGAATTTTCTCGCCATGGAGCACGCCGGCCACATCGGTCAAGTAGATCAGCCGGTCAGCATGGAGAAACTCGGCGCAGGCGGCCGCCATGTGATCGGCGTTGACGTTGTAGAGTTCGCCGTCGGCGCCCAATCCGAGCGAAGGCGCCACGGGCAGAAGTCCTTCTCTCCACAAAGATTCGAGGAACTTGGTGTTCACCCCGGTGATGTAGCCGACAAAACCCAGTCCGCCTGGGACTTCGTTAAAGATGAGCGGATCGGCGCGGAAGCATTCGGCGTCCGCCGCGGAGATTCCGACCGCGGGCTGACCCTCGGCGGAAATGGCCGCCGCCAGGCGCTTGTTGAGCAGCCCGGCGAAGACCATCACAGCCACGTCGCGCGTTTCGCGGTCAGTGACGCGCAGGCCGGCGACGAAGCGGCTCTCGATGCCCATTTTCTGCAGCGTGGCGGTGAAAATCCGTCCGCCGCCGTGCACGGCGAGAATTTCGTGCCCCTCGCGCGCGAGCTCCGCCACCTGGCGCGAAAGCGCGCTCACCGCTTCGGGGTCTTCCAGTAATGCACCAGCGAACTTGATCACGATTCTCATTGAATTGCTGTTGTCTCCTTTAGTCCGAGCATGAGGTTAAAATTCTGCACGGCTTGTCCCGCAGCGCCCTTGCCCAGATTGTCCAGGCACGAAACCAGGATCAGCCGTTCTCCCGCGGCATCCAGCGCGAAGCCGATGTCGCAGAAATTCGTGTGCGTAACGTGCTGCAACTCCGGCAATTGTCCCGCGGGCCAGATGCGCACCATGGGCCGTCCGGCATAGGACCGCCGAAGCAGGGATTCCACGTCCCCTGCTGTCCGCGGCGCGCCGAGCCAAACGTAGATCGTCGAGAGAATTCCGCGAGCGACCGGCAAAAGATGCGTGGAAAAAATGACCTGACTGCCGGGAAGGCCCGTGTGCTCGAGAATTTCCGGTGTGTGCCGGTGCGAGAAGAGCCCGTAGGCACGGAAGTTTTCGTCCACCTCGACGAACTGCAGGTCGCGCCGAGGGTCCTTGCCTGCTCCGCTCGCGCCGGACTTGCAGTCGCAAATCACGCCGCGGCCGGAGGCGATCCAGCCGGCTTCGGCGAAAGGGCGCAGCGCCAGAATCACGGACGTGGCGTAGCAACCGGGATTGGCGACGAGTTTCGCGTTCACAAGCGAATCGGCATACAGTTCGGGCAGGCCGTAAACGGCGGAATCGAGCCACGCGGCGGGCGGAGCCGGAAGGCTGTACCAAGAGGAGAAGGTATCGCCCGAACGGAAGCGGAACGCTCCGCTCAAATCCACCACGCGCAAGCCTGCTTCGACCAGCGGCGGCGCCAGTTTCGCCGAAGCCTCGTGCGGCGTGGCCAGGAACGCCACGCCGGCGTCGCTCTCCACAATGGCGTCCACGGAGAGCGGGCGCACGGGCGCTTCGCCACGGCCGCGAAACTGCGGGAAGACTTCGCCGAGGCACTTCGCGCCATTGTCATTGCGCATATAAAAGACCGGCTTCTGCACGGCCGGATGGCGCAGAAGGATTCCCGCAAGCTCGATGCCCGTGTAGCCCGACACACCAACGACCGCGACACTGCCCGGATTTCTCATTTCAGCAGCGCCTCAATCCGGCTCTGAAGGGTTTGGCGCGATTTGCGCCGCGGAGTGATGACCAGAACGGTGTCGTCACCGGCGATGGTTCCCGCCACCTCGGGATACTTTGCGCCGTCCACGGCCGCGGCCAGGGCCTGCGCCCCGCCCGGGGGCGTTTTCAGGACAAGAATGTTTTCCGCCGGGCGAATGTCCACCAGGAATTCCCGCAGCGCGCGCGTCAGCGGCGGGAGCGATATGTTTTCCTCGGGCGGAACCGCCGCCGGCTTGTAACCCTCCGAAGTTTTTATGAGTTGCAGCTCCTGCAGGTCGCGCGAAAGCGTCGCCTGGGTCACGCGGAGCTTCTGCTGCGCGAGCCGCCGCCGCAAATCGTGCTGGCTCCCAATCCGTTCGCTCGAAATGAGCCGGAGAATCTGTCCCTGCCGAAATTTTTTCCCTGCCACCATGGGGCTCTTTCTGAATATGCAGCTATCTGTATATTTATACAAGACTTTCGGCCCGCGTGTCAATCTCTTTTCGCGGCGCGGCGCCGGAACGTCCCGGGGGTGCGCCCGTTCCCCGATGGCGGATTCGCGGCATGCCCGCAGCGGACACTGGATTTTCTCCGCCGGGAATGTAACCTATCAACAACGCGGCTAATTCAATGCCTACGACCTGCAAAACGGCGGGATGCAAGCAGAACGCGCCCGGCGCGCTCGAAGAGCAGGGACTCTGCGTCCTGCACTTTACGCTTTCGGTGGAGCAGGCCTGCGCGGAGATGCGCCGCGAAACCGTCCTGGGCAACGCGCCGCACGAACGCCAGCGGGAGATCATGAAGAGCATCACCGAGAATGGCGAGCGCCTGGCGCGCGTGGCCACCAGCGGGCTGCACCTGACCGACGACCTGAAAGCGCGCATCCTGAGCACGTTCTTGACGTTGATGAACCTGCGCGAAAATCTCGACCGCGCCGCGATGCGTTCTTCTTTCGGCCGCACGGGCGCAACGCGCTGAGTATCCGGCCCACACCGCAAATTTCAAGAACCGATATAGCGAGCGTAGAGCGAGCGGGCGACGGCGGGATCGCGCGTGCCCTTGACGATGGCGCGGCCGTCGGTAAAAACCGTCACTTCGTAGGGAGCCACGCGGAAGCGCAGCAGAAACTCGTTGTTACGCACGTCGGAAGCGGAGGAGCCGATGCGGCTTCCGAGCGCGGTTAGATCCAGATGGCGGTTGCGCTCGTGGATCTGCACCGAATCGCGACCACAGAGGGTGAGGTGCGGCTGGGCTTCGCCCCGCAGATGGCGAAACTCGCGCCGCGCACATACGGAACAGGCCGGGTTGCGCGCAACGCGGAGCGATTGCATCCGCCCGCTCCAAACGTCGCAGGAGAGCAGCCGTCCATGAAGGACTTCTTCGCGCCCCGCAAGGATCTTCATGGCTTCGGCAAGCTCGAGAGAAGCGATGAGATTCACCACCGGGCCGAGCACGCCCACAGTGTCGCAGGTCTCCGCAAGCCCCGGGTCGCCGTCATCCAGCAGACACGCCAGGCAAGCCGTCAAACCCGGGCGGATCGCCAGCGTAACTCCGTAACTGGCCACGGCTGCGGCATAAATCCAAGGCCGGCCTTGCTGAACCGCGAAGTCATTGATGAGAAATCGCGTCTCGAAATTGTCCGTGCCATCGAGAATCACGTCAAAGCCGCCGAGAAGTTCGGCCGCGTTGCCCGGACGAAGGTCCGCAACGATGCCTTCGACCGCGACGCTCGAATTGATGGCGCGGAGCTTGCGCTCCGCCGCTACGGCTTTGGGGAGAGCCTCCCGCGCGTCGGCCTCATCAAAGAGGGTCTGGCGCTGAAGGTTGGAAGGTTCGACAAAGTCGCGGTCCACGACGCGCAGCCGCCCCACACCCGCGCGTGTGAGCAGGTTGGCCACTGCCGCGCCGATCGCACCGCAACCAACGATCACTGCGCTCGAACCGAGCAGGCGGCGCTGGCCCTCTTCACCGATGCCGGCGAAAAGAATCTGCCGCGAGTATTTTTCCTTGAGTTTGTCGTCCACGGCCCGTGCGACCTCGCCAAGCGCGGCGGCGTTTGCCTCTGGTCATAATAGCGCCAAAGGCGCGGGAGGGGGCAACGCCGCTGTGCTAACCTTCGTCTGAACGAAGGAAGAGATGAGTTTTGACTTATTCAAGAAGGGCGCGGCCCTGCTCTGGCTGGCGGTTACTCTGGGATGCGGCGCCGAGCTGCGCGCGCAGTCCGTGGGAGCAGCCGCCGCGCCCTCGGACGCTCCCGCGGAAGAATCCACCCCGGTCAACTTCGCCCGGATCGTCACGGCAGAGGGTCGTGTCCTGGCCGAATCCCCGTCAGGGCTGGCGGTCTCACTTGGGAAGCCCCTGGACACCGGCGAACTCCGGGAAAGCTTGCGAAAACTTTACCGCTCGGGCAACTACGCCGATATCGAAGCGGTGATCGTGCCGGTTCCGGGCGGCCTGCGGCTCGATTTCGTCGTGCGCGAAAACTTTTTCTTCAATCAGATCCTGTTCGAGGGGCTCGTGACGCCGCCGAGCGAGGCCACAGCCGCCGCCGCGATGCAGATCAACCTGGGGCAAATCTACCGCAAAGATGCGTTGGACGAAGCGCTGGGCAGGCTGGAAGAGACGCTTCACGAAAACGGGTTTTATACCGCCACGGTATCCGCGAAAGCGAACCCGTACCCCCAAACGCATCAGATGGATATCCTGGTCCATATCGCGCCCGGCCCGCGTGCCCGCGCGGGTGAGATCCGGCTGACGAACGAAACGGAATTCGCCGACGCGGACCTGCTCGGCCGCTTCGGCGTGAAAACCGGAGGAGAGATCAACGCCGCGCGGCTGCAGCGAGGCAGCGAGCGCATTCGCAAGTTCCTGGTGAAGAAGGGCCACCTGAGCGCGCGCGCGGTCGTCCGCCGCGGCGATTACGATGCCGTCCGGAACACCGTTCCCATCCGTCTTGAAATCAGCGAAGGACCGCTTGTGGAGATCGCCGTGACCGGGGCAAAGCTTTCCCAGCGCACATTGAAAAAGCTGGTGCCCATTTATCAGGAAGGCGCCGTGGATGAGGACCTGCTCGAGGAAGGCCAGCGCAATATTCTGGAGCGGCTCGAGCGCGAAGGGTACTTCGATGCCGATGTCGGCTACGCGAAGGAAACCGGTGAGGAAAAGGCAAAGAGCGGTGCAACCAGCACAAAGGAAATCATTACCTACGCCGTGAAGCGCGGCGAGCGCCATAGGCTGGTCGGCATGGAAATCACCGGCAACCACTATTTCAATGATCTGCTTCTCCACAGCCGCCTGAAGATCATCCGGGCCGCCTTCGCATCTCGTGGACGCTTTAGCCGCCGGCTGGCGGATGGCGACGCGGAATCCATGAGGGCTGTTTACGAGGCGAACGGTTTTCTGGACGCAAAAGTGAACGCGGAAATTCTCGACGACTACAAAGGGAAGGAAGACGATGTTTTCATTCGCTTCGTCGTCCAGGAGGGAAGGCAGACCCGTGTCGCGTCTCTCACGATGGAAGGCAACCATGCCTTCAGCGATGAGGAACTCCGCAATGTGGTCGGCTCGATTCCCGGCCAGCCCTACTCCGACTCCAACGTCGCCGCGGACCGTGACAATATTCTGGCGCTCTATTTCAACGAAGGCTACCCCGAAGCCCGCTTCCAAAGCACGGCAGAGAAGGTTCCGCAGGCGGAGACACCGGGCGGAAGCACCGCGCCAAAGCCGAACGGCGACGGCAAGGGGGAGTCCGTCGCGAGCGTGCCGGATACAATTCGCCTGGCCTATCGCATCT
>JBGPGF010000046.1:0-17085 GCA_041483755.1 Terriglobia bacterium | reverse complement strand
CTTTGATTATGCGGACCATCCTCCTGGAGCTCGAACGAATTTGCAATCATGTTGCAGACATCGGGGCGATTGCGACGGATGTCGGCTTTGTCGTTGCCAATGCGCATGCCAGCCGGTTGAAGGAGATGTTGGTCAGCCTAAACGAACAGTTGACTGGCAATCGCTTCTTGCGGGGCATGGTCTGCGTCGGCGGCGTGCGCAGGGCCTGGGATTTTGTGCAACTGGTCTCGCTCCGTACTGCAATCAATGCGTTCGACAGTGAATTTCAGGATCTAGTCACTCTGCTTGACTCCTCGGAATCCACGCGCGATCGTTTGGAACAGACCGGAGTGCTCCGCCCCGAAAAGGCAAATGGTTTGGGAATCGTTGGTGTGGCTGGACGCGCCTCAGGGATGGATGTGGACGTTCGGCGCGATCATCCTTATGCGGCCTATGGCCGCTACTCCTTCCGCGTGCCGGTTTATCAGGTGGGTGACGTCTTGCACAGAATGTTGGTTCGGATCGACGAAGTGAACGAATCTCTTTGCATCATCCGGAGCGCCAGTGAAGATGGTTTACAAGGAGAGTTCTGCGCACCCGTGCCCGCCATCCCGCCCGACCGCTGTGCGCTGAGCGCCGTTGAGGGATGGCGTGGAGAGATCATCCATTGGATTCGCACGGGCACTGACAATCACCTCGAACGCTGCAAGATCAAGGATCCATCCCTCAATAACTGGCCGGCCCTGGTCGAGGCAGTCCAAGGAAACATCATTGCCGATTTCCCGGTCATCAACAAGAGTTTCAATCTTTCATACTCCGGAACAGATCGCTAGCCCATGTTCAAGATCCTCCAAAGAACGATCGCGACCGGCATTGTGACAACGAAGTATCCCGGCGAACCGGCTCAAATCTCCGAGCGCTTTCGCGGGCGGCCGATCTTCAACTTCGAAAAATGGACGGATGCGCGGCCAGCTGCACAAGTCTGCCCAACTGGAGCGATTTCCGTTTGCGATGAGCGCGACTCGCGGCGAGTCACCGTCGATTATGGCCTGTGTGTCTTCTGCGGCCTATGCGCGGAAGCGTCGTCCGATCACGCGGTGCGGATCACTCAAGATTTTGAACTGGCAACTGCGGACCGCCGTAGCCTGATCTTTACCGCAGAATATACTCTGAACACCGACCGCACTCATCGCGAGTTGCGTGCGGTGCATCGAGGTTCCGGAAATGTCGAAGCGGACATCGAAAGGATTGGACAGAAAGCGCGCGAAACAATTCAGAAAATCCTGAAGCGCTCCCTCGCCATCCGGGAGGTGGATGCGGGTTCATGCAATGGATGCGAACTCGAAATCGTTGCTCTAAACAATCCTGTCTACGATATTGAACGCTTCGGCATGCACTTCGTTGCCTCACCGCGTCACGCCGACATGCTCCTAGTCACCGGGCCTGTCACCCGGAATATGGAACTCGCCCTACTGAAGACCTACCAAGCTATGCCAGAACCGCGACTCGTGGTTGCAGTTGGCGCCTGCGGCATCAGTGGCGGCATCTTTGGCAAGAACTACGCCTCTCTGGGAGGCGTCGACAACGTAGTGCCCGTCGACGTTTACATTCCCGGATGTCCACCCCGGCCGCAAGCTCTCCTGCACGGGATCCTGCTCGCTGTCGGGCGGCTCGGAGAGAAGCTGTACGACGAGCGCAGCGGGTGATCCGACTTTCAGATCATCCAATCCTTATCCTTTAGACGACGCATTTTACTGATGCCGTGGCGGACAAAGCACTAAGCAAGGGGCACGCGCCCAAGACGATGTCGGTGACTTATTCTCGTTTGGATTTGGAACCCGACCTTCGTTTTGCCGAAGCGGAGTCAATGGGCGCCGGTTTTACCGCCCCGCCCGTTCCAATTGCTCCATGCTGCTCCCACATTTCGGAAGCATCGGATGTCGAATTGGTTCGGCAACTTTAGTGGAATCAAACAGTGGGCAAGGATCCCTCCGTCGCTCCGTTGGAGGGAGCGTCTGTTCCTTCGGCAGAGGGTCAATCCGTGCGCAACGCTGTTGATGCGGGTCGTAAATGCTTTAGAATCATAGTTGGCAGCGCGCCCGTAGCTCAGTTGGAGAGAGCGTCTGCCTTCTAAGCAGAGGGTCGGGAGTTCGCATCTCCCCGGGCGCGCCACTTACTCTTGTGTGTCGTGATATAAGGACTCGATCGAGTCAGCAGCTCGAACTGGCCTTGTGCACCGCAACGGGGGCTTTGCCTCGGCGGACCGCGGAGCCAAGCGCCGCTTATATGAGAAAGAAAATAGAAGGGAACAAATGACCAGCGCGGCGTTCATTGATATGGACTCGATTGTCGCGTTCGACGTTCATGTCCACATCGAGCATGGCGGTGAAGATTCCGCGGCGGAACAGGCGGCGAAAAAGTATTTTGGGGAGAGCGGCGTACGCCACGACCGCCGTGCCCTGGCCGAATACTATCGCTCGCGCAAAATCGGCTGCGTGGTTTTCCCCGTTGACGAAACTCTCACTGGCAGGCCGCTGGTCTCGAACGACAGCGTCATTGAATTTGCATCCGAGAATTCGGACATCGCCATCGCTTTTGCCAGCATCAACCCGCATCGCGGCAAACAGGGCGTCGAGGAAGCCCGGCGGTTGCTTGCAACGGGCAAAATTCACGGACTCAAGTTGCACCCGCCCATTCAACAGTTTTCGCCCAGCGACCGCATCGCCTATCCCCTCTATGAACTCTTCGCCGAAGCGCGCCTGCCGGTGATCTTCCACACCGGCCATAGCGGGATCGGCTCTGGCATGCCGGGTGGCGGCGGTGTCCGCCTGAAGTATGGCAATCCCATGCCGATTGACGATGTCGCCGTGGATTTTCCAGATATGCCCATCATCATGGCCCACCCCTCGTTTCCCTGGCAGGATGAAGCGATTTCGATTGCCCTGCACAAGCCGCAGGTGTACATCGACCTTTCCGGCTGGTCGCCGAAGTATTTCTCGCCTACTTTGGTGCAGTATGCAAACACTCTCTTGAAGAACAAAGTATTGTTCGGCTCCGATTACCCGATGCTCGCGCCGGACCGCTGGCTCGCGGATTTCGAGAAAATTTCAATCAAGGACGAGGTTCGGCCGCTTATTCTGAAAGAAAATGCAGCGCGGCTCTTCGGATTGCGCCAAGGCAAGACTTAGCAGGCTGCTGGAGTAGGGTCTCGCGGCGTCGTTCCTCGTTTCCTGTTTTGCCAAACACCCCCGTTTCGTGTTACTTGGAGCACCATGCGCACGCAAGTCGGAATCATCGGAGCGGGGCCGGCAGGGCTGATTCTTTCTCACCTCTTGTACCGTGACGGAATTGAGTGCGTCGTACTCGAAAAGTACGGCCGCACTCACGTCGAAGAACGCGTCCGCGCCGGAGTTCTCGAGCAGGGCACCGTGGAAATGGTGTGCGAACTGGGTCTTGGTGAACGCCTGAAGCGCGAAGGCCTTGTGCATGAGGGCATCCATCTGGGCTTCCTGGGCGCTCGTCATCGAATCGACTTTAAGGCGCTGACCGGCCGCGCCATCACCGTTTACGGACAGAACGAGTTGGTGAAGGACCTGACCAATGCAAGGCTCGCCGCCGGTGGAGCGATTGTCTTTGAGGCCGAAGCTCTTGAAATCCACGAGGCCGACGGCAAGAACCCGAAGATTTCCTATCGCCAGGATGGACATTCGAATGAATTGGCCTGCGACTTCATCGCCGGCTGCGATGGATTTCACGGTATTTCCCGCCCGAGCATCCCGGACAGCGTCTTGACCGTTTACGAACGCAGCTATCCATTCGCATGGCTTGGCATTCTCGCCGAAGCCCCACCGTCTTCCGAGGAACTCATCTACGCGCACCACGACCGCGGCTTTGCGCTGCTGAGCATGCGCTCCCCTTCGATCAGCCGCTTGTATCTGCAATGCGCGCCGGAAGAGAATCTCGCGGAGTGGCCGGACCAGAGAATCTGGGAAGAGCTGGAAACGCGGCTGGGCGTGGAGGATTGGGAATTGACTCGCGGGCCGGTCTTGCAAAAGGGAATCACGGGCATGCGCAGTTTCGTAGCCGAACCCATGCGGTTCGGCCGGCTCTTTCTGGCGGGCGATTCGGCGCACATTGTGCCGCCGACAGGGGCCAAGGGCCTCAATCTCGCCGCGGCGGATGTGCGCGTGCTGGCTCGCGCGCTGGCTGAATTCTACAAATCAGGAAGCAAGTCGCTCCTCGACCGCTATTCCGAGATTTGCCTGCGCCGCGTCTGGAAGGCGCAGCGATTCTCGTGGTGGATGACATCGCTCCTTCATCGCTTCCACGACGAGAACAGTTTCGACCATCGCCGCCAATTGGCGGAACTGGATTATGTGACCAGTTCCCGTGCAGCCTCACAGAGTCTGGCGGAAAATTATGTGGGCCTCCCATTCGATCCGTTCTAGAGCGGGGCAAGATGAATTGTTTTGCTCCCGCTTGCAATGGCATGGTCTAGAATGCTTCGCAGAGAGAAGGGGAACGGATGTCCGTGAGACTAATCGAAAGTCTGGCAACCACGCGCCCGCTGGCCGATTTGTTCTCCGACTGTTCCGTGCTGGAGGCCATGCTGGCCTTCGAAGTCGCCTTGGCGCGATGCGAAGCGCGGCTCGGCGTCATCCCGCAAGCCGCAGCCTCCCCGATCGAGGGAGCCGCCAAGCCCGATTCCTTCGAAATCGCGGCGCTGACGGACGGCGCTTTGGCGGCAGGCACCCCGACGATTCCGCTCGTCAAGGCGCTCACGGAACTGGTGCGCGCGAAGGATCCGGCCGCCGCGGGTTTTGTCCACTGGGGCGCAACCAGCCAGGATGTGGCCGACACCGCACTTGTTCTTCTTCTTCGCCGCGCCAAGCAGATTCTGGACACTGACCTTGCCCGGCTGGAGGCCGCTCTTTTACGGCTCTCCGAACAGCACGCGCGCACCGTGATGCTGGGCCGTTCGATCCTGCAAGCCGCGCCTCCGGTTACGTTTGGCCTCAAGGCTGCCGGTTGGCTGGGCGCAGTACACCGGAACCGCGCGCGGCTGGACGCCGGCTTCGCGGAAACGCTTGTCGTGCAGTTCGGGGGAGCGACGGGCACGCTCGCGGCGCTGGGCGAACAAGGACTGGCGGTAGGGCAAGCGCTTGCCGCAGAGCTGGGTCTGGGCTACCCCGACGCGCCGTGGCATGCCCATCGCGACCGCCTGGCTTCGCTTCTTTCCGCGCTGGGCGTGTTGACCGGCTCCCTCGGGAAGATGGCCCGCGATATCGCTCTGCTCGCACAGAGCGAAGTCGGGGAAGCGGCGGAACCCAGTGTCGTCGGGCGTGGCGGCTCTTCCACCATGCCGCAAAAACGCAATCCCGTTGGCTGCGCGTTGACGCTTGCGGCGGCCCATCGCGTTCCCGGCCTGGTCAGTTCTTTCCTCTCTTCAATGGTCCAGGAGCACGAACGCGCTCTGGGCGGATGGCAGGCGGAATGGCCCACGGTTGCCGCTGTGGTCCAGGCGGCGGGCCTGGCGATTGCCTGCATGGCGGACGTGGCGGAGGGACTTACGGTTTATCCGGAGCGCATGCGCGCCAACATCGCCGCCACTCGCGGCACCATTTTCGCCGAGCGCGCCATGATGCTGCTGGGCGAAAAGCTGGGCCGCGACGCCGCGCACAAACTTCTGGAAAAAGCGGCACGCCAAGCCGTTGAAACGGGCCGCGACCTGGCGGAAGTGTTGGCGGGCATGCCCGAGGTCGCCAGGCATCTGGATGCCGCTACGTTACAGAATCTTCAGTCTCCGGAATCTTACCTCGGCGTGGCCGAGAAGTTTCGTCAGAGAATTGTTTCTTCGACAGGACTGCATCGTAAGAAACAGGAAGGTTGAAGCAAGCCCATGCCATTTGTCAGCGTTGGCGGCACCCGGTTGTATTACCGTCTCGAGGGAAGCGATGGATTGCCCGTGCTCCTGCTGTCTCACTCCATCGGCACGGACCACGGCATGTGGGAACCGCAAGTCAGCGGCCTGCTCTCCCATTTTCGAGTGCTCCGATACGATATCCGCGGTCATGGCGCCTCGGACGCGCCCGATGGCGATTACTCGATCGAACAGTTGGGGCGCGACGTTCTCGCCCTTGCCGATCACCTGGCGATCTCCAAGTTCGCATTCTGCGGCCTTTCGCTGGGAGGCGCGATCGGACAATGGTTGGGAGTGAACGCCCCGAATCGTCTGACCGGACTCGTCCTCGCCAACACCGCGCCACAGTTCGGTCCCCGTGAAAACTGGGAGACGCGCATGCGCATGGTGCGCGAAAGCGGAATGGCCTCCCTCGTTGACATGGTGATGGGGCGTTTTTTTTCGCCGGAGTTCTTGGCCCGCCGCGATCCTCGCGCGGAATCGGTACGGTCGGTTATGCTCGGCACGAACGCTGTCGGGTACGCCGGGTGTTGCGCTGCCCTGCGGGATTTCGATCACACGAAGGCACTATCGAAGATCACCGTTCCCACGCTGGTCATCGCCGGGCGCCGTGATGTCGCCACGCCCTGGGAAGGCCACGGCGAGTTGCTGGCCCGCGGAATCCCCGGCGCAAGTAGCCTTCAGCTTGCCGCCGCGCATCTTTCGAACATCGAACGGCCGCGTTCCTTCAATGCGGCACTGCAAGAGTTTCTTCAGCCGGCGAACGATCCGTCCTCCGGCCTGATCGAGCGCGGCATGAAGGTCCGCCGCGCGGTCCTTGGCGACGCCCACGTGGACCGCGCCATCGCCGCCACCAACGACCTGAATCGAGAGTTTCAAGAGTTGATCACGCGCTACGCTTGGGGAACGATTTGGACGCGCCCGGGCCTCGACGTTCGAACCCGGCGCCTCTTGGTGCTGGCCATGACCGCTGCCCTGGGTCGCTGGGAGGAATTCAAGCTGCATTTGACGACCGGGCTTGCTGAAGAATTGGAGCTGCCGGATTTGAAGGAAGTGCTCCTGCAAACTGCGATCTATGCTGGAGTTCCCGCGGCCAACACCGGCTTCCACATGGCCGCGGATGCCCTCGAGAAGAAGCCCCAATAAAAATACCGTTTTGAGCACCCCAGTGGGGCAGCCCTCAGCCCTACCCCGCGTTCTTTGCGGGATGAATTCATTCTGTGCGCCTTTCCCGCAGCATCCACCGTGTAGCTGGCGCCGTGGCTAGAATTGTACGACCGAGAGGTCGGGTATCCGTTGGAAGTCGCGGACGTTCAGCGTGGCTACGGTGTAACCGAGTTGCAACGCCGTCACGCCGATCACCAGATCTTCGAACGAAAGCTGGATGCCCTTAGCCTCCTGTTGGCCCTGGATGCGTCCGGCCAGCCGCGCGATGTCGAGCGTCACCGGATGCACCGGCACGTCGCTGCAAAGCCGCTCGATGAACTCCAGCCGCCGCTCTTGCTGTACTTGTGTTTTCGTGCGAAAAGCTCCGTGCATCAACTCCGCGATGGTCACGACTGACACGCCGATCTCGATCTCGCCCTGACGGGCACGCACTTGCTCGAGAATTTGCAGAACAGTATGCCCTCTGCGTTCGGCAGCGATGATGACGCTGGAGTCGAGGATTACTCCCACGCGGGCGGGTTCCACGGCTTGCGGTTCTTGAGGACTGCTTCTACGTCTTCGGCAAAGTCCGAGTCCAGCACCGGAGCTTTCCCGGTCTCTGCCTCGTGTGTCTTTGCCAATGCGATGCACTCGGAGATGGTCCGGCGCACTGGCTCGGCGGGACGCACGACGGCCACCGGCCGGGCGTCATTTTCGATGACAACTTCCGCGCCTGCGCGTACGCGGGCCATCAGCGAAGCGAAGTTGTTCGCGACTTCCGCCTCCGACATATGAATAACTTCCTTAGCCATACCGTGATTATACACCCAGGACCTGGCGCTTGCCGGTCTCACTTAGGTTGTACATGAAGTGGAATCGAAACCCGCACACGCAAAACCGGCGTGCGCGGCACCCAAATTCGCCTTAGCACCTTACGTCGGCGCCACCCGCCCTGGCAGGCGAGGGACCAACCGGCTTAGGGCTCCGCGTGGGTCGCGACAGCTCAAGCGGAACCCGCCAATTCGCGCTCAATGATTCTGCGCGCCTGGACACCGCCCGCATCGATTTTCAGATCCAGAAGTTTGCGATCTCGAAGCCGCAGTATGTTCTGCTGCTGCGCTTCCAGGATCTCCAAATCCTCGGCAAAAACGGCGGCCTGTCCGTCTCGAATGCGAAACGTAAGGCCGCGATCCTCCGTTTGGAAGTTGCGCGCCATGCCCCAGTGATACCAGGTGGTCGTTTCCGTCTCGGGAGTCATCACGTTGACGACCATGCCCGTGACCCCTTTCGACCGGTCGCCCTGCGACGCGCCGGTCCCGGCTACGGCCACGCCCACATCAATCATCACATTGGCCGGCAAGGAGAAATGACAGATTTGCCAGCGGTCACACTTGGCGTTGGATTTCAGATTGGCGGCCCAGAAAGGCGGCGGTTCGATGCCGTACATCCACCTCGTCAGCGTAACCGTCTTCTCGTCCGACTCCGTCTTAATCGGGGCCTCCACAATTTCGTGCTGGCCGATGCTGGACGGATGGACGTAGGTCTCATGCGACAAGTCCATCAAATTGTCCACCAAGAGCACGTAGTTGCATTTCGTGTGGTACGTGCCGCCATCAAAAATCCAGTCCGGGTCGGAACACCACGGCAAGTCCGGAATCTCGGATGCATCGGCGAGAGCCGGGTCCCCAATCCATACCCAGACAAAGCGGTGTTTCTCCGCAACGGGATACGTGCGGATCTGCGTTCCTTTGTGAATGCCTGGCTGGCCCGGCATCCACACGCACTCGCCGCATTCGTTGTATTCCAGGCCGTGATACCGGCAAATCAAATGGTCGCCTTTCAGGTATCCCTTGGAAAGCGGAAGCAGACGGTGGGGGCAGCTATCTTCAAAGGCGGACAGCGCTCCGGAGATTTGACGATAGAGGACCAGGGGTTCGCCGCACACCGTCCGGGCAAACGGGGCGCGCTTAATCTCGTGATCCCAGGCAACGGCATACCAATTGTTTTTCAGGAACATGGCCCACCTCGGTCCGATGTTTCAAATTGTGAAATGCTATTTCATATTGACACGAAGCGAATTCTATCTACAATGCGCTCCGGGTCAAGCGAAAGGTTCGCACCTGGCCGATTACCGAACGGGCCGCTGGCCCTTCTTCCGGAGGTCCAATTTGCCGGTGAATTTGGTTCCCCAAGAGCGGCTGGCCGTTCGAACCCAGGACGAGAGTCCTGGATCGAGCAAGTCCCTGCAGAAAGCCCTGCGCATCCTTCTTCACATGGGCCAATCCGCGCCCGAAGCGGGCGTGACGCAGCTTGCTACCGCGCTGCGCCTGAACAAAAGCACCGTCTATCGGTTGCTGAACGCGATGGAGAAGTTCGAACTCATCGAAAGGAACGCAGAGAGCGAGAGGTACCGCCTGGGGCTGAAGCTGCACCAACTGGGGATCAAAGCCCTGGAAGCCCGCACGCTGCGCAGCGAGGCGCATCGCCTGTTGCTGGAAATGTCGCGGCGCTCGCGCGAAGCAGTAAGTTTGGCGGTGCCTACCCCCGGAGGGGTGATCTGCATGGATCGCGTGGACTCGCCTCACACGGTCATTACCGTGCGCACGGCGGTGGGCGCGGTGTTTCCCGCCCATTGCACGGCGGCCGGCAAGGCCGTTCTTGCATTTCTACCCGGCGGAGAGATGATGGAGATTGTCAAACGCGATGGTCTGACGCCATACACATCCCGCACCATCACGCGGCTGGCCAAGCTGAAAACGCATCTCGCGCAGGTCCGCAGGCGCGGCTACGCCATGGACGATCAGGAACTGGAACGCGGTCTCAGCGGAGTGGCCGCTCCGGTTCGCAACGGTGAGGGGAAAATCCTCGCGGCCGTGGGCATTGCCGGGCCGACGCATCGTTTTCGCGGAAAAGAGCTGGCGCAAAAGATCGCGCTGGCCAAGGAAATTGCTGATAAGCTCGCGGCAAGTCTCGGTCATTAATGCGCCCGAACGCTTTCGAACGTTTTGCGGCAACATTGCACCGGGAAACTGATTTCACAGGGGAGAGGAGCAGCGCGTCATGGCGGCACAATACAGGGCGGATCACGTGGGGAGTTTTTTGCGGCCACAGGAACTGCTGGACGCCAGAGCCAAGGCGGCGTCCAACCCGGAGCAGTTGCGGCTTTTGGAGGACCAGCATATTCTCCGCGTCCTGGCTAAGGAAAAGGAACTCGGTTTTGAGATCGCCACGGACGGCGAATTCCGGCGGCGGAATTTCATGAGCGATTTCACGGATGCCGTCGAAGGCTTCGACATGGGCGACGCCGTGGCCAGAAACTGGAAGGCTGGAGAAATGAAGGCCGCTCCGGTCAGCAGCGTGACCGGCATCGTGACCAAAGCGTTGCGCCAGACGCGTCCCCTTACCGGCCACGAGCTGCCTTTCTTGAAGGCCAATTGCAAGGCCGCCATCAAGATGACGCTTCCCAGCGCCACGCAGTTTCCCGCCATCGCCTTCAAGCGCGGCGTCACCGACAAAGTATACAAAGATCATTCCGCTCTGCTTTGGGCCATCGTTGAAATCATGAAGCGCGACCTGGCCACGCTCTCCGGCGAAGGCGTGAAGTACATCCAAATTGACGCGCCGCGCTACAGCTACTACATGGATCCCAAGTGGCGCGAGTGGATTCGCACGGAATTGAAGACGGACCCGGACGCCGCGCTGGATGACGCCGTGAAGGCGGACAACGCTTGCTTCCAGGCCGCGAAGCGCCCGGGCGTTACGCTGGCCATCCATCTCTGCCGTGGGAACAATCGCAGCCATTGGTACGCCGAGGGCGGGTACGACGCCATCGCGGAGAAACTCTTCGGCACGCTCGACGTGGATCGCTTCCTTCTCGAGTACGACGACGAGCGGTCCGGAACATTCGAGCCGCTGCGCTTCGTCCCCAAAGGCAAGACCGTCGTGCTGGGCCTGGTCAGTTCCAAGGTTCCGCGCATGGAAGACCCCGCCGTGCTTGCGCAGCGCATTGCGGAAGCGTCAAAGTACGTTCCCATGGAAAATCTGGCGCTCAGTCCGCAATGCGGGTTCGCTTCCACGGCGGAAGGCAACCTGCTCACCGAGGAAAGGCAATGGGCCAAGCTGAAACTCGTCGTGGACACTGCAAAGCAGGTCTGGGGATGAAAAGAAATCCGTTCCGATTGAGGAGGCAACATGTTTTCGACACCCTACATTGGCGGTAAGACGCTGGAAATCCCGCCCGCGGCACTCTCTGACGTCATCAACCCGGCCAATCAGCGGCCGTTCGCGAAAATCTTCATGGCCCAGGAAGAACACATGCGCGCGGCCATCAGCGCGGCGGACGCCGCGAAAACCGCCTGGGCCGCTACCCCGCCCGCCGAACGGGAGAGAATTCTCCGCCGCGCGGCGGATGAACTCGTAGCCGCCACGCAGGAAATGGTGGACCTGCTGATTGACGAGGCCGGCTCCACGGTGGGCAAGGCGCACATGGAAGTGGCTATTTCGGCGGACGATTTGCGGTCCATCGCCGGCGAGGCTCGCCGCATTCACGGCGATGTGATTCCCTCCAACGTGCCGGGGCTCATCTCCATGGTTATCCGCCGGCCGCTGGGCGTGGTTGCCGGAATCGCTCCGTTTAATTTTCCGGTGATCCTGGCGAATAAGAAAATCGCTTTCGCTCTTGCCGCGGGCAACACCTTTGTCCTGAAGCCCTCCGAAGAAACTTCGCTCGTGGGCCTCAAGCTGGCTGAAATCTTCGAGAGAGCCGGCTTGCCTCCGGGAGTGTTGAATGTGGTGCCCGGCGACGGCGCGACGCTGGCGCGCGTGCTCTTTGACGATCCGCGCGTGAAGCTGATTTCCTTTACGGGTTCCACGGCCGTGGGACGCATCATCGCCACGGAGTGTGCCAAGCGCGGCAAGAAATTTGTCCTGGAGATGGGCGGAAAGAGCCCGCTCATCGTGCTGAAGGACGCGGACATCAACTACGCCGTGGATACGGCGTGCTTCGGAATGTTCATCCACCAGGGACAAGTTTGCATGGCGGGTTCGCGCATCATCGTCGAGGCACCCATTTACGAGGAATTCCTGAAACGGTTTACGGCCAAGGCGCAGACGATGAAAGTGGGCGATCCGCGCGATCCGCACACGATGATCGGGCCGCTGATTCGCTCCTCGCAGTGCCCCATGATTGACAAAAAAATCAAGGACGCCGTTGTCGCCGGCGCGCGCTTGATGTGCGGCGGAACCTATCAGGGGAATTTTTTCCAGCCCACGGTGGTTGCCGACGTGACGCCGGAGATGGCCGCGTTCCGCGACGAGTTGTTTGGGCCGGTGGCGGCGGTGAGCAAGGCCAACGATCCCGATCACGCGCTGGCGCTGGCCAACAATTCCAAGTACGGTCTTTCGTCCGCGGTGCTCACCAACGACATGCAACTCGCCATGCGCTTTGCCATGGAACTCGAATCGGGCATGGTGCATGTCAACGGCCCCACGGTGCACGATGAAGTGGTTGCGCCCTTCGGCGGCGTGAAGGATTCCGGCGCGGGCCGCGAAGGCGGCCGCTGGTCCATCGAGGAGATGACCGAAGTGAAGTGGGTAACGATCCAAATGGGCAAGCGCGCGTATCCATTCTGACCACCCGACAAGGGTGGTCATCCCGAGGAGTGTAGCGACGAGGGATCTCTCTTCTTCATGCAGCGGTGCCCCGTAGTGGCGGGTCTTCAGACCCGTTCCTCCACCCGAGTGCCTTGCAAGAAGCTTGTACTCTGGGCGGTGGTTGGCTAGGATGAATTCAATGACCACGCGCGACTTCAAGGTATTTCTCGAGCCGGACGAGGAGTACGGCGGTTACGTCGTCGTTTGCCCTTCGATTCCCGGATGCTACTCGCAGGGCAAGTCCGTTTCGGAAGCCTTCGCGAATAGTCGTGAGGCGATTGAGCTGTGCCTTGAGGACATGGAGAGCCGCGGCGAGGAAATCCCGGACCCCAGTGAATTGTTGGTCGGCAGCGTCGTCGTCACGCGACGAGCCCGAAGCTCCCCGTTATTTCGGGCGAAGACCTGATTCGCGTCCTTGAAAAGTTCGGCTACGTAGCCGCCCGCCAGAGGGGAAGTCACGTCCGGCTCCGCCACCCCGACGATTCGCAGCGCCACCCTGTCACGGTTCCCCTGCACAAAGAGCTTGCCTCCGGCACGCTGCGCAGAATCCTGCGCGACGCAAACATCACCGTCGATCAACTCATCTCCGCGCTCTGACGACGCGCTCAAGCGTCGTCATCCCGAAGAGCGCAGCGACGAGGGATCTCTCTTCGTCAATGTAGCGCAGGGCGATTGGGGCTGAGCCCTGCGGCCTTTCGCTTCGTCTGCCCCCCTCCGTCATTCCGAACGGAGTCTGCGAAGTGAGGAATCTCTCTTCGTCAATGTAGCGCCGGGTTCGCGCCGTTCCCCGTTTGGAGTGCGGCGGCTCGACGCCGCTTTGGTGCGCACTCTGGCCTCTTTGGTTGATACTGGTACCCCCCTCCTCCCCCCACCCCGCGCGGACTCCCCAGCGCCGGAGGCGCGCCAGACGTTAGCCCAGCGCGCGAGCGCTGGGGCTATGTGAGGCATTAGGATGTCCAGCGCCGTAGGTGCGGCACATATCGCCCCGGCCTCTTGCCTTTGCTTTGCCTATGTAGCGCAGGGCGACCGTGGTTGAGCCCTGCGGCCTTTTCGGTCATTCCGGCCCGTGGTACCGCCGTCTCTTATCGGTTCAGGCAGAAACAACCGAGAGTGCGCCATGTTCCTTGCGCGTGGGCCGGACGGTGATTTCGACGTCTTGCCGCAGAGCCGTGAGAAACTCCATGAGGCGTCCGACGGAAAAATTACCCGCGCGGTTCCGCATCAGCAAGGAGACCTGAGGCTGCTGCACGCCGAGAATTTTGGCGATCGCAACCTGCGTCATGCCGCTGTCCTTGAGGATCGTATGGATTTGCAGGGTGAGTTGTGCCTTGAGCAGCTCTTGCTCGGGATTGGGAAGTCCCAGGTCTGCGAAGACGTTTCCGCTGCCTTCGATTACGCGGGCAACGCGCTTGTTTATTTTTTTTGCTTTGGTTTTCATTTCAGTTCTGCCTTTCTCCATGGTCCCGCTCGGCTTCCGCGAGCCGCCGCTTAATCAAGTCCATCTCCCTCGTCGGTGTGGCGATGCCTCTTGTGGACTTCTTCTGAAATACGTGCAAAACATAGATGGCATCCTGAAATCGCACCGTGTAAACCGCCCGCCAAGCATTGCCGTGGTGCGAAGCCACAATTTCGAGCACGCTGGCACCGCCAAAACCTTTAAGGGGCTTGGCCGCCGGATCGGTCTTGCCCTCCTGGGCTGTAAACAGCGCCTGCCCAATGTCGCTCCTGACAGCGCGAGGAAAAGCGCGCAAATCCCTGAGCGACGTTCCAACCCACCGGACGGGCTTCAGCCCTTCTTCCATGTATATCATTATACGTATAATCTTATTTTTGTCAACGGTTGCAGCGCGCGCTCTGGCGGGACGGGCGGGCTCTTGTCTTGAAGGGGTGCCCCATCCTTTGCGTTTTTCTTTTTCCAGCAAAGGGTGGGGCTCTTCATTGTTGGCATCGACACAATCCAAGACCCGCCCTTTGCTGGGACACGCAAAGAACGGGGCACCCCCGCTTCAGCACTCCCCGATGAATTGCAAAAGTGATATGTTCTCACCGATGCTCGCTGGCAAGTACAAAGAAGAAACCGAAGGGCCGGGCCACCCGCCAGAGCGAAAGGCCGCGCTCGAAAAAAAGCTTGAGGACATCGGCAAGAAACCAAAACCATAGCCGGGTGCACGGGGCGGCAGTTTTGGGCCTGGTGTTTTTATGTGCAGATGGCCGCGTCAAGCGGCCGCTACATTAAGAAGAGAGATCCCTTCCGACAGGGTCGGAATCTGCGATCGTCGGTAGGCAGGGAGGGGTCCTTCAGCCCGCAAGAAACGCGGACTTCAGGATGACCACCCTGGTTGGGTGGTCAGATGACGGGCGAATACAAAGAGGCAGGGGGCAGGGGAAGAAGTAGCCCTCCCACGCCCGCCACGGCGGACTTCGGCGGGCAAGCGAGTGGCAAGTGGTGAGTGACGAGTGGCGAGAAACGGCGGACGGTAAAAGCCGAAGGGCCGCACCTACGGCGCTGAATGTCTTATACCTCGCACGTACCCAGCGCTGACACGCTGGGCTAACCTGTGGCGCGACTCCGTCGCTCCGGGACGGTGCTACAAGCACACAGCCCCTTTGAAGCTCAGGGCGGGCAGGAATGGCTGTACCACTGTTAAGAAAACCCGCCCCGACAGGAAGCCAAGGCGAAGAGGCCGGTCTGGAGACCGGCGGTCCCGGGAGGAGCCATGCGCCCAACAAGAAACCCTGTGCGCGCTGCGTGTGGCGGTGTGAGAGGCGCGGGAGTAAAATCGCCGGTGGAGCACGCGCGGCGCATCCTGCCCATTGGAGGGAATCATGGCCACAACTGTAGCGACAAAGGCGGCAGCGAAGGGCGGGAGCTTTCTGCTGGAATCGCCGCGGCCGGAGGATGTCTTCACGCCCGCGGACCTTACCGACGATCAGAAGCTGATCGGGCAGACGGCGGAAGAGTTTGTGATGAAGGAAGTGCTGCCCCGCGCGAAGGAGATGGAAGAGAAGAAACCGGGCGTGCTCGTCGGGCTGATGAAGAAAGCGGGCGAGCTGGGGCTGCTGGGCGGGGGCGTGCCGGAGGAGTACGGTGGCGCGGGGCTGGACAAGATTTCAACGATGGTGCTGACGGAAAAAATCTCCGTCTATGCAGGCTTTGCCGTGACGCACGGCGCGCAGGCGGGCATCGGCACGCTGCCCATCGTCTATTTCGGTACCGAGGCGCAGAAGAAAAAATATCTGCCGAAGCTGGCAACCGGGGAATGGCTGTCGGCGTATTGCCTTTCCGAGGCGCAGGCCGGCTCCGACGCGCTGAATGCGCTGACGCGCGCGGTGCTCTCGCCCGACGGCAAGAACTGGATTTTGAACGGGCAGAAGATGTGGATCACCAACGGCGGATTTGCCGACGTGTACATTGTTTTTGCCAAGGTGGACGGCGAAAAGTTTTCGGCGTTCATCGTCGAGCGCACGTTTCCCGGATGCAAGCCCGGCGCCGAAGAGCACAAGATGGGGATTCACGGCAGCTCGACGACGCCGATTTTCCTGGAGAATTGCCAGGTGCCGAAGGAAAACCTTCTGCACGAAATCGGGCGCGGGCACATCGTGGCGTTCAACATTCTGAATGCGGGACGGTTTACGCTGGGCGCTTCGTGCGTGGGCGGGTCAAAACACGTTCTGGCGGCGTCATCGAAATATGCGAAAGAGCGCAAGGCGTTTGGAAAAGAGATCGGCGAATTCGGCTTGATGAAAGAAAAGCTGGCGGAGATGGCGATTCAGATTTTTGCGGTGGAGGCCATGGTGTACCGCACGGCGGGAAACATCGAGGCGATGGTTGCCGCCGGGGAAGGCTCGGACGCCGCAGCGAAGACGCAGCACTTGATGAAAGTGCTGGAGGAATACGCGATTGAAAGCTCGATCGCGAAGGTGTATGGCAGCGAGATGCTGGATTACGTGGTGGACGAAGCGGTGCAGATTTTCGGCGGCTACGGCTATCACGAGGACTATCCGGTGAGCCGCGCCTACCGCGACAGCCGCATCAACCGCATCTTCGAGGGCACCAACGAAATCAACCGCATGCTGATCGTGCAAATGCTATTGAAGCGGGCGATGGCGGGCGCGCTGCCGCTGATTCCCGCGGCGATGAAGCTGGCCGACGAAATTCTTGCTGGGCCGTCCATGGAGGAAGCGCCGGAAGGCGTGCTGGCCGATGAGGCGCGCGTGGTGGCCAACGCAAAGAAGATTTTTCTGCAAGCGGCGGGCGGCGCGGTGCAGAAGTTCCGCGAAAAGCTGGCTGACGAGCAGGAATTGATCGGCGCGCTGGCGAATATGGTGATGGAAGTGTACGCGATGGAGTCGTCGCTGCTGCGCGCGCAAAAGGCCGCCGCTACGCG
>JBGPGF010000045.1:0-17167 GCA_041483755.1 Terriglobia bacterium | reverse complement strand
TCTTCGCCGCGCGCCGCGTCTTCCCGCCGCTCTTGATCACGCCCGCGAAGGCATCAAAGCCCTTCATGAAACTGACCGGCCCGGAGGCGATGCCCCCGCCCGAAAGCGTTTCCTTGCTGCCGCGCAGCGAGGAGAAATTCGTGCCCGTGCCCGAGCCCCACTTGAACAGCATTCCCTCGGTCTTCGCCAGATTCATGATCGAGTCCATGCTGTCCTGGACGGAATTGATGAAGCACGCGGAGCATTGCGGCTTGGGCTGCACGCCCACGTTGAACCACACCGGGGAGTTAAAAGCCATTTTCTGCTCGACCAGCAGATGCGTCAGCTCGTCGCGGAAGGCGTCGCGGGAATCGTTCGCAGCGAAGTAGCCGCCCTCTTGGCCCCAGCGCACAATCGTGTTCACCACGCGGCTGATCAGTTGCCGCACCGAGCCTTCGCGCTCGCTGCTGCCGGGCTTGCCGTGAAAATACTTGCTGGTGACGATGTTCGTGGCCGTCTGCGACCACGACTTCGGCACTTCGATGTTCTCCTGGCGGAAAATCGTCACGCCCTTTTCGTTGCCGATCAGCGCCGTGCGCAAATCCCATTCGACCGCGTCGAACGGCGAGACTTTCCCGTCCGTGAAGTAGCGCCGGAACTCCAGCCCCGCGCGCGTGCTCTGCGCTGTCTTGCTCTGCGGGCTCATTGCACCTTCCAGCTTTTTGCTATCCAATGCCGTCTTCACCGTGGCCATCTGTTCCTCCGCCCTCGGGGCCCCTCGCCGTGCGGGGAACCCTACCATTTTACTCCCGCCAATGGAAAGCGGGGCGCCGCGTGCCCGGCAAGTACGGGCGCGGCTCGATCAGGGAAAGGGTGGGTGCTGTCGGCTGTGCGGAGAAAAAAAGAAAAGCGAAGCCATGGGCCGATTTTTCACAAACGGCCTCACAGCGGCGCTCCCGCAATAACTACGGGCGCGGAGCTGAATCTACTTCGCGCTCGATTGTCAGATAATGCCCGGGCCGACCTCGTGGCTTCTGGACCTGCCGCTCATCCACCTCGACGCGGCCGGTTTGGCGCAACCACGCTCCCCCGAATCTGGAAGCGCAGTATTGGTCCATGTGAAATTCTTGTCAAGAGGAAAACGCAAAATGTGGATAACTTTTTCGTATCACGTCTACAGGTAGTGGTCTCGTTGCTCAGCGCCGCGCCGCGTTTCTCCTGCACGGCGCCATCCCAACCCTTTCCAATCAGGCACAGTCTGTTCCCGCAGCGTCCCCGGCAGTACCAAAGTACGTTTCTCCTAGAACGACCGCTCCATTCCCACGCACGCCCATTTCCTTCATTCTTGACAGCGAAATCTGAGGGGTGTGCGCAGTGCAAGTCGGACGCTACGAGATTCTCGACATCATCGGCCAGGGCGCGGCAGGACGTGTCGCTCGCGCATTTGATCCCATGATCGGCCGCGTGGTCGCGATAAAGCTCCTCTCACCGGAGCTGGCCAAGGGTGAAGCCCGTCAGCGCTTCCTGCAGGAAGCGCGTGTCGTCGGCCAGCTTTCCCATCCTTCCATCATCACACTGCACGACATTGGCATCGAGGAGCCCACCTCGACCCCCTACCTCGTCATGGAATTTGTGGATGGCCAGCCGCTCGACGCGCTCATCGCCAAGGGCAGCGTCCCCTTTCCGAAGGCCTGCGCGTGGGCCGGTGACGCGGCGGTGGCGCTGGCTGCGGCGCACCGCAAAGGCGTGATCCACGGCGACGTCAAGCCCGCGAACATCTTGATCACCAACGATGGCCGCGTGAAGCTCTCGGACTTCGGCATGGCCCGCCTGCAGAGCCGCGACACCAAGGATTCACCGCTGGTCGGCACGCCCGCGTATTGGTGCCCCGAGCAGCTCTTCGGCAAGCCGCAGGACGCGCGCTCGGACATTTATTCGCTCGGCATCCTGCTCTACGAGATGATCACCGGGGTGAAGCCTTTCACCGGCGATTCGCTCCAGGCATTGTGCGGACAGATTTCTTTCCTCCTCGCCCCTGCCGCCGTCGCACAACAATCCCTCGCTTCCGGTGGCGCTCAATGACGTCGTGGAGCGCTGCTTGGCCAAGGACCCCGCCGCGCGCTACGCGAATGGCGACTTGCTGGCCGCGGACCTCTATCCGCTGGCCCGCCGCAAGACCAAGCTCCACGCTGCCGTGCACACGCCTGCAATTGAAACCACGCAGCGCCGCCGCATCCGCATTTTCTAAACACTTTCTTTGCCGGTTATTCGTAGCGGAGGGCTTCGACGGGATCGAGTTTCGCGGCCTTCATCGCCGGCCATACGCCGAAGAATAGTCCGACGCCGATACTCACAATCAATCCGGCCGCGATCGCCCAGAGCGGCACGATGGCGCGCCATGTGGAGGCCAGGCGAATCAGCAGGACAATCCCCTGAACCAAAAACAGGGCAATGACACCCCCCGCGCCGGTCAGCGTCATTGCTTCCAGCAGGAATTGCCAAGTAATGTCGCCGTTGCGCGCGCCAATCGCTTTGCGGATGCCAATCTCTCGGGTGCGCTCGGTCACGCTCACCAGCATGATGTTCATCACACCCACGCCGCCGATCAGCAGCCCGATCGAGCTCAAAACGATGGCCGCCAGCGCCACCATCCCCACGATGCTGTGAAACTGTTCCATCTGCTGCTGCGCGGTCCCGATTGAGAAATTGTCTGGCCGATCGTAAGTCACATTACGCCGTCGCCGCAGCAGCTCGCGTATCTGGTCCACGAGCTGCTCCAACTGATTCACCTTCGCCTGCACCCGAATATTGTTTTCGTACGCCGCGGGATAAACCTTGCGAAACGTGTTGTAAGGGATGAGCACGCGCCGGTCTTCGTCGTCTTGGCCAAACCCGCCTTTTGGCTTTTCCAGCACGCCGATCACGCGAAAATCGGACCCGTCAATCAGGATGTCTTTGCCGACCGGCGAGGTGTTCGGAAAGAGCACGGGTCCTATGTCTTCGCCAAGAACCACAACCTTCTCGCGGTGCAGATCGTCACCCTCGCTGAAGAATCGGCCTTCCAGTAGGGCCGCATTGGCATAGACCTGTGCGTAGTTGGGCTGCGCGCCGCGATAATCAATGGCCGTCACCTCGCCGTTCTTCGTGCGCACGGTGTGGTTCTGTTCCCACCAGCCGATCCACACGGTCACGTTTCTTGCCGCCGGACAGCTTGCTTCGATGGCCTGCGCATCCTCAAGGGTTAGCGGCTTGCGTTCTCGTTCCTCCTTGGGACGGCGGCCCGAGTGCGGCCCGTGATCGAAGCGGGAAACATACGCCGTGTCCGCGCCGTATTGCGAGATGCTGTCCTGAACGGTCTGGTCAAAGCCGTGAATCAGCGCCGCCACGAGCATGATCACGCTCACGCCCAGGACAACTCCGAAAACCGTCAGGAAACTCCGCATCTTGTGTGCGCGGAGCGTGTCCATCGCTTGCTTCAGGTTTTCGCCGTGTGCCTGGGCCATGGTTGCTCTCTCAGGTTTCCGCGCGCAGCGCTTCAATCGGATCGAGCCGCGCCGCGCGCATGGCTGGATAAATCCCGAAGAAAAGTCCCACGCTCGTCGCCAAAGACAGCGCCACCAGGATCGCATTCATCGGTGTGCGCATCGGGATGGGCGTGAGCGCGCGCACCAGGGCAGCGACGCCCAGCGCCCCCGCGATTCCCAGGAGTCCTCCCACGGCCGCCAGGACCGCCGATTCGGCCACGAATTGCGTCAGGATGTGCCGCTTGCGCGCCCCGAGCGACCGGCGGAGACCGATCTCGCGCGTTCGCTCCGTCACGCTCGCCAGCATAATGTTCATGATCACGATCCCGCCGACCACGAGAAAAACCGCCGTCAATCCCACGGCCAGCGCGAATAGATTCCCGGTAATCTGCTGCCACAGGCTCATGATCGAAGCCGAGCCGATTATCCCGAAACTATCCTCGTCATTCCACGGCTGATGCCGCATCGCGCGCAGCAGCATCCGCGCTTCGTCCTGCGAGGCTTCCAGAATCTCCGCGTTCTGCGCGGCCACGAAAAGTGTGATGGACTGTCTCGGCGAGTGCCATTCCTTGCGAAACGTTCCCAGCGGAATCAGCATGTAATTGTCCTGCGATTGGCCAAACACCGTCCCGATCGCCGTGGCCACTCCCACCACTTGATAACTGTGCGTTCCGGCGCGGATCGCCCGCCCGATGGGGTCCACGTTGTAGAAAAACTTCTTGGCCACGTCCGCGCCGAGGAAACACACCGGTGCGCGGTGCAGTTCATCCGCTTCCGTCAGAAAGCGCCCGGCGGAGACTTCCAGCGTGCGCACCTCCGGGTAGTTGGGTGTTGTGCCCCGGATGTTCACGTCCTCCATCAGGTCATTTCCGGAGCGAACGTCGCTGCCCGCGCCCTCGATCGCCGCGATCGTCCTGGCCGTCTTCATGGTTTCCTGCAGCCGTTCGTACTCTTCCATCGTTATGATCGGCCGCTTCTGCGCCTTCACCCAGGCATCGTCGCTGGTGATGATGCCGAAGCGGTCCACCACGTACACATTGGCCCCCAGGTTGGCGATCTTGTCGGCCACGTAGCCGTTCAGCCCGGCCACCAGGCTCATCACGGAGACCAGCGTCATCACCGCCAGGATCACGCCGAGAAGCGTCAGCAAGCTGCGCAGCTTGTGCGCCCGCAGCGTTCCCAGCGCTTGGTGCAACGTTTCGTAGAGCGCCACGGTGCCGCGCCGGAACGACTTCAGCCAAGCCATCGCCCGGCCCACGGGCAATGCGGCCGGAATCACCGGCGGCGCTTCGCTCACGCCTTGATAGGGGGCTACCGACAAAACTCCCTCCGCCTACATTTTAATACGCAGCAAGACACCTTTTCGTTCCTTTTAGACGCCAAAAACCACGAAGTGACGCCCCACCAGTTTGGCCGCTTCGCGAGGCTGGCCGCGTCTATCGTGTTAATCTTTTGTCTGGTTGTACTTACGGCCTGCTCGGGGCCGCGCCCTCGGTCGCTTGCCTGCCAGCAGGCCCGCCACCCTGTTCTGCAGGGGCCGTAACCCTGGAGCATACAACAGACAAGGAACACTCCGAATCGAATAGAATGTTCTTTGCGGCGTTTCGGCCGCCCGCGCCATGCGCAACTCGATGCTCCAATTTCGCGCCTCCAGAGCGAGCCTCTGCTCTCTGATCCTTGCCGGAACAGCCGCCCTTTCACCCGGGCAAGCACAAGAGCCCCCGGCTCGGATTTCGTTGACCGAGGCCGAATCGCGCGCGTTACTCGACCGCACCGTCGAGAACCAGAAGCGCGATGACAGGGCACTCGACCTATTCGAACGCATCGAGCGCACCGAGACACGCAAAGACGCCGACGTGACGAAACACGCCGAAGTGAGAGTCGTTCGAACCTTTCCCGCGGGCGCCGGAACCGCTCACATCCTCCTTGGACCCGACGGCAAACCCGCTGACGCAGCCGCGTACCGCAAGGAGCTCGAGAAACTCGAGCAGTATCTCGCTTGGGCTGCCCAATCCGGCTCCGAACAGCGCACCGCCTACGAAAAGGTTGCCAAGAAACGAAAAGAGCGCGAGGACCTCGTCGAGGCCACTCGTCTTGCATTCCTCTACACCTGGGTTGCCGATGAGCCGCGCGGGGATCGCATGCTCTCCAAATACCGCATGGAGCCTAATCCCGCCTATAAACCGACGTCGCGTTCGACCGGAATATTCGCGAAGGTTCGCGGCTACGTTTGGCTCGACGCAGCGGCGGCGCAGCTCGCCCGCGTGGACGCTCAGGTGACCGACGACATTTCCTTCGGCGGCTTCCTGGCAAAAATTTACAAGGGCAGCCACTTCATGCAGGAGCGCTACGAGCTGGAACCGGGAATCTGGCTACCGACGTTCTCTCAATACGACTTCGACGGCCGCAAATTCTTTTTCAGCTTCGGCATCCATGAACGCACCTTTTTCACCCAGTACCGCCGCGTCGGCCCGCCGAAAGATGCCGTCGCCATCATCCGTGCCGAATTGGGCAAGCCGGCCGCCTCCGCGGGCGACCCGTAATTCGCTCCCGCCTATACTGGGATGGCTGGAGGTCCAATGATTCGCTCCCTCTTCTCGCTGAGCGTTCTTCTGCTGGCTTCTGCGCTGCTCTGCGCAACCCAGTCCTCCAACAACGGGTCATCGCCAACTCCTCCGGCTCAGCCAGATGCCGCCAAAGCGCCTCCGCCAAGCCCGAGCATCACGCAGAAACCGGCGCCGACAAATCCACCTGAGGACAAGGACAAGAAAAAAGCAAAGAAGGTTTGGACGGAAGAGGAAATTGGGAATCTGAAGAGCACTGTCTCCGTGGTGGGCGGCTCCTCCTCCGGCGTGTCCGGCGGAAATTCCGGAAGTTCTTCTTCGAGGTCAGGCGCGCGAAATGCCGAATGGTACCGCCAAAGACTGGCTCCGCTGCGCGCCGAACTCGACGACGCCGAGCAGCAAATCCAGGAAGTAAAAAAATACGGCGCGCAGGCCGGACGCTATAACAACATGTCGCTCGACGCGCTGGAAGACAAAAGGAAGTCGATCCAGAGGAAGATCGACGTTCTCCAGGACGAAGCCCGCAAGGACGGCATCGATCCTGGCGAATTGCGCTGAACCCGCGCGCGAAAGTTATTTCGCGGCGGAGGCGGAGGCTTCTTTTTCGATCGGTGCGCCCACCAGGTTGCCCCACTCGGTCCACGAGCCGTCGTAGTTGCGCACTTTCTCGAAGCCCAGCAAATACTTCAGCACGAACCAGGTGTGCGAGCTGCGTTCGCCGATGCGGCAATAAGCGATCACTTCGGTGTCGCCGGTGATGCCCTTCGCTCCATAGAGCTGCTTCAGCGCGTCCGCGGATTTGAACGTGCCGTCTTCATTCACGGCCTGCGCCCAGGGAATACTGGCCGCGCCAGGAATGTGCCCGGCGCGCTGCGCCGTCTCCGTCATGCCCGGTGGCGCGATGATTTTTCCGGTGAACTCGTCCACGGAGCGCACGTCCACCAGCTTGGCGTTGGTGCGTTTGTCGAGCGCGGAAAAGATGTTGTCGCGCCGGGCGCGAATCTCAGCGTTGGGCGTCTTTGTTTTGTAGGCCGCGGCGGCCACGGTGGGCTTGTCGGTCGTCAGCGGACGCTTCTCTTCGAGCCACTTCTTCCGTCCGCCGTTCATGAGCAGCACTTTTTCGTGGCCGTAGTATTTCAATTGCCAGAAAGCCCACGCCGCGAACCAGTTGTTATTGTCGCCGTAGAGCACGATGGTCGTCTCCGGCGAAATTCCGGCCTTGCCCAGCAGCTCTTCAAACGCGCGCGGCTCGGCCAGATCGCGCCGTATGGCGTCTTGCAATTCCGTCTGCCAGTTCCATGCGGACGCGCCGGCGACGTGCCCCTGGTCGTAGGACGTGGTGTCCACGTCCACTTCCACCAGGCGAAGGCCTTTGTCGGTGGCGTGCGCCGCCACCCATTCGGTCGTTACCAATACTTCCGGATGTGCGTACTCTGCCATTGGAATTCTCCTTCCCTGATCCTTACTTGCTCTAAGCCTTAGTTGGATGGGTGTGGGGGAAAAAGGATACCTCCGCCTCGCCCCTAAAACCACCCTAAATCTTCACTCCGCGGGCCTCAGCGCCCCTCCGGTCGTCTCCCATTCGATGCGCACCAGCCAATCGAAATGCATCCCTTCGCTCCGGAGCCAGCCTTCGAGTGCTTCCCGCGTCTCCGCGCGAAACTCGACGAACATCTTTCCTTCGAGCATATTCACCAAAATGCGGTCGGCTTTCACTGCGCCGGCGGACTGGAACCGCCGCGCCAACGCGTCCGCGCCCTGCCGCGTCAAGCAAGCCAGCGTGTGTTGCGAGAGATACTTCGGCATGTCCGCTCCTCAACGATAGGTGCTGGAATAAACTCCGTCCGGCACTACATCGCGCCAGTATGCTACAAGAAGCCAGCCCTCGCGCGGGCACTTACTCGATGAAATTGGAGTCTGAATTAATTACGGGGAGTGAAGGCCGCCCTCGCACACGTTCCGCGCGTGCTCCCTCCCGCTTGTGCCCTGTGCCAATCGGAGACAACTCGATGATGGAGGCGCGCATCCTTTTATCAAGCTGTATAGTTACGCGGGGGTGATCCATGCGATGCATGACCAAGTCGTTCTGCACTCTCTTGCTTTTCGGTTCCCTTTGTTCAGCGCAAACAAAACCTGCGAAGCCGGGAGCACCTGCCACCGAGCCGGAACCGTCCGGCGCCGGTGCGCAAAGCTCGGCCAAGCTGCCCGTGCGCCGCGTGGTCCTCTACAAAAATGGCATCGGCTACTTCGAACATCTTGGCCGAGTGCGCGGCGATCAGGACGTGCACATTGACTTCACCAGCGCGCAGCTTAACGACGTGCTGAAGTCGCTCACCGTGCTCGATCTCTCGGGCGGGCGCATCACCGGCGTGGACTACAACTCCGAAGCGCCGCTGGCGCGGCGGCTGGCTACGCTGCGCCTGGCGCTTGGCGAAAAACCCAGCGTCGCGGAGTTTCTCGGCGCTTTGCGTGGCGCCCGCGTTGAAGTCCGCGGCGGAACAGGAGCCGCGGTTGCCGGCCGCTTGCTGAGCGTCGAACGCAAGACACGCTCCAGCGCCAATTGGACGGTCGAGACCGACGAAATCTCCCTCATCACAGACAGCGGCGAAGTCCACACCGTGGACTTGACCCCGGCGATGAGCGTGCGCATCGCCGAAAAAGATCTACAGACCGAAGTCGGGAAGTACCTTGGCTTGATTGCCTCCGCGCGTGACCAGGACATTCGCCGCATGACGATCTCCACCGCCGGTTCGGGTGAGCGCAATCTCTACGTCAGCTACATCAGTGAAGTGCCTATTTGGAAGACGACCTACCGCATCGTGATGCCCACGAAGGCGGACAAGAAACCGCTGCTGCAAGGCTGGGCGATTGTGGACAACACGGTCGGCGAAGACTGGAACAACGTCGAGCTGTCGCTCGTCGCCGGTGCGCCGCACTCCTTCATTCAGCAACACTCCGAGCCGTATTACGGTCGTCGCCCCGTCATTCCCATGCCGGAGAGCGTGCAGTTTACGCCGCAAACCCACGGCGCTACTCTGATCGGCGGGAAGGGCCGCCTCAACGGAGTGGTGACGGATTCGTCGGGAGCTTCCATCGCTGGATCCACGGTGCGTATCCTCGATGAAAACAATAACGTGGTGGCACAAGCAAACACAGATAATGCCGGGAATTATGTGGTCGGGTCGCTCGCGGATGGCACGTATCGAGTCGAAATAGACAAGTCCGGTTTTAAGAAGAATGTCGTGTCACAACTGAACGTCGGGCCGGGCGAAAATCAGCTCAATGCCCAGCTTCAAGTTGGATCGGCAACCGAAACCATCAACGTCGAAGCGTCAGTAACTAGCGCCCTCGTGACGGAATCGGGGGAGGTATCAAGCACCGCGTCACCGCGCGTGGCGCGGCGGGGGCACCTCGGCCTGGGCTCCGGAGGCGGTACTGGGGGAGGGTCCTTCGTGGCAGGCGGAGTGATGGGAGGCGTGATTGGCAGCGTCATGTCGCCTTCACCGGCTAACATCGAAGCGGCGCGCACGATGGCCGAGGCCGCTGCGAACGGGCAGGACCTCGGCGATCTCTTCGAGTACAAATTGAAAGACCGCGTCACTCTGAAGAAGAACCAGTCGGCGCTAGTGCCCATCGCACAGACGGAAATCGAAGCGGACAAAGTCTCGCTTTGGAACAGCACGTCCGGGGCAGGACGGCCGCTCCGCGGCCTGTGGCTGAAAAACACGAGTCCCCTTACGCTCGATGGCGGCAGCTTCACCGTCCTCGAGGACGAAGTCTTCGCCGGGGAAGGTCTGATGGACCCGATCAAGCCGGGCGAGCGGCGTCTGTTATCTTTCGCGGCCGATCTAGCGCTCCTCGTCGAAGCGCAGAAAAGTGCTGAGCCGCAGCACATCACCCGCGCGAAAATCACGCATGGAGTTCTCACGCAAGTAAGCGAGCAGCACGAACGCACGCTCTACACCGCGCGCAATCAAGATTCCGCCTCACGCACGCTAGTGATCGAGCATCCCGCGCGACCCGATTGGAAACTCGCAGCTTCCGCTCCAAAACCGGACGAAAAAGCCCCCGGCACGTACCGTTTCCGAACGGAAGTTCCTCCGAAGGCGACTGTGACGCTCTCGATCGAAGAAGCCCACCCGCTTCAGACGACGTACGAGATTTCCAATCTCGACGACGACCAGATCGCTCTCTTCATCAAGCAGAAAACCATCTCGCCGGAGATGCAGCAGGCGCTGGAGAAAGTTCTGGCGCAGAAAGCCGTCGTGACCAAGCTCGAAGCGGAAATGGAAGCGCGGCAGCACGACATTGACGGCATCGTCGCCGACCAGAGCCGCCTGCGGGAAAATCTGAAAGCGCTGAAAGGCAGCGCGGAAGAAAAAGCCCTCACGCAGCGATACACTCGCCAGCTCGACGACCAGGAAACCCAGCTCGACACCCTGCGCAAGAAGATTCAAGGCAGCGAAGCGCAGCGCGACCTCGCCAACGAAGTCCTCGAAAAAATGATCGAGGATCTCTCCTTCGACGCCACGTTCTGAGCGCGACGGGCGCACCGGCGCACAGAATGAATTCATCGCGCATAGATCGCGGGATGGGGCGGAGGTCTGTGCCGCTGACCGCTCAGGCTTTGGCGGGGTTTTCGCCGCGGGTGAAGCCGGGGGCGGGGCGCAGCTCGGGCCGCACGACGGGCTTGGGGTCCGTGGCGGGAGCGGGCGGCGCGGCGGGCGGCGTGCGCAACTTTTCCGGCAGCGGTTTGCCTTCGATGATGAGCTTCACTTCGTTGGCGTCGAGGACTTCGCGATCGAGCAGGGCCAGGGCGATGCGTTCGAGGGTTTCGCGGTTGGATTGCAGAACGCTCTTCGCGCTATCGTAGGCCACGTTGACGAGCCGCTTCACTTCCTTGTCAATCTGCACCGCTGTGTCTTCGGAGAAGTCGCGATGCTGGGCGATCTCGCGCCCGAGGAAGATGGCCTCTTCCTTCTTGCCGTAGGCGAGCGGGCAAAGCTGGCTCATGCCCCATTCGCAAACCATGTTGCGCGCGAGGTCCGTGGCGCGCTCGATGTCGTTCCCCGCGCCGGTGGTGATGTGGCCGAGGAAAATTTCCTCGGCGCTGCGCCCGCCCATCAACACGGCGAGGATGGCCTCGAGATGTTCCTTCGTATAGGTATGCTTGTCGTCGATGGGCAGTTGCATCGTCAAGCCCAGGGCCATGCCGCGCGGGATGATGGTCACTTTGTGGACCGGATCGGCGCCCGGCGTCATTTCCGCCACCAGCGCGTGGCCCGCTTCGTGAAAGGCCGTGTTCTTCTTCTCTTCGTCGGACAGGATCATGGACCTGCGCTCGACGCCCATGAGCACTTTGTCCTTGGACATTTCGAAATCCGACATGGCCACGAACTTGCGGCTTTGCCGCGCCGCCCATAGAGCCGCTTCGTTGACCAGGTTCGCCAAATCCGCGCCGGAAAGGCCCGGCGTGCCGCGCGCGATAATGGAAAGATCCACGTCGTCGCCGACGGGCACCTTGCGGGTGTGTACGCGCAGAATTTCTTCGCGGCCTTTTACGTCGGGCCGGGCGACTACCACGCGGCGATCGAAGCGGCCGGGGCGCAGCAGCGCCGGGTCCAGCACGTCGGGCCGATTGGTGGCGACGATGAGGATGACGCCCTCGTTGGTTTCGAATCCGTCCATTTCGACGAGCAACGCGTTCAGCGTTTGTTCGCGCTCGTCGTGGCCGCCGCCGAGGCCCGCGCCGCGATGCCGTCCCACGGCGTCAATTTCGTCAATGAAGATGATGCACGGCGCGTTCTTTTTGCCCTGTTCGAAGAGGTCGCGGACGCGGCTGGCGCCGACGCCCACAAACATCTCGACGAAGTCCGAACCGGAGATGGAAAAGAACGGCACGTTCGCTTCGCCGGCAATGGCGCGCGCGAGCAAGGTCTTGCCCGTTCCCGGAGGCCCGACGAGCAGCACGCCCTTGGGGATGCGTCCGCCGAGCTTCTGAAATTTCTGCGGGTCCTTCAGGAACTCGATAATTTCCTGCAGCTCTTCCTTGGCTTCCTCCGCTCCCGCCACGTCCTTAAATGTGGCCTTTTTCTGCTGCGCGGAGAGCAGCCGCGCGCGAGATTTTCCGAAGCTGAGCGCCTTGTTTCCACCGGCCTGCATCTGCCGCATCAGGAAAAGGCAGAAGCCGACCAAAAGAATGAGCGGCAATATATTCACAAGCATGAAGATCCAGTCGCTGCTGCTGCGGACTTCCTTCACCTTGAACGGCACGGACTTGGCGATGAACGCCTTGGTCAGGTCTGGAGCCGATTCCTTGAAGACGGTCATGTGAAATTTCTGATTCGCGGGCTCCCTGTATTCGCCTTCCAGCTCGTAGCTATTGGGGGAGAGGTAGAGCGTCGCTTCTTTCACCTGTCCGTTGTCCACCTTGCCCATGAACTCGCTGTAACTCGGCTCCAGCTCCTTGGGCGCCTGGCCATTCTTGGAGACCAGTTGCCAGAGCATGACGCCCAGAAGCACGATCGAGAGCCAAAATAGGATGGTTTTTATCGTTGAACCTGAATTCACGTTGTCCTCACGCTTCTTCTTTCTCTGCGGCCGCGAGGCGGCCGACTTTCTGCGCAACCGCGAAGCGGTTGACGACCACTGAATTTCGACCACTCAATTCCGCGAACTGCCAGCGGCTACTTGCGCTTTCGATTCTTGCGGCCCGCGGCCGCCTTCTGGCCCTGCGACAAATGCCGGAGGTTCCGTCCCAATCCGCGACTCCCGGCCAAGCCATATCCGACCCACACATCGTTGGATGCCGTTCGGAAGGCAAAGTAATCCGGCTCGAGAGGCACGCGGCGCCGCGCGGTCTTGTCCAGCAGAACGGCCAGGCGCAGCGAGCGCGGCTGGCAATCTCCCAGCCGCCGCAGAAGAAACTCCTGCGGGATGCCGCTCTCCAGCACCGCATCCACCAAGAGCACGTCGCGTCCTTTCACGTCCGGCCCCGCGCCAAAAGCGATTTCTCGCCGCTTCTGTCCGCCATATTCCACGTCGCGGACGTTTTCGTTTACAAAATGGCAAACCACTGGCCCGCCCAGGTGGCGAATCAGATCGGCGGCAAAGATAAAGCCACGGTCCAGCGTGATGACGACGTCCAGCCGGCGCCCCTTGGTCTCTTTCTGAATGGCCCTTCCCAGGACCGCCACTCGCTTTGCAATCCGCGCAGCGGAATAGGCCACCCGCGAACCTCCAGTCACAATTTCTCCTCGCTCATCACGATTCCCACTCGCGTCCCTTCGCGCACCGCGAATTCCGCGGCCGCCGGCATTCCCCGGGTCCACGCCAACACGCCGCCACTGGTCAGAACCGGCCAGCCGGCGCGGTCCCAGCGGCTGACGCGCATCTCCGCGAGCCAGCGTTTCAACTTACGCGGCTTGTGGTGGCCCGCGGGGTGAAACACGTCGCCCAGCCGCCAATTTCGCAGAACCAAGGGTTCGCGAAGCAGGTCGCGGTCAAGCGCCTCTCGATCCTTAGTACGCGTGACCGCGAAGTGGTCAACACTAGTTTCTCGCGCCTGCGCGGGCCAGTCAATCACCCTGAGGCGGAATACACACCCCGTCTGATGCACGCTCACCGCAGCGCCGGCGGCGGTGAGCTCTACAGTGTACTCGAACGCGGCAGCGGACGACGCACGCCCTTCTTGAGCAGCTCCGGCCTGCGCGCCGCGAGCGGGCGGCGTGGCAGCTTGAAACAGGAGGGCGGCGTACTCGCGCCGCACCTCCACGCCTCCCGGCAGGGACATGGCCTGGCCGCTGTGACCGTGCCGCGCGAGCGCCAGGACTGCCTCCACATGCTGAGCGCCGAGTTGCCCGGGGCGCAGCTTCACGCCTTCCACGATTCGCCGCACGATTCTCTTGCTCAGGGATGCGGTTTTTTCTTCCTCATCCTGTTCCGTCCCTGCGCCCTCCGCAACGAATACATTACGCTTCCACGGGCGCAACAAGTCCTCCGTGCGGATCCGCGCGCCGCCCTTTTCCTTTTTTACCAGCGAGGACTCACTCTCCGTCGCTAGCGCATCGAGGAAGGCTTCGTCTTCCCGCGCCAGATCCGCCAGTTTCACCAGATGAGCGACCGTCGCGGGCTGGAAATGTTTCTCGAGGAGCGGGAGAAGCCTGCGACGAATCCGCGCGCGCAGCCGCATTTCGTCGCGGTTCGTGACGTCCTCGCGCCACTTCTGTCTTCGCGCGCGCAGGTAAGTCCGCAATTCCGCCCGCCGCGCCTCGAGCAACGGCCGGATGACGGAAGCCAACTCGGATCCGCCAAAATGCTTGGAGATGGGGTGAATCCCACCCAAGCCCGCCAGACCCGTTCCGCGGAGAATGTGCGCGAGAACTGTTTCGGCTTGATCGTCCGCCGTATGCGCCACGGCGACGCGGTCCACCTGGCCTTCCTTTACCAAGCGAGCGAAGAAACCATAACGCAGCCGGCGTGCGGTGTCCTCGACGTTGGCGCGCTCTTTCCTGGCCTGTGCGGCGACGTTTCCACGATCCAAGTGAAACGCCAGCCTATGCTCCACTGCCAGTTTGGCCACGAATTTTTCATCGGCGTCTGAAGCGCTTCCGCGAAGCTTGTGGTTGAAGTGGACGACGCTCAGGACAATTCCCAGTTTTTGACGCAGCTCTTCGAGGAGGAGCAGGAGCGCCAGCGAGTCCGCCCCGCCGGACACCGCCACGCCCACGCGCTCGCCAGCGCGCAGCATTCCCTGTCGCTGCGCGCTGAGCAGAACGCGCTGCGCCAAGCCGCCTTGCTCCGGGCGGGCGCCCTTGGCCGATGCCCTTTTCTTTGCCATGGTTTTCTGCGGCTATCGTAGCAATGTATGGCGTGACCGCGAAGCGGTCAACGCTGCGAGGCCGGGTCGAGGCTTGTGCGTTCTCGGGCGATGGGTTTTTGAGTTAGCGCGCAAAGGCCAGGTGGAAGCAAAACAGCAGGAGAATCTGGGCATCCCGGAGCAAATTGAGCGCCACGCGATGCACCGGGATTTGCAGCCAGCGCCGCTCGGTCCAGCGCCGCCGAACCCCGCGCCAGAATATAGCCAGATCCGCTCGCGTATAAACCTTGCTTGGAGCGACCAGCGGACTCCACTTGGCCCAGAACAATTGCAGTTTGGAGGGAACGCGCAGGGACGGAAAATGAGTCTTGGCTCGTTTGAAGGCGGCCTGCAGGTCGGCGACCCTCATCCGGCCGTACGCGGCGCGAATCTTGGCCAGCTCCTCGACCACGCGCTGCTCGGCTTCGCTCTTGTGGCGCGTTTGCAGCCACAGCTCTTCCATCTCGAAGACCAGCCGGGCCATGCGCTTCACGTGCAGCCGAATTTCCCGCGCACGCTCTTTGTAATAGGCCCAGGGCGAAAGAATCGGAAAGCCCGGGCGGCGGTTCTTGCGGCCCTTGAGCCGGAAGAAGCCGCACATCATCGGGTGGCGCCCTTCCGTCATCACGGAATTCTTGTACCAGAAGAAGCGCATGAAATTGCTCCAGTAGTTGCGCTTCGGGGAGCGCTGCAGAACGGCTTTCATGTTGCCGAAGTTGTAGAACGTGCTCCACGCCTCGAAGTAGCTCTTTTTCCAGGAGCCGTCTTTCATTTGCGGGTGGACGGTCACTTCGTGATGCGAATCGTAGAGGTTGAAATCCTCGTGCATCCACGCGCCGCGGCGGAACATCATCAGGTGGTCCATGGAGCCGGGCAGTGGCATGAGCATGAAGAACGAAGCGTGGTCCGGGCGCACGTCTCTCATGAGGAATGCCACGTCGCGGCGCACCGATTCCACGGTGTCCATCGGGAAGCCGATGATATAGCCCACGTGGGTGGAAATCTCCGCGTTGCGGTAAGCGTCGATGAGCTGCGAATACTCCTCGACGTGGTTCTGGTTCTTGCCCGCGGCGGCCAGGTTGCCGGGGTCCACGCTTTCCATGCCGATGAAAACCGTGTTGCAACCCGCCTGGCGTGCTTTGGTGACAAAATTCTTGATCTTCCACGAGAGCACGTCCACCTGCATCATGAACTTCAGGGGAATGTCTTCCTCTTCGCGCAGGCGGATCAGCGCGTCAAAAATCGCTTCCCAGTTCTTGTTGCGGGCGAAATTGTCGTCGGTGAAGAAATAAAACGTGATGCCATGTTCGTGATAATTCTTACGGAGCGCCGCCGCAATATGGTCCGCGGAGCGGTAGCGCATCTTGCGCCCCTGCACGTTGATGATGGTGCAGAAAGTGCAATCGAAGGGGCAGCCGCGCCCGCAATCGAGCGTGCCGAAATTGGGCGCCACGAACTTGCGCAGATATTTTCTGCGAATCACCGGGACCGGCTTTTCATACAAATCGGGCTTTTGGTCGATGAAGTCGTAGAGCGGCTTCAGCGTGCCGTTCACGGCGTCGCACAGCAGATCGCCCCAAGTCTCCTCGACTTCGCCCTTCACGATCGTTACGCCCTCGTCCATGAGCTGCTGGATGTCCGCTGGAATATCCGGCAATAGGGCGAGATAACCGCTGACGTGGAATCCGCCGATTAGTACCGTGAGTCCGGCGCGGCGGAATTCGCGCGCCAGATCGGAGGCGCGCGGAAACTGGTTGGTTTGCACGCCCACCAGACAAACGATGGTCTTGATGTGGTCACCGCGCTGCGAGCGGCAAATCTTCTTCACGGGGACGTGATCCACCGTTTCGTCCAAAAGGTGAACTTCGATTTTCAGCGATTCGCCCAGACGCTTCTGTGCCACCACGTCTTCGGTCAGTCCGGCCAGGCAAGCGAGCGTGTTGCTGGGCAGCACGCCGCGCCAATGGCGCACGACGTAGCCGTCATCGTCGTACTGCGTGGGCTTGATGAGGTAGAGATGGATTTTCTTGAGCATAATCACGACCGCTTATCGGAAATACTGCCTGCTCGGGGCGAACCAAGCCTGAAATTGCAGTGTACTCGTGCGCATAGCTCGCGGGCAAGGCAAAACTGCGCCAGCTTGGCGAACAGCAAGGGGATGGAGTCACGATTTACGACTCGCGAATTACGGGCCGCTTGCGGTGCCATTCGGTCGCCAATTGATACGCGTGCGCGCACTCGAC
>JBGPGF010000044.1:0-17404 GCA_041483755.1 Terriglobia bacterium | reverse complement strand
GCGAAACTTCGCCCCACGAGCGACAAGCTGCGCGAAACGCTTTTCGATATTCTGGGAACCAGCGTCGAGGGCGCGCGATTTGTGGACGTCTATGCGGGCACGGGCGCCATTGGAATCGAAGCTCTTAGCCGTGGGGCCGCGGAAGTCGTCTTCATCGAAAAGCACGTCCCGGCGGCCAATCTCATTCGCCAAAACCTCGAATCGCTGGGAGTCAACACGGGCGTGACGGTGCTGGCGTTGGACGCCGTGCGCGGACTGGATCGCCTGGCCGCCCGTCAAGAGACCGATCCGGACCTGGCGCCGGATTTCATTTTCCTCGATCCGCCCTATGCCGAGAAGGCTGAGTACAACCGCGTGATGTCATTTCTTGGCGGCGCGCCGATTCTTGCGCCGTGCGGACGCGTGATTGTCGAACACCGTCGTGATTTCGCGCTTCCTGAGAAAATCGGCGGCTTGCGGCGCGTGCGGCTGCTTCAGCAGGGCGACGCCGCGCTGAGCTTCTTTCAGCTCGAACACGCCCCTCAGCCTCCGGCAAGCCTGACCAGCGCGTAAAGCGCTTGGTTGACAGGTGTCGGGATGCCGAGTTCCGCGCCGCGCCGCGCGACGTAGCCGTTCAGCGAATCAATCTCCGTGCGCTTGCCGCGAGCGAGATCCCGTCCCGTGGAAGACGTGGCCGTGCCCATTTGTCCGGCCAGCTTCAGTGCGGTCTCAAGCGCCGTCTTTGGCTCTTCAATCCCCGGGAGGTGAATGCCGGCGGCGCGCGCCACGGCCAGCACTTCGTTGATCACGGACTCAACTAATTTGCGCGCGTCCGCATTGGCCACGATCTGGCTGTAATTGACGCGGCTCAGCGCCGAGATCGCGTTGTACGCGCAGTTCCATACAAACTTCGTCCAAAGCTCGCCTTCGATATTGTCGGAGATGCTGCAGGGCACGCCGCCACTTTCCAAGACCGTGGCGACTCGTTCCGTACGCGTACTACGCGGACCGATCACGAGCTCGCCCCGTCCGGAATGCTTCACGCGCCCGGGCTCTGGAACAGAAGCCGCCACATAGACGGCCGCGGGAACCGCGTCAATTCCGGATGCGGAGCGAATCCGCTCGGCGTTGTCCACTCCATTTTGCAAGCTCACCACAACGGCGTTCGGACCGAGCAATGGCGCCAGTTCTCGCGCCGTCGTTTCCGTGTCCGTGGTCTTCACGCAGAAAAGTAAAATCTCCGCGCCGCGCACCGCGGCCAATTCCGCAGCCACTTCGACGCGCACCGTTTCCTGGAACTGTTGCGTATCGAGGTAAAGTCCGCTTCGCTTTACCGCTTCCACGAAAGACGGGCGTCCGACCAGCACAACCGGAGCGCCCGCCCGCGCCAGCATCCCGCCGAAATAGCCGCCGACGGCGCCTGCGCCGACAACGGCGATTCGCGGCCAGTTCCGTGCGGCGCCGGAGGTCATGCCGTGATCACCGCGATCAGCCGGTCCATGTCGCGTTCGGTGTTGTAGAGATACGGAGCAACGCGCAAGTTGCCCTCGCGCAGGCTGACGAAGATGTTTTCTTTGCGTAAGCGTTCCTGCAGCGCCGCCGTTTTTTCCGGCGTGCGCGCGGAAAAACACGCATACGGGCCGCGCCGCGCCGGATCGCTTGGGCTGGCCGGAAGGCAGCGGTCGCGCGGAAGCCGGTCGTAGAGCATGGCGATCAGTTCTCGATTGTGCGCAGCGACGGTCTCTGGTCCGGCGCGATGCACCAATTCGAGCGAGGCCTCAAACGCGGAGAGATTGAAAAAGCTGGCCGTTTCGGCCGAATCCCATCGGCGTGCGCCCGGCGCCGGCTTGGGGTCGTCGAAGATGAGTGACTGGAAGCGGTCCGCGCCGTCCAGCGCCATCCAATAGAATGGGCCCGGCCGTAGCGTCTCGATGATTTCGCCGCGTACCCAGAGGAATGCGGTGCCGTAGGGGCCGAGCAGCCACTTGTACCCCGCAGAGACGAGAAAGTCCGCACCGAGACGCCGCACATCGAGCGGAATTGCGCCGCAGCATTGGCTGGCGTCAAGCAGGAAGTACGTTCCCTGGGCGCGGCAGGCCGCCGCAACGCGCGCGGCGTCAAGAAGAGAACCGTCATCAAAACGCACCAGGCTCGCGGAAACAAGCTTTGTCCGCGGCGTCATCGCGGCGAGGAAATCATCCGCGGTGATCCAGCGCTCGCGCGGCGAGATCACGCGCAGGCGAACGCCCTCGCGCGCTTCGAGCGGCTTCCACGTGGCGAACTGCGCCGGGAACTCGCCTTTGGCCGTGAGGATTTCGTCGCCCGGCTTCCACGCGATTGCGTAGGCTGCGGCAACCATGCCGCTGCTTGCGCCCGTTGTCAGCGTGATTTCCTCCGCTTTGCCGCCGATGAGCTTTGCGATGGAGGTTCTGATGCGGTTCGGCAATTCGAAATAGATGGTATGAGGGATGCGGTGCGGGAATTTCTGCATTTCGAGGGTGGCTTGCGCCGCGCGTAGGGCGACCTTGGGCAGCGGCGCGCGCTCGGACAAGTTCAGGTAAATAGCGTCCTCAAATTCGAACCACTCCTCCCGCCAGTCAATCGCCTTTGGGCCGAGCGCTGTTGCCATCAGAGTCTCCTCCGGGGAATCGCGGCACCTGCAGAAGCGCGATGATTATCGGGCGGAATTAAGTGGATGCAACATCCAATTTGGGCAGTGTACGGCGCGTCAGAAGTGAGCCCGCAGCTCGCGAAACGCCGGCAAAATCACTAATTTGCCCGGGCCGCTGACCACCGGCTCATGTTCAAGCTCCCAGGTGTTCACATGGGGGATGTACACGGCGTTAAGCCCAGCGCTCATGGCGGGATTGATGTCGCTGCGCGGGCTGTTGCCGATCATCCAGCCGTACGATTTCACGATCTTGTGTTTGTGGACGAGCGATTGATACGTTGGCTTGTCCTTTTCCGCCACGATTTCGATCGCTTCGAAGAAGCCTTGGAGGCCGGAACGCTCTACCTTTGCCGCTTGTTCGGCGGGCTCCCCTTTGGTGAAGAGGATCAGCCGGTGGCGCTGCGTCAGGTAGGCGAGCGTCTCGGGAACGCCATCGAGAATCTTCGGCGGCGTGCGTTCGAGGTCCGTCACGCGATCGTGAATCACGGCCAGCACCTGCCGTTGCGCCATGTGGTCGGCAAGCTTCAGATACGTCTCTTCGAGCGAGCGGCCGAAGCTGCGTACGCCGTAGCCGTACTGGCGGATGTTGCGGCGCTCCGTCTCGTTGAGGATGTGCCGGATGTACGCGCGGGGATAGCCGCAATGCTCGACCAGGCTGATGAAGTCTTCGATCAGCTTCTCAAAAAAAACGTTGTTCTCCCAGAGCGTGTCGTCGGCGTCAATCAGAAGGGTGTGGCGTCGCATTCCAATCCTTGTTTCGATGAATGGCCAGTGTACCGCTTCCTACGCTCAGTTCAACCCAGGATCGCCCTGAGACTGATATAACTATCGGCGTGAAAATCGCAGCTGTCACGGAGCAAGGGACGCCCTCTTGGCGCGTATGGTGGCCGGCGGCCACCATGATGCTATGTTCGCTTCTGAGCTATCTGGATCGGCAGACGCTGGCGGTTCTCTCGCCAATGATATTGGCCGAATTCAAATTCAGCGCGGAAACCTACAGCCAGATTATCAGCGCGTTCAGCTTCGCCTACATGTTCGGCAATCCTCTCTGGGGCGCTCTTCTCGACCGCATTGGCCTGCGGCGCGGGATGACGCTTGCCGTCACCATCTGGACGATAGCGAGCGGCGCTCACGCTTTGCTCGCCGGCTTCGTGGGCTTCGCCGTGGCCCGCGCCGTTCTGGGATTTGGCGAAGGCGCAACCTTTCCAGGCGGTTTGCGAACGGCGATGGATTCGCTGCCGTCGGAAAAGCAGTCACGCGGCATCGCGCTGGCTTATAGCGGCGGCTCGCTGGGGGCCATCCTGACACCGCTCCTGGTCACGCCCGTTGCGCTGGCCTTCGGCTGGCGCGCAGCTTTCCTCATCACGGGCCTTGCCGGCCTCCTTTGGGTTCTCATCTGGCGGCGGACAATCGACTTCTCCGCATTCGCACGCAGCCGCCAAGCTCAGCGAATCCTATTGCCGAATGTTTTCGAGCGGCGTTTCTGGAGCCTGGTCGCCTCCTACGCGCTTGGGGCGCTCCCTCTCGCCCCCATTCTCTATCTCGCGCCGCTCTACCTTGCCAGCGTCCACGGCTACACGCAGGCTCGTTTGGGGCGCATTCTCTGGCTTCCCCCGCTCGGCTGGGAAGTGGGTTATTTCTTCTGGGGCTGGTTTGCCGACCGCCATGCGGCCCGCGAAGAACGGCCGTCCTGGCTTTTCTTTACGCTTGCGCTACTCGGCCTGCCGATCTTTGGTGTCGCCGGCGTGCGCAGCGCGGCAGTCGCGCTGGCTTTGATGTTTTGGGCGACGTTCGTCGCCTCTGGATTTGTCGTGGTGGCGCTGCGCACCAGCGCTCTTGCTTACCCGCGGGAACAAACTGGGCTGGTGGCGGGGATCGGCGCGGGATCGTGGTCTGCTGTTGTGGCCATCGTGCTGCCGGTTCTGGGACGCATGTTCGATGCGCAACGCTACTCCAGCGCATTCTTTCTCATCGGCATCATCCCCTTGCTGGGAACCTTCCTCTGGTGGCTGCTCACGCGGGGCGATCCGCGCAAACCAGAAACATTGCAGTAACCATCCTTCGCATCCAAAGCAGCGTTCGCGGCCATGCTCAAGATGTTTTTGGCTGCGCCTTGGCGATCTTTTCCAGCACCCCGCGCGCCACTTGCTGCAATTCCCCGAACCGCGTCAGATAATCCTGAAACTCGCGATTGAGCTCTTGCGCTTCGTCCGGCGCGTGGCGCGTGCGCAGGATCATGTCGCGCAGCTTGACGGGATGCGGAAGCACCGCGTCCTCCTGCAGCTCGTCGAGAGCGGTCTTCGCGTCGTAGTGATACATGGAATCCCCCTTGAAAGATGATTCCTTTGGAAGTCGGTATTCTACTCGTGAAAGGGTCTGATTATGCAGCGACAGGAAGAAATTCGTAGCGGTTGATTTTTGCGGCGATGCCCATCCGGCCGTCCATCGATTCCACGCGGACAACCTCCCCGCGACATCGGATATTTACGTCGCCGGACTGTGTGACCTGCTGCGGCAGCGTGATGACGAAATCGATCTCGCCGCCGACCTCGAACTGCTTGTCCACGAGGAAGTACAGCCCGCGATAACTGACGTCACGGGTCTGCGCTTTCAGCTCTGAGCCGCTGGCTTCACGCGGCAGAAGCCGTAACGGCAAACTCATTGTGAATCGCCGCGCTTCGCGGCGGTCCGATCCTTCAGTCATCATGCCCCCGGGGATTGGTAGGAGTAAGCGCAAACCTAACACTGGCGCGGGGAAACTGCAACGCCGAAAAAGTGCTAGTACCTATGGTCCTTTGGTTTTACCGATTCGCTAACGAGCAGCACGATTCCGGCCAAATCCTGCGCGAATTGTTCGAAACTTCAACTTCCGCGCTAGACTGTTTCTCTCTTTCCACTGAGACGAGATGACCCACCGCCACGATTCACGTTCATTTTTCCTCGATGGCCCCGCGGGCCGGCTGGAGGCGATTCTCTGGACGCCGGCGGGCAGTGCGCCGCCGGCGCTCGCGGCGCTTGTGTGCCATCCACATCCGCTTTTTGGCGGCACGCTGCACAATAAGGTCGTCTATCAAGTGGCGAAAGCGCTGGGCGCCTTCGGTCTGCCCGTTTTGCGTTTCAATTTTCGCGGCGCGGGATTGAGCGCGGGCGTCCACGATCGCGGCTTCAACGAACAGGATGACGTTCGCGCCGCGCTCAGGTTCCTTGCCGCGGAGTTTCCCGGCGTACCGCTGCTGCTCGCGGGCTTCAGCTTCGGTTGCTGGGTAGGGTTGCGCGTCGGTTGCGAAGATGCGCGCGTGAAGGAGCTAATCGGCCTCGGCGCGCCGGTGAACGACTCCGACTTTTCGTATCTCTCGGCCTGCGCCAAACCGAAGCTCTTCTTGCAGGGCAGCGAAGACGAACACAGTGCGCCGCAGAAGGTCGAGCAGCTTGTTGCCTCACTCCCCGGCGAAAACTGCCTCAAGGTTATTGATAGCGCCGATCATTTCTTTTCCGGCAAGCTCGATCGGATGAGCGCCGCACTTTCTGAATGGCTCGCCGCCCGCCATCCGCGGCTTGCTCCCCGTTCCTGATCTCCGCGTACTCTGCGCCTCAGTGTTTATCATTTTTCCGTGTCTTGGCTGAAGAGCCGGCTGAACTGCTCCACCGTGGCAGGAGGCACGTTCACCAGGCGCGCGTTGGCGCGCGCATGTTCGGCGCGCGACATTCCAACGAGCGCGGTGGTAATCCCCGGCGCGGAACGCACGAACTGCAGCGCGCGCTCCGCATCGTTTTCCAGGCCGAGCGCTTGACCGACATACCCCGGTAAGTTCCGCGTCACTTGCCCTTGCAGCAGAGACGCGCTGGCGATCAGTGTGATACCAAGCGCATCCGCCGCTTCCATAACTGTTCTGTCGGCGCCTTCGAGCCTCTGGTTGCCGACCGTCAGGGCTTCCGTCATGCCCAGGTTGAACGGCAACTGGATGAACCGGAAACGGTGCGCTTCGCCGGCGATTTCGCGCGCGATGGCAAAAATCTCGCCGAGCTGCATCGCGTCCCTTGCATTGGATTGCTGCCGGAAGCCGTTCCATGTGGCCATGCCATAGTATTGAATCTTTCCCGCCGCGGCCGCTGATTCCAGAAACGTAAACGCTGCGCGCACCCGCACGGCAAATTCCTCGCGCGTCACCTCGCCAAGCTGCGTCTCCGGATTGTGCAGGTAATAGACGTCAATCGTTTCCACGCCAAGATTCCGTTGGCTGCGCCCGATTTGGTCTTCCAGAAAGCGGGGCGTCATGCAGTGGCAGCCGGCAGCGATATCTTTCGCGCTAAACACGCCTTTCTGAATGTATTCGCCGAAGAAATACTCGTTCGGATTTGGAGGCAGGGAACCGTCCGGCGTGAGGTAGCCGCCTTTTGTGCAGATCACGACTTCCTCGCGCTGGAAACCTTTCTGCGCAAGCCGCTGCAGCGCCGCGCCGATGCTGCGCTCGCTGCGTTGGAAGCGATAGTTGATCGCCGCGTCAATCACGTTGATTCCGCTCTCGGCCGCCGCGACAATCGCCGCCGCGTACGCCTCATCCGTCCGCGCATCCGGCTCGCCCAGATACGTCCCAATCCCGATGGAAGACACCACGAGTTTCTGCGCTACTCGGAAGTGTTCGTTCGCCGCCTTCCCGCGAAATCGCTCCGCGTAGCGCTTGGTTCCTTCCGCTGTTGCCGCTCTGCTCATGACGCTCCTTCGCCGGAACTCTCGGGTTGCGCCGCCTGCACGGATTTCTTGGATTTGCCCGCCGCGTCGCGCGGCGCGAGCAAGCGCGAACACGCGCGAAGAATCCGCCGGTAAGGCCAGTCCCGGCCGCCGCGTTCCGTCCCCGGCGAACGGAACAGGATTTCGCCTTCGCGCGGATTGCTGTAATACCAGCGCGCCAGCAGCCAAAGATGCTCACCCAGGTCTTCGCGCGGACTCGCCGCGGCCGGCTCCAGACTATCACGCAGGATTTCTTCCGCCGAGTGTGGCTGGCTGGCCAGCTCGCCAAAATTCAAGAAAAAGGGCTCGGCGAGCCGCCCGCCGAGCACCGGGAAAATCGCCATCGTCTGTTCGCCGGCTGCGCGCTGCAGAATCACCGCATCCAGGTCCTGAACGCGCCGCACAAGATCGTGCCGCAACCGCAGAGCGTCGTCCAATTTTTCAAGGCGTTTGTGCAGCGCCGCGGCGCGCTCGAAATCCAGCGCCTCGCTGGCGTGCTCGCGCTCCTGCTCGATTTCAGTGGAAAGCGAGCCGCCGTCCGTTTCGAAAAACTGCACCAGACGGCCCACTTCGGCGGCGTACTCTTCCTTGGTGCAGCCCGCAAAGCACGGCGCCAGGCACATCTTCATCTCCGAATAAATGCAGCCGGGAAACGCCGGGTCGCGCCGGATTTTGATCTGGCAGCGGCGCACTTTGAAAAAATCGAGCGCACGCTCGGCAAAGGCATCCGCCGAGCGCCGCGAAGCAAATGGCCCGTAGTAGATGCCCGCCATCGGCGCCCCGTCTTCGCCGGTGGGAATACGCCGCGTGACGTAGCAGCGCGGGTAGGCGTTGCGCAGGCTTACTTTGAGCACGGCGGGCGGCCGCAGCCGCATCAGGTCGCGGTAGCGCTGCGGGAACAAATGCTTCGCGTGCTGGTAATAGGTGAGCGACTGTTCGAACGCCGAGCCCGTTAGCCGGTAGCGCACCCCGCGCGCGAATTCGCGCAGGTTCAGCCGCTTGCTTGCCGGATCGGGCGGACCCAGCAACCGTTGTGCGCGCCGCCGCAGGTCCGCTGTGCGTAGCAGGTATGCCTCGGCATTTTCCGCGCGCGGCTCGATCAAAAACACCGCCGCCCGCGCGGGCAGCGCGGAGAAAAACTCCTCTGCGCGCGCCGCATCAAATTCGAGTCCGCAGTCAAGTTCCAGCACGCGGTCAGGATACTACGAGGCGCTTAGGACTTCAGAACCCAAGAAGCGATCACCAGCCGCTGAATCTCGCTGGTGCCTTCATAGATTTCCGTGACGCGCGCGTCGCGGTAGGCGCGCTCGACGGGGTACTCGCTGCTGTAGCCGTTCCCGCCGTGGACCTGAATCGCCTTGTGTGTCACGCGCGTGGCCATCTCGCTGGCAAAAAGTTTCGCGATGCTCGCCTCCATGCTGAAGCGCGCGCCCGAATCCTGTTTCCACGCCGCCTTGCGCACCAGCAGCCGCGCCGCGTCAATCTCCGTGCTCATGTCCGCGAGCATGAACTGAATCGCCTGAAATTGTGAAATGGGATGCCCGAACGCCATGCGCTGCTGCGAATAGGCGACCGCCGCCTCGAACGCGCCCTGCGCAATTCCCACGGCCTGCGCGCCGATGCCAATGCGCCCGCCGTCGAGCGTCGAGAGCGCCACCTTGTAACCCTCGCCTTCGTTGCCGATGCGGTTCGCCGCCGGCACTTCGCAATCGGTGAACACCAGCTCGCAGCACGCCGTCGCATGGATGCCCAGCTTCTTTTCTTCCTTGCCGGTCTTGAATCCCGGTGTGCCCTTTTCCACTACCAGTGCCGTAATCCCTCTTTCGCCCTTCGTGGGATCGGTGTTCACGTAAACGATCGCCGCGTCCGCCACGCCGCCGCAGGTGATCCACGCCTTCGTGCCATTCAGAACGTAGGTGTCTCCCTTGCGCACGGCTTTGGTTTGCAGCGCCGCGGCGTTCGATCCGGCTTGCGGCTCGGTCAGCGCGTAGCAGCCGATTTTTTCGCCGCGCGCGAAGGGCAGAAGGTATTTCTTCTTCTGTTCGTCGGTGCCGAAGCGGTGTAGGGGATCGCAGTACAGCGAATTCTGCACGGAAAGAATCACGCCCGTAGAGGCGCAACAGCGCGAAATCTCTTCAATGACGATGCTGTAGGCGATGTGGTCGAACCCAGCGCCGCCCTCCGATTCGGGCAGCGCCACTCCGGTCAGCCCCAGTTCGGCGGCTTTGCGAAACAGTTCGCCCGGGAAGTGGCCGCTCTCATCCAGCTCGCGCGCCGGCGGCTTCACTTCCGCCTCGGCGAACTCGCGCACCGTCTTCTGCAGCAGCCTCTGTTCTTCGGTAAGTTCGAGATTCACAGTATTCACTCTGCTGTCTTGGAAGAGATGGTATCGAAAAAATGGAAAATCCGCACCTTGCAGGGAGCATCCCTCCCGGTTGCAAGCATCCGGATCGATTGGAGGATGATAGCCGCCCTCATTCGAAGGCAGAAAAAGCAAAAGCAAGGCCAGTGGTCCGTGGAGCATGGCAACCCCGCGGAGACCACGGAGCACAGAGAGGGCACGGAGAATCGGGAGGATTGGTTTGCTGATGTATCCTAGACAAGCGTGCCGACAACAACGGGAGGTTTCGATGGCGTTCAAGGTGCATGACATCAAGAAGTACAACTATTTATTTGATGCGCGGGCGGGTGGTCCGGGACGGCTGCAGCTCTGGGACGATCAAAAGAAGATTGCTGATATTAGCTTCGTGGAGGACGCCGCAGCCATTCCACCTCCAACGTTTCCACCGGACCTCAGTAGCGCCAAGATGTTTTTCAAGCGCAGCGCTCTGTCCGGCCTGATTGACATGCTGCGGAATGAAGGCCCCGTAAGGGTGACGATCAATGATCAAGCGCCTGGTTCTGTCTTCGTTCACACCGGGCCGGAGCCCGTCGGCGAGGGAGAGAAGTAAGAGGAAAGCAAAGAGAGATTCCTCGCGGAGTTTACCCCGGCCCCTGCCGGGTCTCGGAATGCCAGCGCGCGGCAAACCCTGAGTCGAACGCTTAAGACAGCGCCTGGCGGAGGCGTTCGTACGTTGCCGGCAGCTCCTCTGGGTGGACGCGCGTCTCGCCCGTCACGGTCATGAAATTCGTGTCCCCGAACCAGCGCGGCAATACGTGCAGGTGGACGTGCTTGTCCACGCCCGCGCCCGCCGCGCGGCCCAGGTTCATGCCCAGGTTGATCCCGTCGGGCTGGTATGTTTTCGTCAGCGCGATTTCCACGCGCCGCGCCAGCGCCATCATCTCGCTCAAGGTTTCCGCATCGCACCCGGCCAGCTCCGCCACGTGCGCGTAGGGGACGATCATCACGTGGCCGGAGGTGTAGGGATAACGGTTGAGAATGATGAAATTTTTCGCCCCGCGATACACGATGAGCATTTCGGCATCATTTTTCTTTGCCAGCGCCGCGCAGAAGATGCACTCCTTCTGCTTGCCGGCCATTTCCGCCATGTACCGATACCGCCACGGCGACCAGAGGTTGTCCATGGGCCTCCGCCTGTCTCAAGGATTGCCTCGCGAAAGAATAGCGCAAAATGACGGCACGGACACGAAATGCCGCGCCCCTGCGAAATGCATTGGACTGCAAAAGGGTCAGGAACGTGACGCTTCGCCGGACGCGGGCGCCGAAACGGAGGCTTGCTCTGCGGCAGCGGGGCTGTTGACGAAATCCTTCAGTTCCTTGCTCGGCTTGAAGAAGGGGATTCTTTTCGGCGGGACTTCGACCTTCGCGCCGGTCTTGGGGTTGCGGCCGATGCGCCCGCGGCGCTGGCGCGTGCGAAAGCTGCCGAAGCCGCGGATCTCGATCTTGTCGCCCTTTTGCAGCGATTCGATGACGCTCTCGAAGATCGTTTCCACAATGGTTTCCGATTCCTTGCGCGGGAGTTCGGTCACGCGCAGAATCTCTTCGATGAGGTCGGCCTTGGTCAACGTGGGTTGCTTGGTCATCTTGCTTACGCCTCATTCCAAAGGGGAAGTTGAAGGCACCCTTGCGTTCCCACCCCTGCTGCAAGTCACAAAGGCGCCACTTCAGGCTGCACCCTCATATCACTAAATAGGCCCGTAGGTAAAACGAAATTTCCGATGAGCGCCGCTTGAAAGACCGCACCCTAAACGGAACGCTTCGATAAGATCGCGTCGCCAATCGTGGCCTTGGACGTCGTCTTGGTCGAGCGGTACTCCTCGATCTCGCGGCGTTCGGCCTGACGCACCGCCGCGCGGTAGCTCAGCCCGATGCGGCGCTGCTCGAGGCTGATCTTGACGATCTTGAATTCGTATTCCTTGCCCGGCTCGAGCGGCCCGGCGCTCTTCAGCGCGCCTCCCGCGCCGGTGCGGTGCATCGGAGCGCCACCGCCGCGCTGCATCCCGGAGCCACCGCCATCGTCGCGCCGCTTGCGGTCCTCGATCTCCGTGTTGTGGCAGAGCCCCTCGATGTTGTCGCCGAGCTCCACGAACGCACCGAACATGGCGATACGCGAGACCGTGCCTTTCACAACCTGGCCGACCTTGTGCTCCTTGAACCACTCCCCCCAGATGTCGTTCACCTGCTTGATGCCCAGCGAGACGCGCCGGTTCTCGGCGTCAATCTTCAGCACCTTGGCGGTGATCGGCTCGCCCCTCTTGAATACTTCGTGCGGATTCTTCACCCGGCCGGTCCAGCTCACGTCGCCGACGTGCACCAGGCCGTCGAATCCTTCTTCGATCTCGATGAACGCGCCGAACTCCGCGATATTGCGCACCTTTCCGGTGACCACGGTCCCCACGGGATACTTCGCGGCGACCTGTTCCCACGGATCGGGCAGCGCCTGCTTGATGCCCAGCGAAATGCGCCGGTCGCTCGTCTTGATGTCCAGCACCATGGACTCGACTTCCTCGCCGAGCTTGACCACCTTCGAGGGATGCTGCGTCTTTTTCGACCAGCTCATTTCCGAAACGTGCACCAGGCCCTCGACGCCGGTTTCCAGTTCCACAAAGCAGCCGTAGTCCACGATGCCCACGACCTTGCCCTTCACCTTTACCCCGGCGGGATATTTTTCCGCGGCATTCAGCCACGGATCGGGCTGAAGTTGCTTCAAGCCCAGCGAGACGCGCTGCTTTTCCTTGTCGAACTTGAGGATCTGTACGTCCAATTCCTGGTCGGTCTTGACGACTTCGGAGGGATGCTTCACGCGGCCCCAGCTTAGATCCGTCACATGCAGAAGGCCGTCCAGCCCGCCGAGGTCCACGAATACACCGTAGTCGGTGATGTTTTTCACGTGGCCGTGGATGACCTGGCCCTCACTGAGCTGGCCGAGCAGCGTCGCCCGCTTGGCCAACTGCTCTTCTTCGAGCAGCGCTCGCCGGCTGACCACCACGTTGCCGCGGCGGCGGTTGAGCTTTGTGATACGAACGGAAATCTCTTCGCCCACCAGGCCGTCGAGGTCGTGCGCGGGACGCAGGTCGTACTGCGAGCCGGGGAGGAAGGCGCGCACGCCGATGTCCACCACCAGACCGCCCTTGATGCGATCCACCACTTTGCCCGTTAGCGTTTCCTTCGCCTTGTACGCCGCTTCAATCTTCTCCCACATTCGGCGGCGCAGCACCTTCTGGTAGGACAGCAGGATGTAGCCGTCCTTCTGTTCCCCGGTGCGCTGCACTTCAATCGTCGAACCTGGCTCCGGGCGAGGAATGTCCGTCTCCGCGAACTCCGCTGCGGGAATCAGTGCCTCGGACTTCAGCCCCATATCCACAACCACGCCATGCTCGGTGTACGCGACGACCTTAACCTCGATAATTTCGGTCTGCGACGGCGCTTCGTGCGGCTCGCCGTACTGCGCCATGAGCTGGCTCATCTCTTCCGCGCCAGCCGCTTCCTCGGCGGATTGCGCCGCCGCCGTTTCGGTCCCAGCCTGCGTTTCGGCGGCCTGTTGGACTTCGGCGACCCGTTGGCTTTCGGCGGATGATGGGGCTTCGGCGGCGTGCAACTCGACAGCCGGCGCTACGAGAGTCGTGTTCTCTTCCCCTGCGGTTTCCGTGGGGGCTTGCGCATCGGGTTCAGCGGTGTTTGTTTCCGAATTGGGAGCAGGCGCGGCGGCGGACGCCGACGCTAGGTTGTCGTGGTCGTGTGACATGGCTAAAGGCCTCCGGGTTAAAGGTATATGCCTTAATGACAAAATCCCTTGCGGATTCCCTGCACCGGGGCGTTTGCAAGGCGAGAATTGCCGCGAGCGTCTCGAAACGCTGCAACATCAAAATGATACGCGCCGCCTCCGGCCCTGTCAATTGGACCCGCGGACAGTCGGCCGGGCCCCAAAGGACACGGGTTTCAAGCACTTGCGCGGCCGGCAGTGCGGACTTCGCGGCGAAAATCGGGGGCCAAGACCTCCACGGTCCGGCACATTTCGTACAGGCGCGAGCGCATGCGAGCGCCGATGCGGTCGGCGAGCGTGTCTTCGCGCACCGCGACGCGCTGGCCGGAGGGGAGCTGCGCGGCTGTCGGCGAGCCTGCGTCATCGAAGTAGTTGGTGGTGATGATGGTGACGCGCCGCTCGTTGTACCTGGCATTCAAGACCAGCCCAACGATATCGCGCACCCAGTCGGACGGCTTGGTCGCCCCCAGGTCGTCCAGCACCAAAACCTCGGCGCTGCGCACCGGCTCCAGAATGCTCATCTCGGTCGTCTGGCTCTCGGCGTTGTAGCTGCCCTGGATCTCCTTCAGCAGCTCGCGGTAATCGCAGAAGAGCCCGGCGTGGCCGCGCCGCAGCAGTTCCTTCAGGGCCGCCACGGCCAAATGCGTCTTGCCTACGCCGGAAGGGCCCATCAAAAGCAGTCCAGCTTCGGTGCCGCCCGGGTAATTGCGCACGAACCCCTCGGCCTGCAACTTGGCTTGCGTCAACGAACGCGCCGCCTCCGGCGTATACTGGCGGCCGTCCCGGCGGGAGCCGGGACTCCCTGGGTCGTCGGCGAGGTCGGTCACAAAGCTCCCGAAATCGCAATGTTCGTAGCGCTTCGGAATGCGCGCGCGCTCCGTTATCAGCCGGGAACGCTCGTTCGCGCCGCAGTCACAAGCTACGGCGGCGTCGCCGCTTCCGTCGCCGCGCGGCACCGTCTTCCATCCCGTTCCCCGGCAGTGTGGGCAATTCTCCTGAGCCATGGCGACAGCATACGTGCGCGAACTGGCCGCGGCAAGCCCGCCCTCGCGGGCAAGCCGCGGCGGGTTTGGAAACCTGTGAATGAATTATTCTTCGCGCGGCGGCAACCGCGGGCCACGCGCCCGTGTGGGCACGATGGCGTGCAGGGACGTTTTCTCGGGAGGATGCGCCACGACGCGCGCGAACTGCTGCTGCACGTACTCGACGAACTGCTGCATCTCCTGCTCCATCTCCGTCATTTTCCCGCGCATGTTCAGGATGATTTCGATCCCCGCGAGGTTTACGCCCATGTCCCGCGTCAGCATCAGGATCACTTCCAGCCGTTCGAGGTCGCCGTCGGTGTATAACCGCGTATTGCCCTGCGAGCGCGACGGCGTGAGCAGCCCCACGCGCTCATAAAGCCGCAGCGTCTGCGGATGCAGCTTATAAAGTTCCGCCACCGCGCTGATCATGTAGCCTGCCTTGGCCCGTTTTTTTCTTCGCGGCGGCATCTGCGTCCTTCCCGCTCCTACACGCCAGCCTTGGTGAACAAATCCTTGCGCGGATCCTCCGGCGCAATTTCGGAGAGTTCGTGCATCAGCTTGCGCACGCGCTCGTCGGTCGGCTGCGGCACCACGACTTGTACTTCCACAAGCTGATCGCCGCGCCGCCCGGTTCGTGCATTGGCCACGCCCTTGTCGCGCAATCGCAGCGTCTGCCCGCTATTCGTTCCCGGCGGAATGCGCACGAGCGCGCGGCCGTCAATCGTGGGCACTTCGATCTTGGCGCCCAGCGTCGCTTCCGTTACCGTAACCGGCACCTTGGTGTAGAGGTTGTCCCCGCGGCGCTCGAAAAATGCGTGTGGCCGGATTTCCACGCGCAAATAAAGGTCCCCAGCCGGCGCGCCCATCGTGCCGGTGTTGCCCTTGCCCGGCACGCGCACGCGCGAGCCGTTGGCCAAGCCGGCCGGAATGCGCACGTCAATCGTTTCCGTATGCCGGACGCGGCCTTCCCCGCCGCACGTGCGGCAGGCCGTGTGCACTTTGCCGGAGCCGCTGCAGCGCGTGCACGGCACATTGAAGCGCATCTTTCCGGCGGACTGCTGGATCGCGCCCGTGCCGCCGCAGGCGTTGCACGATTGCGGGCTGCCCACGGCGCCCGTCCCGTGGCAGGTTCCGCAAGCATCCAATCGCACGATGGAAATTTTCTTCACCCCGCCGCGCACCGCGTCCCAAAAATCCGCCTCGAGCTGATATTCCAGATCGCCGCCGCGCTCCTGCTCCACCTGCACGCCCGCGCCCGCTCCCCGTCCGCCAAAGAATTGCCCGAACAGGTCGCGAAAGTTCGTGCCCGCGCCGGCTCCGCCGCCAAAATCGAATCCGCTGAAGTCGAAATGCCCGCCCCCCGCGCGGTCATCCGCTCCCGCCTGCGGCCCTCCGCCCGGCAGATTGTCGGCGTAGAAGCCGTGCTGGTCGTACATCTGCCGCTTTTTCGAATCGGAGAGCACGTCGTAGGCTTCCTGGATCTGCTTGAACTTTTCTTCCGAGGATTTGTCGCCGGGATTCAGGTCGGGATGGTATTTGCGGGCCAGTTTGCGAAATGCGGTGCGAATGTCCTTGGCATTGGCTTTGCGCCCCACGCCCAGCAGCTCGTAATAATCGGTTTTGGAGCTCGTCGGCATTTGCTATCCGCAGTTGTCAGTGATCAGTTCTCAGTCGTTAGTACAAGCACGACGCTCTTCACTGAAATCTGATTGCTGAGAACTGATGACTTCTCACAACTTCGCCCACTTCGCGTTCCACTCGGCGATCTCCTCCTGCTCGCGGGCCAGCTCCCCGCGCCGCTTTTGCCGCTCTTCATTGCGCGTGCCCATGGCCGCTTCTTTTTGGTTGGCGCGCTCGATCCATTTATCAATGAGATTGGTGCGCTGCTCGACGAGAACTCCTTCGCTGCGGAACCGCAGCGTTTGGCCCAGCATCTCCACCGACCGCGGCGGAAAATCCGGCGGCGGCGCTTGCTGCGTATCGTAGAAAAGTCTCTTCCAGTCCGCCGTAGGCACTTCGTTCAGCGGCACCTGCACCAGGTAGGTATTCTCGCGAAGCTTTTGCACCGCCTGTGGCGGTCCTATGCGCTTGACACCTTCGGCTTGTGTCAATCCAGTCTCCTGTATGAAATCGCAGGGGCCCGATCGATCGTGCCCCTGCGCGGATCGCCATCGCGTTCAGTTCGGCTTCTTCGAATCGTCCACGTCCACGAACTCGGCGTCAATCACGTCGCCCGGCTTGCCGCCGCCCGCCGCGCCGCCACTTGCCCCTTTTCCGGCGCTCGCGGCGTCGGCCTGCTCATGTGTCTCCGGCCCACCCGCCGCGGGGGCTGACTTGTAGAGCGACTCCGCGATCTTGTGCAGTGATCGCTCGAGGTTCTCCGTGGCCGACCGCAGCCGCGCCGTTCCGCCTTCGTTCAGCGCCTTCTTCGCGTCTTCGATGGCTTCTTCGGCCGCCTTGACGTCCGCCTCGGCCAGCTTCTCGCGGTTTTCGCGCAACAGCTTTTCCGCCTGGTAGATCACGCCGTCCAGCCGGTTCCGCGTGTCCACTTCCTCGAATTTCCGCCGATCCTCTTCCGAGTGCGACTCGGCCTCCACGCGCATCTTTTCGGCTTCTTCTTTCGTCAAGCCGGTCGTGGCCGTAATGGTGATTTTCTGCTCCTTGTTCGTGGCCTTGTCCTTCGCGGAAACGTTCAGGATGCCGTTGGCATCAATGTCAAACGTCACCTCGATCTGCGGCAAACCTCGTGGAGCCGGTGGAATCCCGTCCAGCTTGAACGTCCCCAGCGAGCGATTGTCCTTCGCAAACTTGCGCTCCCCTTGCAAGACGTGTATTT
>JBGPGF010000043.1:0-17480 GCA_041483755.1 Terriglobia bacterium | reverse complement strand
CGCCGCCCGCAAGAAGGTTGCCGCCACCGCGCAGAACTCTGCCTCTTCGGTTCCCTGAAGAGCCGCCACCACCCGCTCCCCAAGCGCACACGGTATTTCTCATCCCGTAGTAGCGCCGGCGTCCCTGCCGGCATCTTCGCGCCTCTTACTCGACCGTGCAACGCGAGGCGCGAACCTAGGGTGTTTTCGAGTTGCGGCCAGTCTTCCGCTGTCCCTGGAGCAACTCGCGTTCCGCCTGCACCCAATCCTCCAGCGGATTCCCAGGAGCAGAGCGGCGCTCGCGGTAGATCTCATAGGCGCGCAACTGGATGTCCTCCCGCGTGGGGCGGCTCTTGGCAGTTCGTGACTTGCGCTGCGAGGGCGCGGATACTATCAGGGTCTTGACCATGGCGTTCTCCTCTTGCCCGTTCGGCTCTTTTGGTCCTTTCGGGCCAGGACCTCTCCTTTGGATTCTACGCTTCAAGAAAATCGGACGCCATCCATCGCTGTGGGCTTACATCTCCGATGTGTCCAAAGCTGACCGCTTCGGGGTCACACAATACACGGACGGGCAATAGGCAACATGTGAGCAAGAGGCTATCCTTCGCGGAGTTTGTGGCCGGCAAGGTTGCCGAGGCCGTCGTAGGCGGCGTATTTGTAGGTTTCGCTCAGCGTGGGGTAGTTGAAGACCTGCTCGATGAATTCGTCAATGGTCAGGCCGTTGTCGAGGACCATCATGCCGATGTGGATGAGCTCCGTGGCGATTTCGCCGATCATGTGCACACCGAGAAGTGTGCGGTCGGCGCGGGCGAAGACGAGCTTGAGCATCCCAGCGGTATCGCCGGTGATGTGGCCGCGGGCGTTGTTTTCGTAGAGGGCGCGGCCCACGGCGTATTCAATCTTCTTTTCCTTGCAGGACTCTTCGGTTTCACCCGCCGCGGAGATTTCCGGAATCGTGTAAATGCCCATCGGCAGCATGGACGCGACGCGCTGTTTGTATTTGAAGCCGAAGGCGTGGCAGACGGCCACGCGGCCCTGCTCCATCGAGGTGGACGCGAGGGCAGGAAAGCCGATGACGTCGCCTGCGGCGTAAATGTGCGGCACCTTCGTCTGGAAATTCTCGGAGACTTCCATGTAGCCGCGGGAGCCGATGGCGAGCCCGGCTTTTTCGAGCGCGAGGCCATCCACAGCGGCGCGGCGGCCCGCGGCAAACAGCGCGGCCTCTGTCTGCAGCATCTTGCCGCTCTTCATGGTGAGGCGGACGCCGCCCGGGATGTGCTCGACCTTTTCGGGGCGCTCCTGGAAGAGAAAATTCATACCCAACGCGGCAAGGCGTTCGCGCAGACGCTCGGAGATTTCGGCATCGAGAAATGGGAGCAGCCGCTCGCGGCCATCTACCAGCGTGACGTGCACGCCCAGCGCCGTGAAGATGGACGCGTATTCGCAGCCGATGACGCCGCCGCCAATCACCGCGAGGCTGCGAGGGATGTGGTCCAACCGCAGAAAAGTATCGGAATCGAACACGTTGATGTCGTCGAAGGCGATCTCCGCCGGGCGATGGGGCTTGGAGCCCGTGGCGATGAGGATCACATCGCCGCGGAGGCGGCGCGTCCCGCCGGAACCGGCGACGGCGAGGGTGTGGGCGTCCTCAAACAAAGCCTGGCCCTGGACCAGCTCGATGCGGTGCAGCTCGAGATTCTTCAGGATGCGCCGGCGCTCCATCTCGACGACGGCGCGCTCGTGGTGCATGAAATCGTGGACGGTGAGATTTTCCTTGAGCGAATAATCAATGCCGTAGAGGCCGCGCTGCTTCAGGCCGGAAAAATAGAGAGCCGATTCGCGCAGAGTCTTGCTCGGGACGGTGCCGGTGTTGATGCAGCTTCCGCCCACGACCGGGGCGCGCTCGATGATGGCGACGCGCTTGCCGAAATAAGCGGCCTGCGCACCGGCCTTTTCTCCTGCAGGGCCGCAGCCGATGATGACCAGATCGAAGAAATCATTCGCAGGCACAGAAACCTCCCGGCATGGAGCGGCGCAAGAAGCGCAGGTACAGAGGGGTGTGCCTCTGGCTCCGACCTGATTTTAGGGGAATTGAGAGCGGCACCGAGGAATTTGTGGGACAGGTGTGCGGGGAAATTATCCGCATGATTGTCAATGGCGCGAGGGAAAAAAGACCGGCCCTTCGCTGGGCGGGAGCCAACAGGAATGCCGGTTCCGCGGCGCGACGGCTTGCGTTGCGGCATCGTCTTTGATGAGATGGAGGCGTGGCGGCGCACCCAATCCTTCGATCTCCCCTCCGCATGCGGTGGAGGCTGAAAGCCATTCTGCCCGTGATGGGAGTGCTGTTGCTCGGCCTCATGGCGTTTCAGGCCGTGCTGCTTACGCTAGAAATTCCACGGGGCGACTGGATCATGCTCGTGGCAGTGTCCGGCGCAGTGGCGATTTGCGGCGTGCTGCTGGGGGTTCTGGTCGTCCTGATCGAACGGCCGCTGCGCGAGCTGGAACGAACGATTGCGCAGGTACAGAGCGGGGATCTGCAGGCGGAAGTGAACTTCGCGCGGCGCGACGATGACGTCGGAACCTTGGGAAAGCAGTTCAACAAGATGGTGCGGCGGCTGCGCGACAATCGCGCGGAACTCGAGCACTTCCATCAGCGAGAAATGGCGCGCGCGGAGCATCTGGCCACGCTGGGCGAGCTGGCGGCGGGCCTGGCGCACGAAATTCGCAATCCCCTGGCGGGGATTGCCGGGGCGGTGGAGGTGATCGGCAAGGAATTGCCCGCCGCCAGCACAAACCGGCCGATCGTCGGTGAGGTGCAAAAAGAGATCCGGCAGATTCAAGGAATTCTGAACGATCTGCTGGCTTACGCGCGGCCGCGGCCTCCGCAATTTATCGCGGCGGACCTAAACGCCACCGTCGAACAGGCGGTGGTGCTGGCGCGGCAGCAAGTGCGCACGCGGCCAATCGAAGTGCGCTTTGCGCCGTCCAGGGATTTCGATGGGGTGCACCATGATCCGGCGCTGGTGCAGCAGGTCGTGCTGAATCTGCTGCTGAATGGGATCCAGGCGATCCGGGGAGAAGGTCATGTGGACGTGGCGCTCCGAAAGGAAAACGGATACGCGGTGGTCAGCGTAGCGGATTCGGGGGCGGGGATACCGAGCGAGGCGCTGACGAAAATTTTCCGGCCGTTTTTCACGACGCGAACCGAAGGGACCGGCCTGGGTTTGCCTCTGGCAAAAGGCATTGTGGAATCACACGGCGGGCGCATCGAGGTGACCAGCGAGCCGGGCCAGGGCTCCCGGTTCGACGTGTGGATTCCCCTCGAGCGCAATGCCGCGGAACACGCCGCTGCGCCCCACGGAATGGTAGAGTAAAGGCGATGGCACCCAAGAAAATCCTGATTGTGGACGACGAGAAACTCGTCCGGTGGTCACTGGCGCAGAAGTGCGCGGAGTACGGCTTCCAAAGCCTGGAAGCGGAGAATGCCCAGGAAGCGCTGGGACTGCTGCAAACCGAAATGCCGGATGTGACGCTGCTGGACGTCCATCTGCCGGATCAGAGCGGGATCGAGATCTTGGAGAAGCTCAAACGAGGCGGGGAGCTTCCGATCATCATCATGATGACGGCGGACCCGCAGCTCGACGATGTGAAGGCGGCGCTGCGGCTGGGGGCGTACGACTTCATCAGCAAGCCGATTCAGTTCGACGAACTCTTTGTGACCGTACAGAACGCGGTGGAGGCGAATTCGCTGCGCACGGAGGTGGAGACGCTGCGGACGGAGGTGCGACGGCGCGCGGGCTATCACGACGTGATCGGCGTGTCGCGCAAGATCACCGAGCTGATGAAGTTTGTGCGGAAGGTGGCGGCGAGCGAGGCCTCAACGATCCTGATCCAGGGAGAGAGCGGCACGGGGAAAGACCTGGTGGCCAAGGCCATCCATTACGACAGCTCGCGGAAGAATTTTCCGTTCGTGGCCATCAATTGTTCGGCGATTCCCGAGACGCTGATGGAGGCGGAGCTTTTCGGGCACGAGCGCGGCGCGTTTACGGACGCCAAAGCCATGAAGAAGGGGCTGTTCGAAGTGGCCGATGGCGGCACGCTGTATCTGGATGAGATCGGCGAGCTCACGCCGCTGCTGCAAGCGAAGTTGCTGCGCGTCCTGGAGGATCAAGTGATCCGGCGGGTAGGCGGCGTGCGGGACATCCAAGTGGAGGTGCGCGTGATCGCAGCCTCCAACCGCGACCTCGAGCGCGCGGTGCGCGAAGGACACTTCCGGCAGGATCTCTACTATCGCCTGGCGATTATATCGATTTTCTTGCCGCCCCTGCGCGACCGGAGAGAAGACATTCTGCCGCTGGTGGAATTCTTCCTGGACCATTACAACCGGAAATTCCGGAAGTCCGTGAAAGGGCTTGCCGATGAGACGCGGCGGCTGATGCTGAGCCACGACTGGCCCGGCAACGTGCGGGAGCTGAAAAACGCGCTCGAGCGCGCCATGATTCTCGAGGACGAAGCGCTTTTGCGGCCGGATTACCTGCCGTTTTCAGTGGTTACGGGCAGCGCGGGCGAGACGGGCTTCGAGCACAACACCTCCAGCCGGACCGAGGAGGCAACAACGGGCGGCAAACGGCGACTGCCGGCACTGACGATTCCCGAGGGCGGGACTTCTCTCGAGGAAGTGGAGCACGCGCTGGTGGAGATGGCGCTGCGGCAAACGCACGGCAATCAGATGAAGGCCGCTAAGCTGCTGGATATCAGCCGGGACGCGCTGCGGTACAAAATGAAGAAGTTTGGCTTGGCCCACACTGAAGCAGAAGAATCCGCCGCGTCACGCAACCCTTGAAGTCAACAGTCAACTCCCAAGCGAACAGGGCTCGCACTCCAATCCCCGTGAGAAACCGAGGTTAGGCCACCGACTCCAATTTCGCGAGGGTGCTGCGCAGCCACTCCAAGAGCAGCTCTTCGGCTTTTTCATGCTGACCGTGGGCTTCGAGAGAAGCGATCGTGTCACCCTTCGCGTTCAGCGGAATGTGGTGGCAAGGCTCCTGCTCGTAGGCGTGTTCGGGCGGAACGAATTCGAAGAGGAAACACTTCGAGCAGGGCTCCTTCTTGATGTCCGAGCCGAAGTTAAGGCAACTGACGGAATCGCGGAAGAGCTGGGGCTGGACGCGGGGCTCGTGGACCGAAGGATGATAGCCACCCCGCTCGATCACGAGGATCTCGGTCTTAAGGCGATTGATGAGTTCTAGTTGGCTCGTTTGCATGACTGGCTACCTCCGCGGATTCTACCGGTCGCCTGATTTAGCCCTTCGATGAGTGGAGAATAGCACAAAGCTGGCCACGGATGGAGGGAAGGAAGTGGAGCGGAATCCTGAAGGCGTCTTTGGCGAATTGCAAATAGAGCACTTAGGATTGAGGGCTGGGTGGAGTGCCCAAAGGGGATTCCGCCAACTGAGTGAGATGGCGCGAAGAGAGGGTCAAATCCCGCAGAAATGTGCCCTAAGAAGCACAACGGACAACAAAGGGTGCGGCGAAGCCATTGATCGCACGCGGCTTGCGCGACGGCCAACGAAGGTGCCCGGCTGGAAGGCGGATTGCAGCATGGTAACGATGGATACAGAAGAAGGTTCGGGTGCCCGGGTTGCGGTGCTGGTTCGGAATGGTGCGAGCTGCAACTAGAATGCGATGGAGGGGGCGCCCGTTGTGAATATGAGGTTGAACGACGCTGCCTGCCTCGGCAGTTAGGCAGCGGCTGAGCACGGAGAGCAATCAAGAGCATCGCGTTCGCGATGCCTCGGCCCGCACCACGGGCCGTCACCGCCGCCAGCCGCTGCCTTTTCTTTTCATCGAGACCCTCCACGATACTTGCGGCAGGCCGCCCAGGTCGTTGCGTCAGGTGGCGCAATCTCCAAGAAGCGCAATTCAAAACACCCGTAACCCATTGCAAGAGAAGGGAGAGAGCGGAGAGAATTTGGTATCCATCGTGCACTTTACAACAACGACCCGCGAGCTGTGGGGGAGAGCACGGAGAGTTTCTGGAGGATGCGATGAACGCAGCACAACTGTATACGACGACCGCGGGGAAACCTGCAGAGCGGTTTGCTCCGGCGAACATTCTGATGGCAACGGATTTTTCGACGTGCTCGGAGAACGCTCTGGACTATGCTCTGGCGGTCGCCCGACATTACGATTCGCGGATTTTTCTGGCGCACGTCCTCACACCGACGATGTACCAGTTGCTCCCGCCGGAGGCGGCAGCTTCAGCGTATGAAGCGGTGCGACAGGGTGCGGAACAAGCGCTCGCCGACATCCTGATTTCGGGGCGTCTGCGCGAGGTGCCGCATGAAGTCATCCTGGAAGAGGGCCACCTGTGGGCGGCGCTGGGCCGGCTGATCGAGGAGCGGGAGATTGATCTGGTGGTCGTGGGAACGCATGGGAATACGGGGCTGCGGAAAGTCGTGCTGGGTTCCGCCGCAGAAGAGGTCTTTCGCCGGGCCGCGTGCCCGGTGCTGACGGTGGGCCCCGGCGTGACCGGAGAACCTTCGCGGGCCGTGCAATGGAAGAGCGTCCTGTTCGCCACCGATCTGATGCACACACCGGAGCGGGCCGCAACGTTCGCGTTGTCTCTGGCGCAGGAGGGCATGGCGCACCTGACGCTGCTGCATATCGTCGGGGAAAGCGAGCACGTGTCGGAGCGCGGGCTGGCGCTGGAGCGGGAGTTCTTTACCCATCAACTGGAAAGGCTCCTGCCGAGCGGCGCGGAACTCTGGTGCGAACCCGAGCTTGCGGTTGGATTTGGCGCGCCCGCGGAAGAGATCCTAGCGGTTGCAAGAGCCAAGAAAGCGGACCTGATCGTGATGGGTGCGCGAGCCGGGAGGGGCCTTGTGGGGCATGTGCCCTTTGCCACCGCGCATCGAGTGAACAGCCAGGCGCAATGCCCCGTCTTGACGGTGAAGGGCTGAGCACGGCGGAACAAAGGGAGGTTTGCGCCCGTCCGGCCACGTGGCGCAGAGGCGAAGAAGGAAGACTGAGGAGGATCAAGATGGCACGTCGAGAAGCAAGCTTGGTCCATGAGGCGGAGAATCCGGCGAAGCCACTGCGGCTGACCCGGATCGAAGTGCTGCTGGACCAGATGAATGAAGTCCACGAAAGAATCATGAGGCGGGCCTTCGAGCTATTCGAAGGAGATGGCCGTAACTTTGGGCGCGAGCTCGACCACTGGCTGAAGGCGGAGACCGAGCTGCTGCATCCGGTGCGCCTGAACATGACGGAAACCGAAGAGATGCTGGTAGTGCGGGCGGAAGTGCCGGGCTTCACGGAAAAGGAGATCCAAGTGGCGCTGGAGCCGCGGCGACTGACCATTACGGGCAAGCATGAACTGGAGGAAGAAAAGAAGAAAGGCAAGGTCGTCTGGAAAGAACGTCAGACGGAGGAAATTCTCCGGGTCGTGGAGTTGCCGGCTGACGTGTATGTGGCCAGTGCAAATGCCACGCTGAGCCATGGGGTCCTGGAGATCCAGATGCCAAAGGTCGCCATCGTGAAAAACGTACGAGTCCAGTCGAAAGCGGCGTGAAAGCTGGCCTGCACGAACAGACAAACAAATTTTATCGCAAGTGGGGAAAACCATACGGCGCGAACGCCCGATGGGGTATGTGCGCTCCCCAGTTGTTTTGCGGCAATTCTTTTTTCCGATTGCGGCAAGCGGGCCGGATCAGTCCGATTCCTGCGTGACGATGTGAACGTCCACGGCGGGAGCTTCGCGCAGGAAGCGCTGTAGCGAAGAGAGGTAGAGGTAGCGGCGCCAGCCGCGCTGGGCGGAACGACCGAAGATGACGTGAGTGATGTGTTTTTCACGGACAAAATGGGCAATGGTGTCCGCGACATTCTTCCCCGGCATTTTTATGATCTCCGCGCCGAGGTTCCCGGCTAGCTGAAGATTCGCGGCGAGAGTCTTTTCGCTGGAGTTGTGCTCCTGCGGGGCGCCTTCGACATGCAGGAGATAGAACTCGGCATCGAGGCGGCGCGCCATGCGCGCGGCGCGAGCAATGAGATATTGCGCCGCAGGATTCGAGCTGACGCATACGGCGACGCGTTCGCGAACAGCCCAGTTCGCGCGAATGTCCTTGTCCGCCATGTAGGATTCCAGGCTGCGATCCACCTGCTCGGCGACTTGGCGAAGGGCCAGCTCGCGAAGGGCGATCAGATTCCCGCGGCGAAAGAAATTCTTAAGCGCCTGCTCGACTTTTTGGGTGGAGTAGACGTCACCACGGCGCATGCGGTTCTGGAGGGCCTCCGGCGTGAGGTCAATCATGACGATTTCGGAGGCGGTGTGAACGACCCAGTCGGGCAGGGTCTCGCGGACGGTAATTCCCGTGATGGCCTGCACGGTGGGAGCGACGCTCTCGACGTGCTGAATATTCAGCGTCGAGAGCACGTCTATATTGGCGGCGAGAATCTCCTGCACGTCCTCGTAACGCTTGCGATTCTTGCTGCCGGGAATGTTGGTGTGGGCAAGTTCATCCACCAAAACAACCGCAGGCCGGCGGGCGATGATCGCTTCCAAGTCCATTTCATCGAAGAGCGTGCCCTTGTATTCGATCTGGCGGCGCGGGACGGCTTCGAGCTGGGCGGCCAGCTCGGCGATTCCTGCGCGGCCGTGTGTTTCCACGATCCCGATCAGAACCTCTTCGCCGCGGGCATGGCGGCGGATCGCTTCGCTCAACATGCTGAAGGTCTTGCCAACACCGGGCGCGTAGCCCAGGAAGAGCTTGAGGACGCCGCGGTTTTTCTCGGGCGGCGAGGTTTCGATCAGCCATTCCTCGGGCGACCTGACTGGGGTCATCGCGGCTCCGCGGCAGTTACCACCGAATGGGTTAGAATAGCGCCGTGTCCAGAAGCCCTATTGACAAAGCTCTGCGCTATATTTTGGCGCTGGCCATTGTCGCCGGAATCACGCTGTTCTATCACCGTCTGCATCTATTAAATCCGACGACCGTAGCGCTGTCCTACCTCCTGGCGATTCTAGCAGTTTCGACGTTTTGGGGCATGCGGGTGGCGGTCACCATGTGCCTGGGAGCGATGCTGGCTTTCAATTTCTATTTTCTGCCGCCCTACGGAAAGTTTACGATCGAGGACCCCCAAAACTGGATGGCGCTCTTCGCGTTTCTGACAACGGCGGTGATCGCCAGCCACCTTTCCACACGGATTCGCGAGGAGGCGAATGAATCCGAACGGAGGCGGCGCGAGATCCAGCGGCTGTATGCCTTCAGCCAACGCCTGCTGGGAGAAGGTAACATCCTCGAGTTGTTGAATGCCGTTCCGAACTACATCGTGGAGGCATTCGAGGTAGGCGCGGCCGTACTTTACTTGGTCAGCAAGAAAAAGTTTTACCGATCGGGACCTGGGGCCGGAAGAATCGAGGAAGACGCGCTGAGAAGGGCGGCCGAGAGCGAAGAACCGCTCATTGATGCCGCGGCCGGGCTGTGCTACGTACCCGTGCGGCTGGGATCCAGAGCAATTGGCAGCTTGGGAATGACAGGGCAGACACCCTCACGTCAAACGGTCGAGGCGCTGGGGACGCTTCTGGCGATAGCGATGGAGCGCGCCCGAGCGGTGGAAGAGCTGGGCCGAACCGAAGCAACTCGGGAGGGCGAGCGGCTGAAATCGGCGCTGCTTGATTCCATTACGCACGATTTCCGGACGCCCCTGACGTCGATCAAGGCGGCGGTCACGAGCTTGCTCTCCAGCGAAGGCGGAGGCGACGCCCACCGCAGCGAGTTGCTGACCATCATCAATGAAGAGACGGACCGCCTGGATCATCTCGTGGGAAAAACGGCGGAGATGGCGCGGCTTGAGGCGGGCGAAGTGAAGCTCGAATTGGAGCCGCAAGACATGAGGGAAATCGTGGCTTCGGTGCTGGAGCAGCGGAAGAGCGCTTTGGGCGAGCGGAACGTGCGCGTGCAGATCCCGGCGGAGCTGCCCAAGGTTCGCGCCGACTTTGAGCGGACGAAAGAAGTTCTGGTGCAGTTGCTGGACAACGCCAATCTCTACACGCCGAAAGACCAGCCCATTACGGTCTCCGCGGAAGTCAATGGCGCTCAATTGGCGACGAGCGTGGCGGACCGCGGGCCGGGGATTGAGGACCTCGAGCTGGGGATGATCTTTCAGAAGTTTTACCGGGGCAAAGATCAGCGCTACCGCGTGCAGGGAACCGGCATGGGGCTATCCATCGCGAAGGCCATCATCGAGGCGCAGGGCGGAACGATCAGTGCGACCAGCCAGCTTGGGCGCGGCACCGTGTTCACGTTCACGCTGCCCATCGAGCGCGGGAACAGTGAATCACGATGAACGCTTCGACCATCCTGGTGGTGGACGACGAGCCGCAAATCCGGCGCGTGATGAAGAGCACGCTGACGAGCCGCGGCTACACCATCGTGGAGGCGCGCAGCGGCGAAGAGGCACTCGAGCTACTGCGGAGCGCACGGCCCGACCTGATTCTGCTGGACTACAACATGCCAGGGATGAACGGCGTGGAAACGTGCCGCGAAATCCGCCGCGGCTCGGATGTGCCGGTGATTTTATTGACCGTGCGCAGCGCGGAGCGGGACAAGGTCCTGGCTCTGGACGCCGGCGCGGACGACTACATCGTGAAACCCTTCGGGATGGAAGAGTTGCTGGCGCGAGTCCGATCGGCGCTGCGAAGGACCGCGCCGGAAGAAGGAACGGCGCCGATCCGATCGAAGGAATTCAGCGTGGACTTCGAGCGGCGCGAGGTGCTAGTGCGGGGGAAAGCGGTCCATCTCACACCGAAAGAGTTTGCATTACTTCGCGAGCTCACCGCGAATGAAGGCAAGCCCGTGTCGCACCGCAGGCTTCTTCAGGCGGTGTGGGGGCCTGATTACGGCGAGGAAACGGAATCATTGCGCGTGGTGGTGAATCAGCTCCGTAAGAAGATTGAGGCAAACCCTGCTCATCCAAAATACATTCGCACGGAACCGTGGGTTGGGTACCGGTTTGTGGCACCACACGAAGGACGCGAAGAGTAGAACGGACAAGTTCGCCGCAATTGATCAATGCCGCGGATGTGCGGCATCCAAAGAAAGGTTTAACTCCAGGACATTGACGCGCGGCTCGCCCAAGAAGCCAAGCTGACGACCCTCCGAGTGTTGCTCCACAAGTGCACGAACTTCCGCTTCCGTCATTCCGCGCTCGCGTGCGACGCGCGGAACCTGAAATTCCGCAGCGGCCGGAGAAATATGCGGATCGAGGCCGGAACCGGACGTCGTGACCAGATCCACAGGGACGGGCTTGCCGGGATTTTCGGCCTGGAGTTGCCGAGCCTGTGTGTTCACGCGGTCAATCAGCGCGGTGTTGGTAGGCCCCAGATTCGAACCGGCGCTTGAGGTCGAATCATATCCGTTTCCCGTACCGGCGGCCGACGGGCGCGAGTGGAAATACCCTGGACCCGTAAATGCCTGCCCGATGATTCTCGACCCAATCAACTTGCCATTTTTTTCGATGAGCTGGCCGTTGGCTTTGTCGCGAAAAAGAAGCTGGGCGATCGCGGTAACGCCGAGAGGATAAAGCAGGCCAAACAGGAGCGTTGTCACCAGGGTGAAGAGAATCGAGATGATGAGGTTTTTCTTCATAAGTTCCTCTAAGCCAAACGCATGGCGGTCAGCAGCATGTCCAGCAGCTTGATACCGATGAAGGGAGCGACAACGCCGCCGACGCCATAGATAAGCAGATTCCGGCGGAGCAACGCAGCAGCGCCGAGGGGCCGGTAGCGGACACCACGCAGCGCCAGTGGTATCAAGGCAATGATGATCAGGGCGTTGAATACTACAGCCGACAAGATCGCCGATGCGGGAGTGCGCAGATGCATCACATTCAAGAGCCCGAGCTGGGGAAAGGCGCCGGCAAACATGGCAGGAATAATGGCAAAGTATTTGGCCACATCGTTTGCGACGGAAAAAGTGGTAAGCGCGCCGCGAGTAATGAGGAGCTGTTTGCCGATTTCCACGATCTCAATGAGTTTGGTGGGGTTGGAATCGAGGTCCACCATGTTGCCCGCTTCCTTGGCGGCTTGCGTGCCGGTGTTCATGGCGACGCCGACGTCGGCCTGGGCCAGGGCGGGGGCGTCGTTAGTGCCGTCACCGGTCATGGCGACGAGCTTACCCTTGGCCTGTTCCCGCTTGATGAGGGCCATCTTGTCTTCGGGCTTGGCTTCGGCGAGAAAATCGTCCACGCCCGCCTGCTTGGCAATCGCGGCAGCAGTGAGCGGGTTGTCGCCAGTGATCATTACGGTTCGAATGCCCATGGCGCGAAGCTGGTCGAATCGTTCACGCATGCCGCCTTTGACGATGTCTTCGAGCTGAATCACACCGAGGACGCGGCGATTTCTGGCGACAAGCAGCGGGGTCCCACCTCCGCTGGCGATCACTTCGACCGCTTGACGCACTTCTGGCGGAACGCCGTTTCCATTTTGCGAGACGTACTTGGCAATGGCGTCGGTTGCTCCCTTGCGGATCTCGTCGCCGTCCAAATCCACACCGGACATGCGCGTTTGCGCCGAAAATGGGATGAATACCGGATTATGGGAAGAGAGTTCACGCCCGCGGAGTCCGTAGCGGTCCTTGGCGAGCACGACGATGGAACGGCCTTCGGGAGTTTCATCGGCGAGCGATGCGAGCTGTGCTGCGAGGGCAAGCTCGTTTTCCTGCACACCCGGAGCGGGCAGGAAGTTGGTTGCCTGGCGGTTGCCGAGCGTGATCGTGCCGGTCTTGTCGAGAAGCAGAACATCCACATCGCCGGCGGCTTCGACGGCGCGTCCGGACATGGCGATTACGTTTCGTTGGATCATGCGGTCCATGCCGGCAATTCCAATGGCAGAGAGAAGGCCGCCGATCGTCGTGGGAATCAGACAGACGAGCAAAGAGACGAGCACGAAAATGTTTTGGGGAGCGCCGGAGTAAATGGCGTAGGGCTGCAGAGTGACAACGGCCAGCAAGAAGATGATGGTCAGTCCGGCCAGTAGGATGTTCAATGCGATTTCGTTGGGCGTTTTCTGGCGCGAGGCGCCCTCGACGAGCTTGATCATGCGGTCAAGAAATGTTTCGCCGGGATTCGAGGTGATGCGCACCTTGATTTCGTCGGATAGGACGCGGGTGCCGCCGGTGACGGCCGAGCGGTCGCCGCCCGCTTCGCGGATGACCGGGGCAGACTCGCCGGTAATCGCGGACTCGTCCACGGAAGCGATGCCTTCAATGACCTCGCCGTCGCCAGGAATGAACTCGCCGGCAGTGACAATGACGACGTCGTCAGCACGCAATGCAGAACTCTGCACACTCTCCGTTGTCCCGTCCCGCTTGAGGCGCCGGGCAACGGTTTCGGCGCGGGCGCGGCGGAGCGTTTCGGCCTGGGCCTTGCCGCGACCTTCGGCCATGGCTTCGGCGAAGTTGGCGAAAACGACGGTGAACCACAGCCAGAGCGTGATCTGCAACCCCCAGCCGAAGCTACCGGTATGACGCAAGGTGTCCCGCACGAGCTGCAAAGAGGTTAGAAGCGCGCCGACCTCCACCACTAACATCACGGGATTCTTGTACATGGTCCGCGGATGGAGCTTGCGGAAGGAATCCAGCGTGGCATTCCACAGGATTTTTGGATCCGAGAGAGAGATAGACTTTGCTTTGGCTTCGGCCATGGGAGTCCTCAGAAAACCTTTCCGGCAAGCATCAGCAGGTGCTCGAGAATAGGCCCCAGGCTGAGCGCGGGAAAGAAAGTGAGCGCGCTGACAATCAGGATGGTGGAAACGAGCAAAGCGGTGAAGAGCGCCCCGGTGACGGGGAAGGTACCGACGGACGCCGGGGCAATCTTTTTCTTCGCGAGGTTTCCGGCAATGGCGAGCACCGGAATGACCATGAAGAAGCGGCCGAGGAGCATGGCCGCGGCTCCGCTGGTGTTGTACCACATGGTGTTGCCAGCCAGTCCGGCGAAAGCGGAGCCGTTGTTGCCAACGGAAGAAGTGTAGATATACAGGATCTGCGAGAGGCCGTGAGGACCCGGGTTCGAAATGCTGGAGGTGCCATAAGGCCTGACAGCGGAGAAAGCGGAGAAACCGAGGATCACGAAAGTCATGATGAGGATCGAGAGCATGGCCATTTGAACGTCATAGGATTCGATCTTCTTGCCGAGATACTCCGGCGTGCGGCCGACCATGAGGCCGGCGATAAAGACGGCGAGGATGATGAAAACGACGACGCCGTAAAGTCCTGAGCCCACGCCGCCGAAGGCGACTTCGCCAAGCATGATGTTGATCAGCGGGACCATGCCGCCGATAGGCGTGAAGGAATCATGCATGCTGTTAACCGCGCCGCAGCTCGTGTCGGTGGTCACGGTGGCGAACAAAGCGGAGTTGGCGATGCCAAAGCGGACTTCCTTGCCTTCCATGTTGCCACCGTGTTGGAGGGCGGTGACTCTCTGGTCCACGCTGGTCAACAATGGATTTCCCTTGGCTTCCGCCCAGTAAGCGGTCGTGACGCCCATGAGCAAGAGCAAAGCCATGGCAGCCCACACGGCCCAGCCGTGGCGCTGCGACCCGGTCATTCGGCCCAGGGTGTAGGTCAGGGCGGAGGAAATGGCAAGGATGAGAATGATCTCGAAAAAATTGGAGAACGGCGTCGGGTTCTCGAAGGGATGGGCGCTATTGGCATTGAAGAAGCCTCCGCCGTTCGTGCCCAGTTCCTTGATGACTTCCTGCGACGCGACCGGTCCTTGAGCGACGACCTGTTCCCGGACGACCTGTGTCGTCGTCTTGCCGTCCGGGCCGGTCACCTGCACGGTTTGCGGCTCGGTGAGCACCACCGTCGTGTACGGCTTCAGGTTCTGGATGACTCCCTGGGAGACGAGAATAAGCGAACCGACCAACGCTAGCGGGAGCAGAACCCAGAGCAGGCAGCGGGTCATATCCACCCAGAAGTTGCCGAGTTTGTCCGTTTCCTTGCGGGCGATGCCGCGAATGATCACGATGGCCAGCACGATACCCGTGGCCGCGGAGGTGAAGTTGTGATAGGCAAGGCCGGCCATCTGGGTGAAATAACTCATGGTGGATTCGCCGCCGTAGTTCTGCCAGTTGGTGTTGGTCGTGAAGGAGGCGGCGGTGTTGAAGGCCAGCGCTTGGGGGACGTTGACTATTCTTTGGGGGTTGAAGGGGAGCCACAGCTGCGTGCGCTGGATGAGATAGAGGAGCGCCATGGAGACGCCACTGAAGAGGAGCATGGCGATGGTGTACTCGGTCCAGCGCATCTCGTGACTTTCATCCACGGCGGTCAGCCGGTAGACGAGCTTCTCAATGGGACGCAGGAGGGGATCCAGAAACGTCTTCTCCCGGTTGAAGACCCGCGTCATGAAAATGCCGAGCGGCTTCGTGAGGGCGAGGACCACGAGCAGAACCAGGCCGATTTGAAACCAACCGTTTGCAGTCATGGCTAGAATTTCTCCGGCTTGAGCAACGCATAAAGCAGGTAGAAGCACAGCGCGGCACAGACGAGGAGGAGTATGGCGTTGTCCGCACTCATTGAGATTTCCTATTCAATCGTTCGCAGGCACAAACGTAGAGAATAGCGACGACCACAAACAGGATCGTAGAAACGACAAAGATCAAATCAAGCACGCGGACCTCCCTTGGCTGGAGTCGCGGTTGGGGCCGGGGCACCCACGAACTGGCTGGGACGTTCGGGGCAGGGCGGATCGGATTTCAGAACCTGCAAAACGATCACGCGGGCCGGGCCAGCCAGCAGACGCGCGTCGCCGTCCTGTTGGCGCAAGACCTGATTCGTCAACTTCAACTCCCTATGAAAGTTGAAAAGAGCGTAGAGCATGAAGATACCCGCGACACCACAGAGCGTAAGAAAAATCGAGAGTTCCATCTGCGCCTCCCGCCGGGAGCCGCGACACGCGGAAAGTCTCTGCGCGACGGTTGCTCCGGTCGAGAGAAAGGGTAAGCGAGAAGGAATAAGCAAACTATGAAGCGTCCGTAAGGATTTTCTAAGGGGAGAAGCGCACTGGGTGGGAGCCAAGCCCTTCGGGGGGGGTGAGTTTGCGTAAGATATTGATTCTACGAAACGGCAAAATGGAGAAAACCTGCAAAGATGGTGACGTATTCTTTGATCGTGCCTTGCAGATCACGGCCAAGTACGGTTTCGCGCCAAGCGCAATGTCTGATCCAGGGTACGGCTCTCAGTCTCGAAGACCTGAAGGCACCCCTGATCCGCTACCATCCCGTTCTGGAAACATTGGTTCCATCTGTGTTGCTCGACTTGTAAGAGAAACACGTTTTCCGCGATCCAGATAAGCAGAACGGCGATAGAACGGCCTTCGGGAGTCTCAAAGGCGAGCGATGCCAGCTGCGCAGCGAGCGGCAACCGGATCGCCAACGTTCGGTACAGACTGCAGGCTAAGTGAATGCCCAAAATGGAATTCCCGGCATTGCGTCGTCCTTTCTTGCGGAACGTCCACTATTGCACAGTACTGAGGCTCACAAAGCCAGATACTCGGGCCTCGAAGTTCCTCAAAGGAGACTCATGTTCAAGAGATTAAGTATCACCCTAGGAATCGTAATGACGCTTGGCGCATCGGCGCAAGCGCAGACTCAGACGCAAGTGCCGGCCGACTCCGGCAATCCAACACCGACGTTCCGGGTTAATGTAGTGAGCCGTACGACCCGGGCGGTGAGCTATAGACACCGCAGTGGGGCCACAAAGATCAATCTTCAAGGTACCGATTTGATGCCTGCCGCGGCGGGCGAGGCCAAAGTCGAGAGCAAGCGCGGGGCGCTGGAGATCGAGGTCGAACTTTCCGGACTGGAGAGGCCCACGAGCTTTGGCAACGAGTATTTGACTTATGTGCTGTGGGCGATTTCGCCGGAAGGCCGGCCCGTCAACATCGGCGAAGTATTGGTGGGCGACAAACACCGCAGCAAGCTGGACGTGACCACGGACCTTCAGGCTTTCGCGCTGATCGTAACCGCGGAACCTTATTATGCCGTGCGCCGTCCCAGCAACCTTGTGGTTCTCGAGAACGCGATCCGCTCGGATACCGTGGGCGCTACCGAGGCCGTGGATGCCAAGTATGAATTGATTGATCGCGGCGGCTACATCCCCACGGGCTATAAGTTCGACCCCGTGGTTCTGAACGCCAAATTGCCGCTCGAATTTTTTGAAGCGCGCAATGCGGTGCGCATAGCGCAATCGGCCGGCGCCGAACGATACGCCGCGCCAAGCTACGAAAAGGCCGTTCGCCAGATGAAGGAGGCGGATGATCTGGCTACCGGGAAGCATGAAAACAAGAAATCGCTTATTACCTTGTCGCGCGAAGCCGTGCAGACGGCGGAAGACGCTCGTGAAATCGCCATGAAGCATATCGACCAAGAGCACGCCGAAGCCGAACGCAACGCGGGTGCGGACCGTGAAGCTGCCGCAAAGGCTCGCGCAAGCGAGGACTGG
>JBGPGF010000042.1:0-17698 GCA_041483755.1 Terriglobia bacterium | reverse complement strand
GATGGGATTCACGCGGCCCCAGTATTCTTCAGGTTGCGGGGAGACTTCCGGATCGCCGTAGCATTCGCTGGTGGAAGCAAGAAAAAACTTGGCTTTTTTCGCCAGCGCGAGGCCCAGGGCGTTGTGCGTTCCCAGCGCGCCGACTTTCAGAGTGGGGATGGGCAGCTTCAGGTAATCCACGGGGCTGGCGGGCGAGGCAAAGTGCAGGATGTAGTCCACCGGGCCGGGCACGTCAATGTATTTTGTGACGTCGGCGCGCCCGATGCGGAAGCGCGGGTTGCTCATCAAGTGACCGACGTTCGAATCCACTCCGGTGATGAGATTGTCCAGGCAGAGAACGTCCCAGCCCTCGGCGATCAGCCGGTCGCAAAGATGCGAGCCCAGAAACCCCGCTCCGCCCGTGATGACTGCGCGCATGCGTTCCCCTTCGTGAATGTAAGGTTGGGTGATTGTAACGTGCCCGGCGGCAATTGACCAAACGAGCTGCGTGGGGCGCTGCCTAGCTCGCATTTCACAAAAACACAGGGAGAAGGACGGGCAGCGTCGCAAAAGCGGCAGCAGAGCTGCCGCACTCCACATGAAGGAAACTCCTGCCGCTACCGCATTGTGTAACCCTTGCAGGGAAAGCACACAGAATGAATTCTGTGCTACTGGAGACGCGGGGTTGCTTCGCGCGGCGGCGAGGGATAGGATGCGGGTCTTTTCCATTGCATGGGTGCGCCCGGCCAGGATGAGCGAAAAATCACGCGCGCGGAAATGGCTGATCGCCGCGGCCGCATGTTTGACGCTGGCGGTGTGCGCGTTTTGGTGCGTGCGCAGCGCGGGCGGCTGGCTGTTTGTGGAAGACCCTCTCGAGAAGGCCCATGCCATCGTCATTCTGAGCGGCCGGATGCCGCTTCGCGCGCGGGAGGCCGCGGAACTCTACCGCGCCGGCTGGGCGCCGGAGATTTGGCTGACGCGTCCCGCCGGACCCGGCGCGGAGCTCGATGCCATGGGGATTCCGTACGTGGGCGAGGAGTTCTACAGCGAGCGGGTGCTGTTGCATTTCGGCGTCCCCGCGGATGCGCTGCACATACTCGACCCGCCGGTAACGAATACGGCCAGCGAGATGGATGTAATCGCCAAGGAACTCGAGCGAACCGGGGGATCCTCCGTGATCGTGGTGACCACGAAGGCGCACACGCGGCGCGTCCGCGCGCTGTGGCGCAAACGAGCCGGCGCAACTCCCCGGGTGATTGTGCGCGGCGCGCGCGAAGATTCGTTCGACCCGGCGCACTGGTGGCGCTCCACGACCGATGCGCTGGACGTTGTGCGCGAAGTGCTGGGCCTCGCAAATGCCTGGGCGGGACTGCCGCTCAAGCCAGGAACGTGAGCCGTGAATCGCAGAATTATCGCCAGCACTGGAGTTCTTGCGGTTCTGATCGCCGTCGCCGCGCCCCTGCGCGCGGAAGATCGCACTTCCTACCTTCGCAGCGTCACGGTCGGACCGATGGAGATCACCGACGAAATCGTCTGCATCTTGTGCTCGGTCAGAATTCGGGGCGCGGTCCAGGGCGACGTAATCTCCATCGGCGGCAATATCGAAGTGGATGGCTCGGTTTCGGGGGACGTCATCGCGACGGGCGGCACCATTCACTTGGCAAGCAGCGCACGCCTCTCCGGCGATGCCGTGGCCGTCGGGGGTTTTGTCGCGCAGGAGCCGGGAGCTTATCTCTCGCAAAACTCCGATCGGACTTCCGTTCCTTGGATACACCTTCCCGGACAGCGACACATCGGTTGGCGCGGCGCCATCGCCCTGCTAGCTTTTAATTCGATTTTAGTTTCGCTCGCGGCATTGGTCCTGCGGCCGCGCCGCCTCCGGGTGATCGGTGCCGCGTGCCGCCGCTGGATTCTTTCGGGCCTGCTTGGCACCGCGCTCGTGCTTCTGCTCAGCTATCTCCTGGATCTATCGGACAAGCTCGGCCGCTTCTCGGATGCGGCGGATTTTATCGTCATCGGAATTTTCCTGATTCTACTTTCCGTGGGAACTTCGGGGATCGCCATGGCTCTGGGGGAAATGTCACTTCCGAGTTCGACGAGCGTCGCTCTGCTGATGGGGACGGCGGCAATCGTCCTGCTTCAATTACTGCCAGTGGTGGGAGCCCTGGTCTTCCTTCTCCTGGTGATTCTGGCTTGCGGCGCCGCTGCCTGGAGCGGCCTGGGCTTCCGCGGCGGCCGGGCCGCCGCGCAGAACCGCTAGCTCAAAAAAAGAAGAAGCGTTTACGCTTGGGGCGGAAGGCATTTTCATCCACGTCGGGAACGTGCGGGAGGGGGCGTCCGTCAACGGCCGCGCGCGGATTTTCGACGAACAGGGCGCGGGCTTTTTCTTCGCCGGAGGATTGGGCCACGGCTTTGTAGGCGGCGGCGAGACGCAGCGGCCGGTTGCGCGTGTTATGCGCGTCGCTGGCCACGAAATGCACCAGCCCGAGAGCGATCCACTTTTTCGCTTCCCGCTGCGCGCTTTCGCCAAACGTGCCGGTGAGGGCCCCGGCCGTCACCTGCAGGTAGCAGCCGCGGCGCACCCACTGCACGAGCCGTTCGGGATGGGCGCGCAGGATGCGATTGCGCTCCGGATGCGTGATGATGGGCCGCAAGCCGGCAAGCTGCAATTCGTGAAGCGTCTGGTCCATCGCGGGAGGGATCGAGAACTCGTTGAATTCCACCAGAAGACAGTCGTGTTGATTGATGCAGAAGCGAGGAGCATTTTCACGGAGCGCGGCGAGATTTTCCGCGTCGAGGTGGAAATCGCAGCCCGTGGCCAGCGTCAGCTTTTCGCCGATCTTCATCTGCAATTCATGGCAGAGATCCCGCACCTTCGGGTAGTCGAAGTGATATTCGTTACTGGAATGCGGCGTGGCGGCAACGTGCGTGATGCCGTCGGCGGCAGCTTCTTCCGCCATGGCCAGCGCTACTTCCATGGTCTTCGCGCCGTCATCGAGGCCTGGAAGAATGTGGCAGTGAATATCAATCATGGCTGGTTAGCGCCACCACGCCGATAGTGCTTGCCACGCGCCCAGCACAAACATCATGGCCGCGAATGCCTGGCGCATCCCGCGCGGACGGAACTGCTCCGCGAGCCATCCCCCGGCGATCCCTCCTAGAAAGACCCCGGGAATCAGCAACAGGCCCGTATGCCAGGAGACAAAACCGGCTTTCTCGTAGGCCAGAAACGCAAGGAGGCCCGTCGGCGGCACAAGCGCGATCAGGCTGGTGCCCTGCGCGCGGTGCTGGTCGAACTGGAAGAGCAGTACCAGCAGAGGCACGAGCAGGATGCCTCCGCCCACACCGAACAGGCCCGCCGCGACGCCGCAGACGCACGCCACCGCGAAGATTCCTGCCTGGCGCAGCGCGGGGTTATTCACCGGCTTTCTCCGATTGCGCAGGCGGCATTGGCGCTGAGGAGCGCATCGTCTTTCGCCAAAGCAGAATGGCGGCGAGCATCAGGAAACAGCCGAACGCGCCCCGGAGGTGGTTGGAGGCCATGGGGATAGCGATGCGGCTGCCCGAGTAGGCGCCGACGAGTATGCCGGCGGCGCAAAGTATCCCGGCGCGCAAATCCACGTCGCCGCGTTTCCAATAGAGGGCCAGGGCGCCCAGACCGAGAGGCGGGAGCAGGATAAACAGCGACGTGCCTTGCGCCACGTGCTGGTCCATGCGCAGGAGATAGACCAGAGCTGGAACGAGAACCACGCCGCCGCCCACTCCAAACAGTCCCACCATGACACCCACGACGAGGCCGAGGAGAAGAATCGTGATGACAAAAGTCATGAGTTTGGGCAGAGCGCGTGCCTTCCATCTTCGCCTGATTCGCCGCGGCCGGGCAATAGGAATTGCTTCTTGTGCAACGCCGCGCAAGAGCATCCTTTTTTCGCTTCCGGTTTCCCTGTTATAGTGAACCGGCTTGGACATGACTGCGCATCGGCCACTCAACAAAATCGAGGAGTGCGAGCAAACTTCATGGTAAAGGAACGGAAACCCGAATTTTTCAAAGGCGCCCAGTTAAAAGTGGGCATCATCGGCTGCGGCTACGTTGGTTTGCCGCTGGCGCTGCGCTTTGCCGAAGCGGGGCATCGCGTCACCGGCTTCGATACGGACCCGGACAAGATCGCCAAGCTGAACGCGGGCAAGTCCTACATCGAGCACATCCCACAGACCAAGATCCAGCAGTTCGTCAACAGCCGCCATTTCAGCGCCACGTATGACTTCGCGCGGCTCAAGGACACCGACGCGATCATTATCTGCGTGCCCACGCCGCTCGATGACCGCCGGGAGCCGGACCTTTCTTACGTGGAGCAGACGGCGCGCTCGATTCAGCCGCATCTGCAGAGGGGCCAGCTTGTGGTTCTGGAGTCCACGACGTATCCCGGCACGACGGAGGAACTGGTTCTGCCCATCCTCGAACAGAGCGGGCTGCGGTGCCCCGTTGGCAAAGGGCCGGAGGCGGAGGAACTGAATCCGGACTTCTTTCTGGCGTTTTCGCCGGAGCGTGAGGACCCGGGCAACAAGCAGTTCGGCCTGGCGCAGATTCCGAAAGTTGTGGGCGGCACGAATCCGGCCAGCGGCCGCGCCGCGCTGGCGCTCTACGCGCAGGTGGTGGCGCGCGTGGTGCCCGTCAGCTCAACCCGCGCGGCGGAGATGACGAAGCTTCTGGAAAACATTTTTCGCTGCGTGAACATCGCGCTGGTCAACGAACTGAAAATGCTTTCCCTGCGCATGGGCATCGACATTTGGGAAGTGATTGACGCCGCCGCGACCAAGCCGTTCGGCTTCATGCCGTTTTATCCCGGCCCGGGCCTGGGCGGACATTGCATTCCCGTGGACCCGTTTTATCTTTCCTGGAAGGCGCGCGAATATGATTTCGCGACGCGCTTCATCGAGCTGGCCGGCGAAATCAATACGGCCATGCCGTACCACGTGGTGGACGCCGTGGCCGGCGCGCTGAATCAAAATCAGCGAAGTTTGAAGGGATCGAAAGTGCTTCTGCTCGGCGTGGCGTACAAAAAAGACGTGGACGATCTGCGCGAATCTCCCTCGCTCAAAATCATGCAGCTGCTGCTGGAGCGCGGCGCGCATCTCGACTACAACGATCCGTACTTCCCGCATCTGCACAAGATGCGGCATTACGACTACGGCCACATGAAATCGGTGGCGCTCAGCGCGCACTCGCTGGCTTCCTACGACGCGGTCATCATCGCCACCGATCATTCCAGCTACGACTATGCCGCCATCGTGGATGGCGCCAAGCTCGTCGTGGATACGCGCAACGCCACGCGGCGCCTGGTCCGCCACCGCGAAAAGATCGTTCTCTGCTGAGGGACTATGCCTTCCCACGCGGAGGAAATTCGCCGCCAGCTCGAGGAAAGTTGCCGGGTGAAACAGAGCTTCTCCGATGATTTGATCGGGCGTATAGCGGAATTCGCGGAGAAATCCGCTGCGGCGCTTCGTGCGGGCGGCAAAATCGTTTTTTTCGGAAATGGCGGGAGCGCGGCGGATGCGCAGCATCTTTCCGCCGAGTTGACTGTGCGGCTGCAAAAGGAACGTCCCGGGCTGGCCTCGCTTTCGCTGACGGTGAATCCCTCGGTATTGACGGCCGCGGGTAACGACTACGGGTTCGAAAGGATTTTCGCGCGGCAGATTGAGTCGCTCGTTAGTTCGAAGGATGTGCTGGTCGCGCTGTCCACCAGCGGCACAAGCCCGAACATCTTGCGCGGCGCCGAGGCGGGACGCGCGCGCAGCGCCTGGATTGCGGCTTTCACGGGAGAAACCGGCGGAGCGCTCGCCGGCAAAGTGGACTTGCTTCTTAACGTGCCCTCGCGCGATTCTCAGCGCATCCAGGAAGCCCACATCACCATCGGGCACATCGCCTGCTCGCTCATTGAGCAGCTTGTTGCCGCCTCTTAGCACGCAATTGGTTTACTCCGTGAAGACGACGCCAACGGAGGAGTGGCCTTTCTCCAGATCGGTGTCAATGCGCACGACGTATCCACGCAGGCGCATGGGGCGCACACCGTTGGCGGTCGGCGTCTCCATGGTGACCTGCAACTCAGACTGCAAGCGCGGGGGATGGCTGAGGGAAATCAGCGCGCCCTGAATGGAGAGGTCGCGCACCAAGGTTTCTTCCTCGAATGGCTGGCCGTCTTCGGTCGTGCCCGTCACGAGCGCGCGGAACTGCGCTTCACGGCGCATTGCGCTTCGCGTGCCCGGCAGATGAACCTCATCGCGGGCGCCGCCCAGCGTGATGACCATGCCCTCGCTGGCGGCGTACACGGATTCGAATTCGTCGCGCGCCTGGCGCAAGAGGTTGTCCACCATGCGATCGGTGGAATCGGGATCGTGATGGAAAAGCACCAGCGTTTTTGCGCCCACTTCCCGCGCTATACGCACGCCCTCCTTCCAAGTGGAGTGGCCCCAATTGTGCCGCGTCGTGGCCAGCTGCTCCGGCGAAAACTGCGCGTCATTGATGAAAATGTCCGCGCCGGCAGCCAGCTCGCGCAAGTTCTCGTCGAGTTTGGGATCGCCGGGCTCGTTATCCGTCGCATAGGCAATGATTCCCGCTGGTGTTTCCAAGCGGTATCCGAGGCAGCCTTGCGGGTGATTCAGCCAGCGCGCGGTGATTTTTGTGCCCTGAATCGTGAAATCGTCGCCTCCGCTGATTTCCTTGAATTTCCGCTTCGCGCTCATTGCCGACAAGTTCACGGGAAAATACGGCAGCGCCATCTGCGCCTCGAACACTTGTTTCAGGCTGTCGCGTCCGAGAAACTTCGAGCGAAAGCTGTAGAATTGAAATTCGTTTTTTTCGACGTACAGGGGGGAGAAAAACGGGATGCCCTGAATGTGATCCCAGTGATAGTGGGTGACGAAGATGTGCGTTTCCGCTTTGTGCAGCGCGCTGGGCCCCACCCAGCGGCTGCCGAGCATGCGCAGGCCGGTGCCGCAATCCAGAATGAACTGGGTGCCGTCCGGGGCCAGCAGCTCGAGGCAGGGCGTGTTGCCGCCGTAACGCCACGTCGCCGGATCCGCGGTGGGCGTCGAGCCGCGCACGCCCCAGAAAGTTAGTTTGGCTGTCGGAACCGTCATGGCCGCGCGCCGAAGCGCGCCCCTCAGCACCTCCCGTCAACACATGGACAGATGGGAAGCTAGGTTCGATGGTAGGCAGCGGTGCAAGCGAGCGTCAATGGAAACGCGCCCGGCCCGTGTCATACTGCCTAATAAGGGCGCGAGGGGCTGCGCGCTCCGCGCGGAAGAGCTAAAATGGGGGCGATGCACGTCCAGGATCAGGGATCGATGCACGAGCACTCCCCCGCCGCAGGGAAAGAACACGCTCACCACCATGCACTGAGTCCAGCCACGCTCGGCTGGGCCATGGTGGCCACCGTCGGACTCGTCGTCGCGGAAATTTTCGGCGGCCTCCTGGGCCATTCCGTCGCGCTCCTCAACGACGCCGTGCACAATCTTTCCGACGTGCCTGCTCTGGGAATCTCCTGGCTGGCGATGCGCTGGGCGATGCGCCCTGCCGACGATGAGAAGACCTATGGCTACCACCGCGCAGGCATTCTTGCGGCCTTCACCAACGGCATTCTGCTTGTCCTGCTAGCGTTGTGGCTGGCGTATGAAACATTCCAGAGGTTTCGCGCACCCGTCGCCGTTGTCGAAAGCTGGATGGTGTGGACTTCACTCGCCGCGCTCGCCGTCAACGGCGGCATCACACTGGCTCTCGTTCGCGGACGAACCGATCTGAACCTGCGCAGCATCCTGGTGCACAATTTTGGCGACGCACTATCGAACATCGCCATTCTCGCCGGCGTATTTTTCATTCATCGTACCGGCGCGCAATGGATTGACCCGGCGCTGGGCCTGGCCATCGGTCTGCTGGTGCTGTGGTCGAGCTTCGGCGTCTTGAAGGAATCCACGCACATCCTGCTGGAGGGTCGTCCGCGCGAAATGCAGGTGGCGGAGGTCGCGCGGGCGATTCTCGCCGTTCCCGGCGTGCAGGAAGTCCACGACGTACACATCTGGTCGCTGGGGGGCGGCCATAACGCTCTAAGTTGTCACGCGCGCGTACCCGACATGCACATGGACGCCGGAGAAATGCTATTGGCTGCCATCCGCGACGCGGTGACCCGCGAATTCGGGATTGATCACATCACTGTCCAGCTTGAGCGCGCCGGACTGCCCGCGCAGTCGGACTACGTCATGCCCGAGCCCGCCGGGAGCCGCGCGCCCGGCAGTGGAGGCGAACGATGAAAGATGCTCTCGCCATCACGGACTGGGTTGCGGGACTTGCCGCAATCCCCGAGCCCGGCTTCACCATCGAGCGCGTGCACGCTTATCTTTCCGAACACGCCGTGCAACCGGAGACTCTGGACAAGTACACCTTTTTCTCAAAGGCCAACTACACGCGCAACCTCATCTTCAAGTGTGAAGTCTTTGAATGCATCGCCATCTGCTGGGAAATCGGGCAGGCCAGCCGCATTCACAATCATCGCGGCCAGAATTGCTGGATGGCCACGCCCATCGGCCGGCTCCGCGTGCAGAATTTTCGCGTGGAGAACCGCGACGCGGCGCACGGCACCTGCGGCATCGTACCGAGCGGCGCCTATGAGATGAACCCACAGCAACCGGCCTACGTGGATCCCGGCGAGCCCGTGCATCAGGTGCTCAATCTCGCGGAATACGCCGCCCGCGCCGTAAGCCTGCACGTCTATTCGCGCCCTTACGATAGCTGCGAGATTTATCTCGGCGAGAAGGGCACGTACATGGATGTTCCGCTGCACTACACCAGCGAATTTGGCGTGCTGAATCCCAGCGAGAAGCTCGCCTAGGCCGCTCTGATTTCAGGAAAGATGGCTTCGACGCGCGCCGGATTGAAATTCGTGTTTCCGCTCTGTCGGCGCTGAAATAGCATCGGCCACGGAGTTTCGTATTTCGAGTTTCGCATTTCCTGTCTATGATGACCGCATGACATCGTTGCTCGAAGTCCGCGGGCTGACTGTGGAGCTGCCGACTCCGGAGGGGCGCATCCGCCCGGTGAACGACGTGTCGCTGCGCATCGGGGCGGGCGAAGCGCTTGGCCTGGTCGGCGAATCGGGCAGCGGCAAGACGATGCTAGCGCTGGCGCTCATGGGGCTGCTTCCGCCCGGGGCCCGCGTGAGCGGCGAGGCGCGGCTTGAGACGGGCGGCGCGCCACAAAACCTCACCACGCTCGACGAGCGCCGCTGGCGCGCCGTGCGTGGGCGCGAAATCGCCATGGTGTTTCAAGAGCCGATGACCTCGCTGAACCCGGTGATGCGCGTCGGCGCGCAGATCGAAGAGGCCATTCGCGCCCACGGGCCGAAATTGGATGCGGAAACGGTGCGCCAGCGCACCTTCGCCGCCCTGGAACGCGCCGCCGTGCCGGAGCCGGCGCTTCGGGCCGCGCAGTTTCCGCATCAGCTTTCCGGAGGCCTGCGCCAGCGCGTGATGATTGCCATGGCACTGGCAAGCGGTTCGAGCGAGCCGAATCAGGAAATGTCTGGTGGACCTCGACTTCTTATTGCCGATGAGCCGACCACGGCGCTGGACGTGACCGTGCAAAAGCAAATCCTCGAGCTGCTCGGGCGTTTGCGGCGAGAACTGAATCTTGGCTTGCTGTTTATCACGCACGATCTCGGCGTCGTCGCGCAGGTCGCGGACCGCGTCGCCGTGATGTACGCGGGCCGCATCGTGGAAGAGGGTCCTGTGCGCGACGTGTTGGCGCGCCCTCGGCATCCTTATACGGCGGGCCTGCTCGCTGCTTCGCCGCGGCTCACTCGCGCGCCGCTAACGCCGATTCCCGGAAGCGTGCCGCAACTTGCCGCGCTGCCGCCTGGCTGCGCCTTCGAGCCGCGCTGCGGCATGCGCCGGTCCGACTGCACCCTTGCCGTTCCGAATCTGCGCGCTGCATCACCCAGCCACACCGCCCGATGCGTACTGATCGAGGGAGCCGCGTGAGCAAGGGCGATCACATCCTCGAAGCGCGCGGCTTGAAGAAGTCCTATCGCCGCGGTGCAGGCGCCTTCTCCGAAGGCACAGATGGCGCGCGATTGACCGCCGTTGACGATGTGAGCTTCTCGGTTGCGCCCGGCGAGACGTTTGCGATCGTCGGCGAATCGGGCTGCGGCAAGACCACGCTCGCGCGAATGCTTCTGCGCCTCATCGAACCCGACGCGGGGGAGATTCTCTTCCAAGGGGAAAACCTGCTGGCTGCAAACGGAGCCGAGCTGCGCGCGTTGCGCCGCCGCATGCAGATGGTCTTTCAGGACCCCTTCGCTTCGCTCAATCCGCGCATGCGTGCCGGTGAAATGGTTGCCGAGCCGCTGGCCATTCACGAAGGCGGTCTTTCCCGCGCGCGGCTTCGTGAACGCGCCGCGGAAATGCTTGCGCGCGTCGGACTGGATGCCAGCGCGCTCGACCGCTATCCGCACGAGTTTTCCGGGGGGCAGCGCCAGCGCATCGGCATCGCCCGCGCGCTGATTCTGCGGCCGCGACTGGTTGTCGCCGACGAGCCTGTTTCGGCGCTGGATGTCTCCGTGGGCGCGCAGGTGCTTCTGCTCTTGCAGGAGCTGCAGCACGAGTTCGGGCTGACGTATGTCCTCATATCACACAGTCTGCCCGTGGTTGCGCAGGTGGCCACGCGGATCGCCGTCATGCGCGCGGGGCGCTTTGTCGAGCAGGGCATTGCAGAACAAGTGCTCGCGCGGCCCGCGCATGAATACACTCGCGCCCTGCTCGCCGCCGTTCCCGAAGTTCCTCTCCCCACGTGACCGGCCTTCCGTCCTGCCCATCCATTCCTTCCTTTCCCGGATTGCGCTACACTCCCCCCGCTGAAAGATTCCCGTCCCCGTGCGCGTAGTGTAAGGAAAGCAAGCACGTCCCGACACCCGTGGAGGAATCCTCGATGGAAACGATAGCCGCTCCTGCTCCGGAACCGCAGTCTCAGGCACCCATCAATCATTTTGGCCGCATCACGGGCGCTCTTTTCAGTCCGAAGGCCACGTTTGCGGACATCGCCCAGCGCCCAAGCTGGGTCGCTCCGTTTTTGCTGCTCTGCGCGCTGGCATTGGTTGTCAGCGGCCTGCTGGGGCAAAAGACGGACTGGCGGAGTTTTTTCGAACGCCAGATGAGCCAGAATTCACGCCTCGATCAAATGCCCCAGCAACAAAAAGATCAGATGTTGGAAAACCAAGTCAAATGGGCGCCCAAGGTTTCCTATGTCTTCGGCATTGTCTTCACCGCCGGACTTGTCCTCTTCCTGGCTCTGGTTTACTGGGGTGCATTTAATCTGTTCAATGGCGCAGGTCTTCGATACCGCACTGCGTTCGGCATTACTTGCCACGCCTTTGTCCCGATCCTCATCTCCAGCGTTCTGGCCATCATTATCCTTCTGTTGAAGGCGCGCGGCGACGTGGACCCCGAACACTTCCTCGTCACCAATGTCGGTGCATTTCTTCCGGAGGATGCTTCGCACTGGCTGCAGGTTCTCGGCCAGTCACTGGACCTTTTCTGGATATGGACCCTCATCCTCGTGGCGATTGGATTTGGGGCCGCGAATCCGAAGAAGATCAAGCCGGGCACGGCCTATGGAACTGTTTTTGGTTTGTGGCTTCTGTGGGTGCTCGTGCGCACCGGCTTGGCCGCGCTCTAGGCCGCGGATCACAAATCCCACCCGCGCCTGCTAGACTGAAGGCGTGGCATTCTCCTTCGATGTCCTGAAGACCGACCCCAGCGGCGCGCGGCTTGGAAGGCTGACCACGCCGCGCGGCGCGATTGATACGCCAGTGTTCATGCCTGTGGGGACGCAGGCGACCGTCAAAGGCCTGACGCAGGAGACGCTCGAAGAGCTGGGCGCATCGATCCTTCTCGCCAACACGTATCATCTCCATCTTCGCCCGGGGCACGAGCTGATTCGCAAACTCGGCGGCCTGCACAAATTCATGTCCTGGCCGCGCGCCATCCTGACCGATTCGGGCGGCTACCAGGTCTTCAGCCTGGCCAATTTGCGGAAAATGTCCGGCGAGGGCGTGCTCTTTCGCTCGCATCTCGATGGATCGGAGCATCTTCTCTCGCCTGAGAAAGCCGTGGAGATTCAGTTGGCGCTCGGCTCGGACATCGCCATGGTTCTCGACGAATGCATCGAGACGCCCGCGCCGCGCGAAGCGGCCGAATCTGCGCTGAAACGCACCACGGAATGGGCGCGGCGCTCGCGCGCGCACTTTCTGGAGCAAGCGCAGCACAACGGAGAAATTGCTCAGCTTCAGTTTGGCATCGTGCAGGGCGCTACGTTCCTTGATCTTCGCCGCGAAAGCGCGCGGCAACTTCTGGAACTGGATTTTCCCGGCTACGCCGTGGGTGGCCTTGCCGTCGGCGAGCCCCACGCGCTCACCTGCGAAATGACCGCCGAGGTCACAGCGCTTCTCCCGCAAGAACGCCCGCGTTACCTAATGGGCGTCGGCCGGCCGGAGCAGCTCGCCGACTACGTGCGCCTGGGAATTGACATGATGGATTGTGTTCTGCCCACGCGCGCCGCGCGCCACGGCTGTCTGTACACCAGCCAGGGCCGCATCCTAATTCGCAACGCGCGCTTCGCCGACGACCAGCGCCCCCTCGATGAAAGCTGCGCCTGCGCCGTCTGCCAGCGGTATACGCGCGCCTATCTTCGCCATCTTTACGCCACGGGTGAACTCCTTGCCTCCATCCTGAACTCCCACCACAATGTCCACTTTTATCTTGACTTAATGCGGCAAATCCGCGAGGCTATTGCGTTTGGAAACCTGAAAGTTTTCTCGTCTGAGATGCATGCGCGCTATGCGGAGGAGCCTGCCTAGCTGCGGCGAGTTCGGTTCCCTGACTTGCACTGCATGGGGTGATTCGGCAGGGGTACCCCCGCCAGAAGGATCGGCTTGATCGTGACCACATTTTCGGCAATCTGGCTTCAGGCGTCCGGCCCGGGAGGACTCCTCGGCAGCCCATTGATCATGATGGTGATCGTCATGGGCATCTTTTACTTCCTGCTGATTCTTCCCCAGCAGCGCCGGCAAAAGCAGCTCAAGGCCATGCTCGCCGCCATTAAGACCGGGGACAAAGTCGTCACGTCCGGAGGGATTTACGGCACGATCGCGGGAATTGACGGAGATACGGTCATCCTCCGCGTTGCCGAACAAGTTAAAATTCGCGTCGCGCGCTCCGCGATTGCACAGGTGGAGGCGTCGGAAGATGCCAAGTGATCCCCTGGGCTGCCAGCGTGCACGATTCACTTTACGTGTGACCGCGAAGCGGTCGAATTTAGGCGTGACCGCGAAGCGGTCAGCCTGCTGAACATGAATCCCAACCTGAAGTGGAAAGCCGTATTCATCCTTGCTGTCATCCTGGTCTGTGTGTATGGACTCGTTGGCTTGCCGTCGTTTCCAACGTCCTGGGCCAAAGTGAAGGACAACTTCGGCAAACAGATCAAGCTGGGCCTGGACCTCCAGGGTGGCACGCATCTGATTCTGCAAGTCCAGGTGCAGGAAGCCATCGGCCAGGAAACGGACCAGACCGTGGACCGGCTGATTTCACAGCTTCGTGCGAAGAACATCCGCTTCGGCGAAATCCGCCGCGTGGACGACACGCACATCCTGGTGCGGAACATTGATTCCGATCAGCTTTCGCTCTTTCGTGACTTGGTCACGGACAAACAATACTCCGGGGCATGGGAAGTGGCGCCGGCGGCGGGAGAGACCTCCGGATACCTGCTGACGATGCGTCCCAGCGCCATCGTGGCGATGAATGACCAGACCATGCAGCAGTCGCTGGAAACCATCGAGCGCCGCATCAACGCCCTGGGCCTCACCGAGCCGACGATTCAGTTCCACGGCCGCAATGACAATGAGATTCTCGTGCAGCTTCCCGGTGAAGGCGACCCCGCGCGCGCCAAGGAGGTCATTAAAGCTGGTGGCCAGCTCGAGTTGAAACTTGTCCACGATGACAAGACCTATCCCTCGGAAATGGCCGCGCTCGGGGATAGCGGTGTACTTCCTGCCGGCACGGAAGTTGTCCGCGGCCGCTCGGAAAGCAGGAATTCCACGGACCCGGCTGGAGAGAGCTGGTACGTTCTCGATCGCGCCGCAATCGTCACGGGCCGCGATCTGCGAAGCGCGCAGGAAAATCGGAACGCGCAGAGCCCCGGTCAGTGGGAAATCAACTTCACCCTGTCCACGGAGGCGGCGCGCCGGTTTGGCCCCTTCACAGAACAGAACATCGGCCGGAGGATGGCCATCGTCCTCGAGCACGGTGTCTATTCGGCGCCCACGATTCAAGGTCACATCGAGGATTCCGGAGTGATCACCGGCAACTTCAGCCAGGAATCGGCGCATGACTTGGCGCTGGTCCTTCGCGCCGGCGCGCTGCCGGCTTCGATCAAGTATCTGGAAGAGCGCACGGTCGGACCGTCGCTGGGCGCGGATTCAATTAGCCACGGCATGAACGCTTCGCTCCTCAGCCTTGCCGTGGTGATGATTTTCATGCTGTTTTACTACCGGGTTTCGGGCGCCAACGCCGTCCTGGCCCTCATCCTAAACCTTGTCATCCTGCTCGCGGTGCTGGCCCTTTTCGGCGCCGTCCTCACCCTGCCTGGGATCGCGGGCGTCATTCTGACCATCGGCATGGGGGTGGACTCCAACGTTCTTGTATTTGAACGCATCCGCGAGGAGCTGCGCAACGGCAAGTCGCCGGCCAATGCGGTGGATTCGGGGTTCAGCAAGGCTTTCCTGACGATTGTGGACACCCACGTCACGACGGTGGTGTCGGCCTTTTTCCTGTTCCTGTTCGGGACGGGACCCATCAGGGGGTTTGCGGTTTCGCTGACCATCGGATTGCTCGCCAACCTGTTCACGGCGATTTACGTGTCAAAAACGATTTTCCAATACCACCTGACGAAGATGGACCGCCAGGCGGAGCTCAGTATCTAGGCGTAAGTAGCTGTAAGAATGAGCTTTAGCGTTCCGGCAAGATTCTCGGTTATGGCCTCTGCCGCGGCCCCGGAAGTTATCGTTTAAGTGGCCTAAAACGGGAACAATTCATCACCCTTTGGTGTCAAAGGGAAGGAAGAATAGATTCCATGGAGTTCTTCAAACAGTCCAATATCGACTGGATGGGCAAGGCTAAGTACTTCTTTAGCTTGTCTGCCTTCCTGCTTCTCTTGGGAGGGCTCTCACTGGTGAGCAAGGGCGGCCTCCGCTACGGCTTGGATTTCAAGGGGGGCACAAATGTGCGGGTGCGTTTTGCGCAGCCGCCAGATGTTAACAAGATTCGCAGCGGGCTGACGGCACAGGGTCTGGGCACCAGCGAAATCCAGCCGATCTACGACGTAGCCAATCCGAATGCCAATGAAGTGGTAATCGGGGTCGAGCAAAAGGGGCAAAGCGACGAAGCAGGCGAGGCGAGTAAGGTCCAAATCCTCAGCGCGCTCCACGCGACCTTCGGCGCATCCTCCTCCGGCAAGCCGGACCTGAATGCCGCGACGCCTTCTTCGCTGGCGGCTCTGCTGACGCAACTGGATCCTCTGGCGCTCTCGTCGAATGCCGGAGATCGCTATGCGCAACTGGCAAAGAGAATCCTCGACTATCGAGACAAGACAAATAACGGACTGCTCACGAATCTCGACGACCTGTCCCGTGTGGACGGCGCGACACCCCCGGTTGTTTCGGCATTGAAAGCCAATTACGCGCTGGGCACATTTGCCATCCGCACGGCCGAATTCGTGGGGCCCAAAGTTGGCGGGGAGCTTCGGCGCCAGGCCGTTTACGTTACCCTCTATGCGCTGGGGGGCATGCTGTTATATATTGCCTTCCGGTTCGAGTGGATTTACGGGGCTGCCGCTGTCCTGGCCGTGTTCCATGACGTGCTGATTACCCTGGGGCTTTTCTCTCTTTTTCATTTCGAGATTTCGCTGACGGTCATCGCAGCGCTCTTGACCCTGGTGGGTTATTCGATGAACGACACAATTGTGATCTTCGACCGTATCCGCGAGAACAACCGTCTGATGCGCCGCGAAGTATTCGCGGATATTGTCAACCGCTCGATCAATCAGACGCTCTCGCGAACGATTCTGACGAGCGGCCTTACGTTCCTGACCGTGCTGGTGCTCTTCCTCTTGGGCGGCGCGGTTCTTCGCGCATTCTCCTTTGCCCTGGTGGTGGGAATTGTGGTAGGAACGTACTCCAGCTTTGGTATTGCCGCACCGATGGTCGTCGCCTGGAATCGCTGGCGCGGCCAGAAGGCGGCGACAGGTTCCGGAACCGCAGCCGGCAACAAACCCCGCGTCAGCGAGACCCTCAATGGGGGCCTTGCTCCTGCGGGGAGGAGGTAGATCCGATGTTTGAAGATCTCATTCTATCCAGTGCGCAGCAGAAGAAGACGAACAAGCCCTGGACCGTGCTTCTCTCCATGGTCCTGCAGATCTTCTTCCTGGCTATCCTTCTGCTCATTCCGTTGATTTACACGGAAGCGTTGCCCCGAACCATGATGACAACGCTGCTTGTGGCGCCGCCGCCCCCGCCGCCGCCTCCACCGCCTCCACCGCCCGCGTCTGCTGTCGTGCACGTCCGGCCGATGGCACACCTGGTGCAGGCAGGCAAACTTGTCCAACCGAGGGCCATCCCCAAGGATGTCAAGATTTTCAAGGAAGACGCTGAGCCTCCCGATCTGGTGGGAGTGAGCTTCGGTGTTCCCGGCGGCGTTCCCGGCGGTCAGTCGGGCGGCGTCATCGGTGGTGTGATGGGCGGTGTGGGAGGCGCTCCGCCGCCGCCGAAGGCTCCGAGCCGCATCCGACAGGGCGGCCAGGTGACAGCGTCGAGGGCAATCAGCCGGCCGCAGCCGATCTACCCGCCGCTGGCCCGGATGGCGCACGTCTCGGGGGTGGTGAGACTCCATGCCATCATCGCCAAGGACGGCACGATTCAGCAGCTGGAGGTGATTTCCGGTCCACCGCTGTTGCAACAGTCCGCCCTCAGCGCGGTGCGCCAGTGGAGATACCAGCCCACGCTGCTCAATGGCGATCCGGTCGAGGTGGAAACGACGATCGATGTGAATTTTACTTTGGATAATTAGAAGACGGAGCGGGCGCGCGGGCCGTGGGGACGGGTCGCGTCCGCTTCGGAGTTGGTTTTCGCAAACAAACTTAAGGAGCAAACGAATGGTAGCCACTCTGTATGTGTATGGGGTTTTGTTCTTCCAGGCGGGGGGCGCGTGGGATCTGCGCACGATGCTGGGTTCAATGGGATGGCTCGCCCGCACCGTCGTGGGGATCCTTTTCATTCTTTCGATTTACTCGTTTGGCGTGATGATTGACCGCGCGCTGATGTACAGCGCCGCGCGCAAACAGTCCCGCATCTTCGTTCAGCAGGTAGCCGGCGCGCTGCGCGAGGGCAAGCTGGACGAGGCCATCTCCATCGCCGAGCGCAACAAGAAGAGCCACATCGCCAAAGTCGTGGCGACGGGCCTCTCCGAGTTTCAGTCGGCCTCGCAGCAGGTGTCGGATGCGGAAGTGATTGAGGCCGCCAAGCGCGGCCTCGAACGCTCCGTGGCCATCGTGCACGCCGAAATGAAGCGCGGGCTTTCCGCCCTCGCCACGATCGGGTCAACGGCACCGTTCGTCGGATTGTTC
>JBGPGF010000041.1:0-17931 GCA_041483755.1 Terriglobia bacterium | reverse complement strand
GGCTGTCGCCGTCGGCGTCAAATCGCCAGACGCGCCAGTAGCCGCCTCGCGCCGCCACGAGATACACCCAAATCACGAGCGTGGCGAGCGCAAGAAGAAGGAATGCAGCCTGAAGGTGCAGTCCTTCCGGAGTCATGATTCTGTGGAGACGAAAATCGCTGAGATGCTCATGGCTCAGGCATAATACCCTGAAGGAGTTGCCGCGTTGAGTGCGATTCTACTGCCTGCGATTGTGATTCTGCTCGTGATTGGCGCGCTGATTTACGTGTTCGGCAGCAAGGACCGTTACTCCGAAATGTCCGAGGAAGAGTATGAAGCCGAGGTCAAAGACGAACAAAAATCCCTGCTCGGCGCGGGCATGGTCGGGCTGAATAAAGCATTGATGGGCGGGCAAATCGATCAGGTCATCGAGCAGAAGCAGCGCGTCGAAAAGGATGCCACGCCTTCGGGGGAGCCGCCCTCGGAAGAGTGAAGCTGAAGTCGGCGTCCGCGATCTAGCGCGCGCTTGGAAGCAATTGATTCCAGGGTGCCGTGCGTTGGCGAGCACAGGCTGAAGCCTGTGCTACCGAGTTTTCCGCAACCCGTTAGGCCAGGTCATCCGCGCGAATCGGGAGGCGCCGGAGGCGCTTGCCGGTGGCCGCAAAGATCGCGTTGCACACGGCTGGGGCAATGACAGGCAGACCTGGCTCGCCGATTCCCGTCGGTGCTTCCGTGCTCATGACGAGATGCACTTCGGTTTTCGGCGTTTCGTTGATACGCGGCACATCGTAGTCGTGGAAGTTGGACTGCTCGACGCGCCCCCGGTCAATCGTAATGGCGTCCTTCAGGGCCGCCGACAGGCCATAGATGGCGGCGCTTTCCACCTGCGCGCGGACGCCGTCCGGATTCACGGGCCGGCCGCAATCCACGGCATACACCAGGCGATGCACTTTGACCGCGCCGTCTTTCACGCTCGCTTCGGCGACCACCGCGGTGTAGCTCTCAAACGAAAAATATCCGGCAATCCCGCGTCCCACGCCCTTCGGCAGTGGCTTACCCCAGCCCGCCTTTTCCGCGGCCAGGCGCAGAACGGCCTTCAAGCGCGCCGTGTCCAGCGGTTTGCCGGTGGTGGAGGTGAAATCCGGAATCTTGCGGTCCTCACCGATGAGCCGCCTGCGGAATTCCAGCGGGTCCACGCCGGCGGCCGCGGCCAGTTCGTCCACAAAACTCTCGACGACGAATCCGCTCGAAGAATGTTCGACCGAGCGCCACCACGCCCGCGGCACCGCCGACTTTGCCAGCGTATATTCGACGCGGTAGTTCGGCGTTTGATACGGGATAAACGCTGCCGTCCCGAATTCGTCCTTCTCGGAGCCTTGCACGCCTTTCGGATTCCACATCGCGCCGATGGCGGTGGAGGTTTGGAAATGCTTCCACGCGGCGAGTCCGCCCTGGGGATCGAGAGCGCCCTGAAGAACGTGGTACGAAGCCGGCCGGTAGAAGTCATGCTGCATGTCGTCTTCGCGGGTCCAAAGCACTTGCACCGGCTTGCCCGCAGCCTTGGCCACCTGTGCGGCTTCCATGACGAAGTCCGCCTGATACCGCCGGCCGAATCCGCCGCCCATCAGCGTGGTGTGCACGACGACCTTTTCCTTGGGGAGCTTCGCCACGCCGGCGATGACCTCCTGGGCCCACTGCGGCCCCTGCGTCGGCACCCAGGCCTCCGCTTTGTCGGGTTGAATGTGCACCGTGCAGTTCATCGGCTCCATGCAGGCATGGGCCGCGAAGGGAAATTCATAGATTGCCTGGATTTTTTTTCCAGCGGAAGCGAGCGCCGCGCCGGCGTCGCCGTCGTTCCGAACGACCGTGCCCGGCTTCGCGGCGTTCTCCATGAACTGCTTGCGCAGCCCCTCGGTTGATTCTCCCGCGTTCGGGCCTTCGTCCCAGGTGATCTCCAGCGCCTTGCGACCCTCGATGGCGGCCCAGGAATTGTCCGCGAGCACGGCGATGCCGCCCGCGGAGAATGCGCCGGGGCCGACCGGGTCGATTTGCAGGACGTCGCGGACACCGGGAACCGCCTTGGCCTTCGCCGCGTCGAACTTCGCCGCCTTGCCGCCAAAGACCGGGCAGCGCGCAATCACTGCATAGAGCATTCCGGGCACCCGCGAATCAGTTCCAAACTTCGCTGCGCCGTTTGACTTCGCGCCGGCCTCGAATCGCGGCGTGTCGTGTCCAACGAGAGTGAAATCGCCGGAATTCTTGAGGGGAACGGTATTGAAATTGGGAATGGGGAGCTTGGCCGCGTCCTCGGCCAACTCGCCATAGGTCAGAAAAGACTTGCGCGCGCCGTGGAGTACGCCGCCGTTCTGCGCTTTGCAGGTGTTGGGGTTCACGTTCCAGCGCTGCGCGGCCGCAGCCAGGAGCATTTCCCGTGCCGCCGCCCCCGCACGCCGCAGGGGCAACCATGAGCTCGCCATGCTGTTGCTGCCCCCTGTTGCGTGGTCGTAAACCTCCGGATTCGTCAGAGCCTGCTCAATCTTTACGTTTTTCCAATCGATGGACAGCTCTTCGGCGAGAATCATCGGCAGGGCAGTCATGACACCCTGTCCCATCTCCGATTTGCCCAAGATGAGGGTCACCTGATTGTCCTTGCCGATATGCACCCAGGCATTCAGCGGATTGGGGGGCTTCTTTTCCTGGTCCTGGGCCTGATCGGCGAAAGCGCTGCCGGGAAGATAGAACCCGACGATGAGCGCGGCTCCGCCGGTCTTCAGAAAATCGCGGCGATTCAAAGCGAGTTCCGCAGGCATGGAAACCTCTCAATCTGGAAACCTGGAATATTTAAGCGGCAGGTTGTTTGGCGGCTTTGCCGCTCATGGAAGCGGCGCGGTGAATGGCTTTGCGGATGCGCTGATAGGTGCCGCAGCGGCAGATGTTGCCGCTCATGGCGTCGTCAATGTCGGCGTCGGTCGGTTTGGGTTTCTTCGCCAGCAGCGCCACGGCGGACATGATTTGTCCGGACTGGCAGTAACCGCATTGCGGCACATCTTCTTCGATCCAGGCCTTCTGCACGGGATGGCTGGCGTCGGCGGAAAGCCCTTCGATGGTCGTGACGCGTTTGCCCGCCACGCTGGAAACGGCCAGGGTGCAGGAACGGGTGGCTTCGCCGTTCACATGCACGGTACAAGCGCCGCAGAGGGCCATGCCGCAGCCGAACTTCGTCCCGGTCATGTTCAGAACGTCGCGCAGCACCCAAAGCAACGGCATCTCCGGGCTGACTTCGACCGTTCGGGATTTTCCATTGAGCGTGAACGAGATGGCCATGGGGACCTCCTGTGGAAAGAGAACGCCTATCTTACCTCAAATCGCGGCGCAAATAAATCTCCGCAATGGCGGGCCTGCGATCCCCGCACCACGTCACGTCTGAGCAACCGGGCTGGGCACTTCCGGCTCGACGCCGCGCCAGCCCACCGGTCGGCCGCGGACCGCTTCACGCACGGAGCGGAAGAGCACCACATACATCATCTGCCGGTAGTAGAACCGTTGCAGCAGCACGGGCACAAGCAGCGTCCAATCTTCATCCTTTTCGAGAGCGAACGCCACCACGCAAGTGAAGACGTCGATCAGCAGGAAGCCGAGGAAAAACACCAGGGACTTTGCAAGGTCCGCCGACGTCCAGAGTTGCGGCAGGCGCAGGATGTGCAACTGAGCCAGCCCCCAGATGAACACCGTGCCGAGAAACATCAAATCAATCACGGGCGAAATCAGCGGGAGGAGAAGCTGAAACACGAAAATGTTCGGCAGGGCAATCCATCCCAGCGTGCCTTGCTTTGGGCGGAACAGGGTATCGCGGTGTTTCCAGAAAGATTGCAGCGTCCCAAAGGTCCAGCGGAACCTCTGGCGGACCAGAGCCGCGGGCGTTTCCGGCGCTTCGGTCCACGCCACGGCCTCTTCGTCATAGCTGATGCGCCAGCCCAGGCGGCGAATTCCAATGGTCAAGTCGGCGTCTTCCGCCACCGTATCGGCGGTAATCCCGCCGGCTGCTTCGATGGCCGTCCGCCGCCACGCACCCAGCGCCCCGGGAACGACCGTGATGCAGTTCAGCAGGTCAAACGCGCGCTTCTCCATGTTCTGGCTGGTAATGTATTCGAGGGCCTGCCAGCGCGTGAGCCAGCGCGAGCGGTTGCCCACCTTCACATTTCCCGCGACCGCGCCCACGCTCGGGTCCACAAAGTGCCGCAGCAGCTTGCTGATGGCGTCCGGCTCGACCTCCGTGTCCGCGTCAATGGTCACCACGATTTCGGTGTCTGCTTCAAGCATCGCGCGGTTCAGCGCCGCCGCCTTCCCGCGGTTCACCTGATGGATGATGCGCACACGCGGATCCCGGCCAAACTCCTCGTCGAGCATCTCGCCGGTGTGGTCGGCAGATCCGTCGTCCACAACGATCACACGCAATTGCGGCACATTCGATTTCAGTACGGAGTTGACCGTCTGCACGATCACGCTTTGTTCGTTGTAGGCGGGGATCAACACGCTTACCGAGGGCATCGTATCGGGCATGGGTGGAGCATCCGCGCGGAGTTTTTCGAATAGCGCGAGAAAGCCGATCACCAGCGCGCGCCCGCTGACGAGCAGGATTCCGACCACAAAGATGGACGCCATAGCCACCCGCAGCCAGTGGTAGAGGGCAAAGATGAAGCCGTCGGCGCGCGCCTCGAGCTGCTCGCGCGGATCGAGCTGCGGCATTACATCATCACGCGATTTCTTGAGCAGATCGGTGACCGCAACCATCTCGTAGCCCTGGGCGCGCAATCCGTCAATGATCTGCGGGAGGGCGGCCACGGTCTGGCTGCGGTCGCCGCCGCCATCGTGCAAGAGCACAATGTTGCCCTTAGGCGCTTGCTGCAGCACGCCGGCCACAATCTCGGACGCCGCGACTTGCTTTCCGTTCATTTGGCGCCAGTCGTGCGGATCAATTCGCGCGCCGATCAGCAGATAACCCATCTCCTGGGGCAGCGGCAGCGAGGACACCTCCTCCGCGTATTCCGGCTGGTGGTCGATTCCGTAGGGGGGCCGGAAGAGAATGGATTTCACGCCCAGGGTGCTGGCGATCAGCCGCTGCGTCAGGTTCAACTCGATATGCACCTGCGCGCGCGAGATCTCTTCGAACTGCGGGTGCGTGTAGGTATGGTTGGCGATGGCGTGGCCTTCGGCGTAGGTCCTCTTCAAAACGCCGGGATAGCGGCTCGCTTCGTCACCGATCACAAAAAACGTCGCGGGAACTTTTTTCTCACGCAGAATGTCGAGAATCTGCGGTGTCCACTTGGGGTTTGGACCGTCGTCGAAAGAAAGCGCGATTTTTTTCATCGCCGCTCCGATCTGTTCGATGTCGTACGAGAGGGGATAAGCGTCGTACCGTTCGCTGGTGATCAGGTCCGACGCGGAATCATAGCCGAACGAGCGACGTCCCTCCTTTGGTGTGTCCGCAATCCGCCAGATGTCTCCGTCGCCTTCGAGGATCAGGTCCGTGCCGGGCGGGATGTCCTGGAGTTTCGCGCGCGTGGCATCATCCGCGCGCGTCGCATCCCAAATCGGCCACAGCGAAGCATCCGCTGAGCCCAGCCGCCAGAGCGCCATGCCGTGCACGCCCAGCCGCTCGCTGGCCCGCAGCTGGTTGTACGCCGTCACCGCATCCAGCATCCAGACGTTGTGGACGCGGTTGTGCTCGTCGTAGTAGGAGTAGTGGGGGTTCAGCGAAGCCGGATCGAAATCCACCTGGGCTTCGGATTCGTAGGCGTGCAGCAGCGCCTCTTGCACGCTCATCGCTTCTGCCGGGGCCTTCGCGGAGTCGGACCAATCGTAGGCGTAATTTCCGATGGCGATAACCAGCTTCGACGACGGCACCACCTCCAGTATTTGCCGCAAGTTCTCCGCAAACCAATCCTGCGCCGCAATCGGCCCGGAGGACGACGTCAACCAGTGCTGGTCGTAGTTCATCAGGACAATCGCATCGCATTGCGCCCCGAAAAACGCGTAGTCATAGTCGGAATCCCGCGCCGGCAGAGCAATCCACAACTTCAATCCGACGGCGTGCAGAGCCGGGCTCAACTCCGCCGCGAACTGCCGGAAATTCTTCTGGCTGGACGGCGGCACCTCCTCGAAATCCACGGCGATCCCCACTTGTCGCGCCTGAACCGCATATTCCGCCAGTTCCTCCACCAGGCGATGCCGGGACGCTGGATTCGCCAGGAGTGCCGCCAGATCTTTGACACGCCAAGCCGAACCGTCGTAATTGTTGACCAGCCCCATCGTGGGGATGTCAGCGCCAGCGGATTTCATCCAGCGGTGCAGTTTGTCCTCTTGCAGCACGGATACAATTCCGGCTGGGTCAGCGGTGTACACCTTGTTGCGGTCGTAGTCCACAACGGTCAGGGCGCCGTCGGGCGTCACGGCGTGCAACTGCTCGGGAATCAGCAGGTCGAGTTCGTGATAGTGATTCTTCAGCGAGGCCAGGCTGTTCGCATCCCAGCTCACATAAAACGCGGCGCGGATCGCGTCGTACGTCTGGGGGACCTTACTGACGTTCCCGCCGCGCACACGCGCTCCACCGCGCGCTGCCTTCTGCTTATTCTTCGACAGGACGGCGCGGTACGCGGGCCGCGTATCCGGCAACAAGCCGCCCGGCAGCTCCATGGTGACCAAGATCGTGGCGAAAAAATAGGCCAGCAGGAGCGTGAGGACGGCGCCCGTCACTTCGAGCGCGCGCCGGGTGTGCCGCCAGCGGACGCGCTCCGCGTCGTAGAAGATGGGTTTGCGTTCCTTCATGGAACCTTTCAAGCTAACGACCCAAAACCAACAAGTCAATCGTCCCGCGTATGCCGCCGGCTTTCGTGTAATATGCGTCTCGACCGATGAGACGTTTCCTGAATACTTCTCTATTGCCGCTTGCCGCGGGCCTCGCTCTGCGCCTCCTTTTCGTCCTCAAGTATCCGTGCAATTCAGACGATGCGCAGCTTTACGAGCAGTTTGCGGAAAACTGGCTGAAGCACGGCATCTACGGCATGCTCGTCAACGGCCGCCTCACCTGTGTGGATATGCGGATGCCCGGCTACCCGGCATTTCTCTCCGCCCTCTACTTCCTGACTGGCCGCACGGGGACCGGCGCCCGGCTCTGGGTCATGCTCACCCAAGTCGTTATCGATCTCCTGACCTGCCTCATCATCGCTGCTTTGGCAGCGGTGCTGTGTCCGGGCTCGGATGCGCAACGCCGGCGGGTTCGCCGCATCGCCCTTTGGCTCGCGGCCACGTGCCCTTTTATCGCCAACTATGCCGCCGTTCCCCTGACCGAAGTTCTCGCCACATTTTTCACCGCCGCCGCCTTGCTCTTGTTCGTTCTTCTCCTGCGCTTCCTCGCCGAATCCGACCTGCTCGCAGGAGGCGACGCGCATCTCTTTCATCGGCTCTTCACGGGCCTTGGGATGGGCGCTGCCTTGCTCACCGGTCTCGGCACCCTCGTCAGGCCAGAAACGCCCCTCTTGCTGTTTGCGGCATGGCTTGCGTTTGCCTGGGTTTTCTTCCGCAAAGGTGAATTCGCCAAATGGCCGGGCATGCTGATCCTGACAGGCGCGATGTGTATTGTCCCGCTCGTGCCGTGGGCAGTGCGCAACGCCGTTACGCTCCATGAAGTGCAGTTTCTCGCACCACGCTACTCGGAGCTTCCGAGCGAGCTGGTTCCCCATGGGTTCATGAGCTGGGAGAAAACGTGGCTCTATCGCTTCCGTGACGTCTATCTGGTCTCCTGGAAACTCAATGATGAACCCATTTCGATCGGTGATATTCCGCCGGGAACATTCGATTCCGCGGAACAGAAACTCCGCGTCGCCGCACTCCTCGACGAGTACAACGAATCACTCACGCTCTCCGCGGAGGAAGACAGCGCTTTCGGTCAAATGGCCCGCGAACGCACCGCGCTTCACCCTCTGCGCACGTATCTAAACTTGCCCGTGGCCCGCGCCGCGATGATGTGGCTTACCCCGCGCATCGAACTTCTGCCCTTTTCCGGGAAGGTCCTTCCCCTTGCCGCGTCCTGGGAAGACGATCCGGTTGACCTTACCGTGACCGTCGTTTTTTTCTTTCTCAACATTCTCTACGTCGCGCTGGCCGTCTGCGGGGCCGTGCGGCTCTGGCGCGCTTTTCCCATGTCGCGTCCAGCGATCCTGCTCTTCGCCGTTTTTATTCTCCTGCGAACCGCGTTCCTCACGACACTGGAAACGCCCGAGCCGCGTTACGTCATCGTCTGTTACCCCGCAATCCTCACACTTGCCGCACACGCCTTTGCGCGCAGCAAGAAGCCTGCGTGAGGGTTGCCCCATAGCCAATCCTCGTTGTGTAATGCTTGCAGAGCAAGAGCACAGAATGAATTCCGTGCTACAAGAGCGCAAGAATCCTCCACGCGCACTCTGCCGAAAAGAAATGCTCGCTAGAGTTCTTCTTCGGGTTCCGGATGGAGCGTCACGCGGTAAATCTGTGGAAATTTTTCCTTCACGCGGTCTTCGAGGGCCGCGGTGACATCGTGCACCTGGGTCACCGGCAGTTCGCTCTTCATCGTGCAGTGGCAAGAAACGAGAATGTGGTGCTCGACCTGGCGCACACGGACGTCGTGACAGTTCAGCAGTTCGTCGAACTCAGACGGCAATGAGTTTAGAAACGCTTCGACCGCTCGCGAGAGTTGCCGCATCTCACCCGCAGTGCCATCCGGGGTGGCGATTTGCCAACCCAGCGGCTCGATGTGGATGTTTACTTCCGTTCCGCCGCGGAGATTCTTGATGCCATCTTCCAATTCACTGGCCTGCCGGTGGGCCGCGCGCAAACTCAAATTCTCGTCCACTTCCAGGTGCAATTCCACGAAAAGCCGGCCGTCCTGCTGCTGGGCGGTCAGATCATGGATGGCCAGCCCCATGCGGAGCGCCAGCGCGCGAATCGCTTCAAAGAGGTGCTCGCCTTCGGGGACGCGCGGCTCGGCGTGCACCATCACGTCCGCAGGCACAATTTCGCCGATGCGCCGCTCGATCGCGTCACTGAGCGCGTCCGCCTGCTCGAGGCTGGTGCTTCGCGGCACGCTAACCGTCACGTCCACAAAATGACGGCTGCCCGCGCGCCGCACGCGCACGCGCTCCGTCTCCATGACGCCGTCCATGCGCGACACCGCGTCCGAGATTTGCCGCTGCAGGCCCACCGGCGCAGCGTCCAGCAGCGCATCGAGTGTCCTCCGCCCGAGGAGCGAACTCACCCAGATCACCACGCCGGCCACGATGAGCGCCGCGATGGGGTCCGCATAGGCAAGCCACGGAGCGCCCAGCGCCTGCCCTGCCCAGACCAAGCCTAATCCCGCGATTACGACCATCGTGCTCCACACGTCGGTCGAGAAATGCAGCGCGTCCGCTTCGAGCGCCTCGCTTTGATAGCGCCGCGCGACCTTTGTCAGCGCGCGCGCGCGCGTCAAATCGATCGCCAAAGCGCCGAAGAGCACGAGGATGGCCGTCACGCTGGGCACGATGTGAATGTGGCGGAAGAATAGACGCAGAAACGCTTCATAGATGATGTACAGGGCGGTGACGAGGAGAAGGCCGGTTTCGACAAACGCCGAAAAGTTTTCAAACTTGCCGTGGCCGTAAGGATGTTTTTCGTCGGCGGGCTCGTCGGAGAATCGTACGGAAAGATACGTAATGATTGCCGCGACCAGGTCCAGGCCCGAATGCAGCGCTTCCGACAGGATACCGAGGCTTCCGGTGAGAAGCGTCAGGAATACCTTCAGTGAAAGCAATACAGCCGCTGAGCCGACGCTCAAGAGCGCCGCGCGCCTTTTCTCCCGCACGCCTTGGCCGAGCTGCACCGCCATAGTCGAAGTGTAAGACTATCACCAACTGCCGGGCATTCCGCCCCTTCCGAGCTGCCTGATCGGAGGCTGGACCCGTGCCTCCACGGCAGGCACCTACGGAAACACGGCAGCTCCAAAGAAGTGCCTTGCGGGGAAAGTATCAACCGGGTACCTTGTGTTTGCTTTCCTGGGGGATTCCATGAGAACGAGGATTGCGCTCCTGCTCTTGGTTGCCGGCTGGCCTCCGGCCCTGCCCGCGCAGACGGCGCCCGGCGTTCCGGCCAGCGCTGTGTGGAACGCGCTGTTCGCGCCTGTCGCCGATCCTTCTAGGTCGGCTCACGCCGAAAACGTGCAGATTGCCCGCGATCGCATGCACATCACGCTTACCGACGGCACGATCCAGTTCTTTCAGCCGGTCAATGGCGTGGTATTCGCCGCGGTCTTTCACGGGACCGGCCGCGTGCAGGCCGACCCGCCGAATCCCATCGAAGCTCAGCAGCTTCGCCTTTTCACCAAGCAGGATAAGCTCGATATGGAGTTTAGCGAGGCGACTTTCAGCTTCACCGATGGCCTCCTGGAGGAAGTTGCCAAACAGGTGAAGTGGTCCGCGGGCGGCGGTGGCGACGACCTCTACGTCAAGCGCCAACAGGAACGCGAAGACCTGGGCCAATCTGCAGTTCCGCGCCTCTTGCAGGGCGTTCTCTCTGCCGATCGCGTTAAGACCGCCTTCTTCCTCGCCGATTTGAAGACCACGGCCAAAGGCTGGGTCCAGGTGCAGTTGGACGCAATGGACAATGAAGAAGTTGGCGTGGGCCGCTGGGTGGACGTTGGACCCGTCAAGAACTTTGATGTTTGGATGAGTTTCCCGGCCGGGGGCGTCTCCAGCGCTGAGGCTTGGAAGGACCCGCAGTCCAAGTCGGATTTTCTTCTGCGCAGCTTCAAGATCGATACCGCAGTCACCAACGGGGCCGAGTTGCGGGCGAACAGCCGTGTCACCTTCGAGCCCCGCCTCGCGGGGCAGAGCGTATTGCTCTTCAGCCTCGACTCCAACCTGCGCGTCGAGTCCGTCAGCGATGATCAAGGAAAATCCGTCACATTCTTCCAATCGCGCGAATCGAAGGATCGCTATCAGTCCTACGGGGATTATGTTGCCGTGGTTCTTGCCGCGCCGCTTCAGTTGGGGCCGAACCAGACGCTGGAATTCCGTTACGGCGGTAAGCGCGTCATCCGCAAGGCAGGCAATGGCAATTTCTTTTGCCCCAGCTCCGGCTGGTATCCCAATCGTCCGAACAGCTTTGCCACCCGCGAGGATTTCGACCTTACCTTTCATAATCCCAAGAATTTCACTCTCGTCGCCACCGCCCTTAAAACGGGAGAAACCACGGACGGCAAGGAAAAGATTTCCACATGGAAAAGCGAGATTCCCCTTGCGGCCGCGGGTTTTGCTTACGGCGACTACAAGATCTACAACGACAAAGCCGGATCCATCGACGTGGATATCTACGCAAATCGTGAAGCCGACGACGTCACAGTCATGGTTCAGAGGGCCTTTGAATCCGGGGCGCTCGAAGGCGCTGTTGGGAGCATGTCGCCGGCCATGATGGCCAAGACCATGGGCATCGAAATGGCCAATACGCTGAAAGTCTTTGAAAACTACTTCGGTCCCTATCCCTATAAACACCTCGCTGTGACCAGCCTCCCGATTAGCTATAGCTACGGACAGGGCTGGCCCGGGCTTATCTATCTCTGGTCCGGTTCCTTCCTCGATTCCACGCAGCGGAACGCCATCGGCATCCGTGACCAGACCGGTGTCAGCGATTACTTTCGTGCCCACGAGAGTTCCCATCAATGGTGGGGCCACCGCGTCGGATGGAAGAGCTATCACGACCAGTGGCTTTCGGAAGGCTTCGCCGATTTCTCCGGCAACCTCTACGTTAAGTACCGGCAAAACGTAAAGGAGTATCTTAGCCGGTGGCGCATGGAAAAAGAGAATCTAAAACGCAGAGACGAAAAGAATCACGAGATTGAATCGCTGGGCCCCATCTGGATGGGGCGGCGCATCGCCTCGTCGGAAACGGATGGTGGTTCCTACCAGAACCTCATCTATTCCAAGGGGGCCTACGTCCTCCACATGCTGTACATGATGCTCTTTGATTCACGCAACCCCGATCCCGATCATGCCTTCAAGGCCATGATGCAGGATTATTGCAAGACCTTCGACAACAGGCCCGCCTCGACCGAGGACTTTAAGGCCATCGTCGAAAAGCACATGATCCGGGCCATGGACCTCGACGAAAATCATAAGATGGACTGGTTCTTCAATCAGTACGTCTACGGGATAGGCATCCCCCAATACACTTTTCGTGGAGGCGCTGAGTCCGCGGCGGACGGTAAGACGCATATCAAAATAACACTCACGCGCACCGGCGTTCCCGACACTTGGAAGGATTGCATCCCTCTTTACGCTCACGTTGGGGATAAGACGATGCGGCTGGGCGCATTGAGCGCTACGCATGCGACCGAGACCGTTGACACAATCGTTCCGACCAAGTTTGACAGGATCACCATCAACGACTACGAAGATACCCTCGCGGATATGAAGTAGGCAGGCCCGTTGTTTCCGCCTGACCGTCAGCTCTTCCTGTCTCGCGGCGGGAATCTCTTCTTTCCCCTGCATCTGAATTCCGCTACAGTCTCTCGTGGCATGATGCAACGACGCGATTTTCTCCGCACTTCCACTCTGGGTCTCGGCGCCGCCGTACTAGCAAAACTTCCCAGCTTCGCCGCCGCTTCCGGCGCGGATGCCCACATTGAAATCCTGCTCGGCGAAGCCCTTGGCGCCATCTCGCCGAACATCTACGGCCACTTCGTCGAGCATCTCGGCGGAGTGGTTTACGACGGCATTTGGGTGGGAGAGAACTCCAAGATCCCCAACATACACGGCATGCGCAAAGATTTGGTCGAGCACCTTCGCCGCATCCACGCGCCGGTGGTTCGCTGGCCCGGCGGATGCTTCGCGGACAGCTACGACTGGAAGGACGGCATCGGCCCGCGCGAAAAGCGCCCGCGGCGAACCAACTTCTGGGCCGGAGAGGGCAAACTCCCCGGCAAAGGCAATGTCCCCCAGGCATTTGAACCCAATGCGTTCGGCACCAACGAGTTCATTCAGTTCTCACGACTGACCGGTGCGCAACCGTACCTCGCCGCCAACGTCCGCAGCCTACCCGCCGAGGACTTCTACCGCTGGGTCGAATACTGCAACTCGCCGGCGGGCAGCACCTCGCTCGCGGAAATGCGCGCCGCCGCGGGATTCCCCGAGCCGTTCAACGTGCGCTACTGGGGCGTCGGCAATGAGCCCTGGGGCTGCGGCGGGCAGTTTACTCCGGAAGAGTACGCCACAGAATTTCGCCGCTACACTGCCTGGCTTCCAGGCTATGGCATGGACCCGGGCCTCGCTCTGATCGCCGCCGGCCCCAGTGATGGCCAAACAGACTGGACACGCGCCTTCCTCAAGAAGCTCATCGAGGGCCACTCCGGGGTCATCAATTCTCTCTACGGCCTGTCGATCCATCACTACTCCTGGGACTTGGCCCGCGGCCGCACACACGAATGGAATGCGGCAAAGGGCGACGCGGTGAAGTTCGAAGCCGTGGACTGGTTCGAGTTGCTTCACGAAGGGGACACGCTCGAGGGCTTCATCGAGGACCACTGGAAAGCGATGGGCGAATTCGACGCCAAACGTCACGTGAAGCTCGTCGTGGACGAATGGGGCCCGTGGTACAAACCGGGCACCGAGGTGGATTCCACGCATCTCCTCGGTCAGATGATCACGCTGCGCGACGCGGTGATGAGCGCCGCCACGCTCGACATCTTTAATCGCCACCCGGAAAAAGTCGCCATGGCCAATTGCGCCCAGCTCGTCAACTGCCTGAACAGCCTCTTCCTCGCGCACGAAGACAAGTTCGTGGCCACGCCGGTTTTCGATGTTTTCGAAATGTACGCGCCGCACCAGGGAGGGCAAGGCGTCCGATCCGTTTTCAACGCGCCAGACGTGTCTTATGACCGCGATGGCAAGTCCGCATCGTTCTGGGGGCTGAAGGGGTCCGCGTCGCTCAAAGAAAAAGTGCTCACGCTGACCGTCGTCAACCCGGACGTTTCACGCCCACGGGAGACCGAAATCGTTCTCCGCACAGCCGCGTCCGGCGCCGCCGGGATCAAGGCCGCCCGCGTCACGACACTCACCGACGCCGACATCCACGCGCACAACACGTTTGAAAACCCGCGCGCTGTGCGGCCGCAGACGAAAGACCTTAGCACCGGCGGCGCGGCCCTGCGTCATACTTTTCCGCCGGCGTCCGTTTCCGCTCTTCAAATCACACTGGCCTAATCGCAAAGCCTGCACGCCTCACGGCTGGTGCGGCAATTGCAAAATCATGCCCCCGCCCTGTCCCGACTGCACGGTGGGCAACTGCCCGTTCCATTTTTCAATTAGCGCGCGGTTGTTCTCGATCCTTCGCAACTCCAGCAGTTGCGGCGTCAGTGAAGTTTGGCGAATGCGGTTGGCATCGGATTCGCCTTGCGCCCGGGTCACCAGCGACTTGGCATCGCCCACGGCCTCGGCGATCTTCTTGGCGGCTTCGGCCTGCGTTGTGGCCAGCTCATTCCGGGCGCGCTCGGCTTGCTGGATGGCTTGCGCCTTCGCCGTAATCGCCGTGGCAATCACTTGCGGCACGCGCGGCGCTCCGATAAATCCGAATTGCTGGACGCTCACGCCGACCGGCGTGACCTTCTGTTGGATCATGGCTTGCACCTTGCTCAGAAAGTCCGCTTTCCTTTCCCCGTAAATATCTTCGACGGTGAACGTAGATGCCACCTCGTTCAGCGAATTGCGCACGATATCGCGCAGGATTCCGTGGGTGAAGAGCTCAAGATCACTCACGCGGTACTTCACGTAGAAATCCGGCGCCTTCAATGGCTCGATCGAGTACGAAAGCGACACATCCACCGAGATCTCCATACCTTCCTTCGAGTTGAAACCCATTTCCTCGTTGATCGCATGCCCTTCGCTCACGTCGCGCGTCCATTTCACCGTCTGCACGAATGTTGGAAACTCGATGATCTGGGTGCTCAGCGGGCTATAGACAACCCACCCGGTACGAATCGGAATCTCCGACGCCCCGCGCTGTTTTCCCGCCAGGTTGATCTCCACACCCACGTGCCCCGCCTCGATCCGCGTCACTCGCGTGACGAACAAACTGAACAGCAGCAGAACTAGCAATCCCGCTCCCGCAAAGATCAATAGCTTCATGCTTTGCCACGCCTTTCGCTGTATATACTCCACGTCTCGATGATCCGATTTGTCGAAGATGCTCATGACCTGTCTCCTCCGTACACTTGCTACGCTTCAAGCCCGCGTCATCTTACTCTTATTCCCTGCACCCGGCGCGGCGCCACTGCTCGCAGCACCCGGTGGTAAAATCTTTGAGACTGTCGCGGCGTATCCGCTTCTTGCGTTCTAGAGCGGCGCTTGGCAGACTTTGCCCGTGCTTATCGGCCTCTTCCCGGAACTCGACGCGCCCGGCGGCATCCAGCGTGTCGGCCGCCACTTGGCCGCGGTGATGAGCGAATTTGCGGCCAGCCGCGGGATGGAATGCCGCCTCCTGAGCCTGAACGACACGCAGGAGTTGCACCGCCATACGCTTGGCGGGCGGGAATTTGTCTTCACTGGGTGCGCGCGCGGCAAGGCGCGGCTGGTCATTTCGGCGCTGCGCGCGGCGCGGCGGCGCGCGAAGGTCGTCCTTGCGGCGCATCCGAATCTCGCGCCCGTTGCGCAGGCCATGAGATTTATCGCGCGGCCATTGCGCACGATCGTCTGCACACATGGAATCGAGGTGTGGGAGCCGCTCTCGCGCCTGCGCGAGCGGGCGCTGTGCCGCGCGGACGTGGTCCTGGCGCCGAGCCGTGACACCGCCGATCATGTTTCCGCTGCGCAGCAGGTGCCGCGGGAAAAGATCCGCGTTCTGCCATGGGCGCTTGACCCGCAGATGGAAGCCCTTCTCAGCGCGGCGGCGAAGGTTGCGCCGCCGGCCAACTTTCCTGCGGGGCGCGTGATCCTGACGGTGGGGCGCTGGATCGAGAGCGAGCGCTACAAAGGCGTGGACAACCTGATTGCGGCGCTGCCGCGGCTGCTGATCCGCTGGCCGGATTTGCAACTCGTGGCCGTCGGAAATGGGGACGACCGCGGCTGGTTGGAACATCTGGCAGCGGAAAACGGCATGCGGCGCCACGTTCACTTTTTGAGCGGGCTTAACTCCACAGAAGTGGCGGCGTGTTATGCGGCTTCAGAAATCTTTGCGTTGCCAAGCCGCGGCGAGGGTTTCGGACTGGTCTTCCTCGAGGCCATGGCCAGCGGCAAGCCGGTAGTCGGCGGCGCGCACGGCGGCGCGCCGGAAGTGATCGAGGACGGCTCAACGGGTTACCTGGTCCAGCACGGCGACGTGTCGCAGCTGGCTACGGCGCTGGAGACGCTCCTGCGCGATCCGGCACATGCGCGCGAAATGGGGGCGCGAGGCCGCGCCCGCGTCGAGCGCGACTTCCGATTCAACGCCTTTGCCAAGGCTTTGAAAAAGATTCTCCGGGAACAATGCGGATCCTAAAAGTTACCGCGAGCTACGCCCCGTTCCTTGAGCACGGCGGGCCGCCTGTCAAAGTGCGTGCCCTGGCGGAAGGGCTTGCGCAGCGCGGCCACAGCATCACGGTGCTGACAGTGGATTGGGGGCTGGCCGCGCACACAGGAGACCTCGCGCCAGGCGCAAGCCTCGAGCGCACACCATTTGGCTGGAGCCGCACCGAAAACGGCGTGGAAGCCGTTTATCTTCCCACGCGTATGCGCTACCGCACGGTCACATGGAATCCCGCCGCCGCGGAGTTCTGCCGCGCTCGCTTGGCGGCGTATGATGCTGTCCACATCTACGGGCTGTACGACCTTCTCGGCCCGCGCGTGGCCGCCGCGTGCCGCGCTCTCGGCGTACCCTACGTCGTTGAGCCCATTGGCATGTATGCGCCCATCGTGCGCAGCCTCTGGCTCAAACGGATGTATCATAGGTTGATCGGCCACCAGATGATTCTGGGAGCCCGCGCTGTGATCGCCACATCCGAACAGGAAGCCTCCGAGCTGGCCTCCGGCGGCGTCAGCCCGGAGTGCGTTGTCCTCCGCCGCAACGGTGTTTCCGCGCCCGCGCTGCTTCCTCCTCGCGGCACATTCCGTTTTGAAAATGGCATTCCGGCAAACGCCCGGCTGATTCTTTTTCTCGGTCGCCTGGTCAGCAAAAAGAGCCCGGACCTTCTCCTCCGCGCCTTCGCCAGCCTGCCTGCGCAAACGGCTCAGAGCGGATTACGGCTTATTTTTGCAGGGCCGGATGAAGAAGGGATGACTTCGCAGCTTCGCGCCCTGGCCCACGAGCTTCGCGTAGCCACCCGTGTGCACTTCACGGGGCCTCTTTTCGGCAATGCGAAGTGGGCTGCCTACCGCGATGCACACGTATTCGTTCTGCCTTCGCAAAATGAGAATTTCGGGAACACGGCTGCCGAGGCCATCGCAGCGGGAACCCCGGTGATCCTCACCGAGACGTGTGGGATTGCTCCACTGCTGGCGGACGAGGCGGGGCTGGTTGTTCCGCACGACGCCGCTGCGCTGGCCGCCGCCCTGCAACGCGTGCTTAGTGATGCTGCGCTGCACCAGCGGCTCGCAAACGGATGTGCGACGGTGCTTCCCCGATTGGGCTGGGCGGAGCCGCTTGCGCAGATGGAGACGCTCTACGCGCGGCTGGCGCCGGACGCGGAGCGCGTCGCAGAATCGCGGGATGCGGAGTGAACTTGTGAGCTCCACAAAGCATCGTCTATTTCGCCCGGCTTGGTGGAGCGCCAATTTGCTCCTTGCCGCTTCGGTGGCGGCGCTGCTCTATTCCTCCGGATGGGAGTATTCCGTCCGGCAGTACTTGAAGGGATTCTCTGACGCTGTAGTGCCGTCCGCTGCCCCGCCGGAACAGAAAGTGGACGCTATCCTGAATTGGATG
>JBGPGF010000040.1:0-18100 GCA_041483755.1 Terriglobia bacterium | reverse complement strand
GTGGAAAGGCGACCGCTGGGGAAATTTGATGTACCGCAAGACGGCTCGAAACTTCAATCCCATGATGGCCACGGCGGCGGACTATGTGATCGCGGAAGTGGAAGAGCTTGTCGAAATCGGCCAGCTGGATCCAAACCATGTGCACACGCCGGGAATCTTCGTGGACGCGATTTTTCAAGGCCCGCGCTACGAAAAGCGCATCGAGCGCCGCACCACCCGCCGGTAAGTAGCACAGGTTTTAACCTGTGCTCTTATGGCGTTAAAGGATCCGACATGCCTCTCTCCGACGACAAAAAACGCGAACGCATCGCACGGCGCATCGCGCAGGAGCTTCGCGACGGCTACTACGTAAACCTCGGCATCGGAATGCCCACCGCCGTGGCGAATTACATTCCAAAGGGAATTGACGTCGTGCTGCAATCTGAAAATGGCATGCTCGGCGTTGGGCCCTATCCCTTGGAAAGCGAAATTGATCCGGACCTGATCAACGCGGGGAAAGAGACGGTCACGGAGATTCCCGGCTGCTGCTATTTTTCGAGCGCGGATTCTTTCGCCATGATTCGCGGCGGGCACGTGGATTTGACCGTCCTTGGCGCGCTGCAGGTGGATGAGAAGGGGACGCTGGCCAACTGGGCGATTCCGGGGAAGATGCTGAAAGGCATGGGCGGTGCGATGGACTTGGTGGCGGGCGCGAAGCGCGTATTCATCGCCATGGAGCATGCCACGCGTGACGCCAAGCCAAAGATCATGCGGCAGTGCACGCTGCCGTTGACGGGCGTGGAAGTCGTGGACACGATCGTGACGGAACTGGCGGTGATTGACGTGACGCCCCACGGGTTGGTGCTGCGCGAGCTGGCGCCGGAAACGACGGTCGAACAAGTGCAATCGTTGACCGAGCCCAAGCTGGTGATTCCGCCGGGCGGACCAGGGGCCATGGCATTGTGAAACCGCCGAGATGCCGGGTTGGGAGCCGGCGCCGCACGAAATCAAGCGTGCACCGCTACATCATGCGATAATCTGGAATGGAGCCACACATACCCTGCCCATGGAACTGAACTCCATCGTCATCGTGAGCTTGCACAGCCCCAAAGAAAAGATGTGGGGCGAGCTGATCGCCCTTCATGCCGCGGGCATCACGCTCCGCGCCATTGACCTGAACTCCTTCGACGATTTTGTGCGCCGGGTGAATGGGGTCGAAGGCGAGCGCATCGGCCTGCCCACGCTGTTTTTCCCGATGAACCGCGTCGAGCGCATCGCCCTCGACGAGCCTTCCGGCGCGATTCCTTCCATGGCGGAGCTATTTGAGCGCAAGGTGGGCCGCACCGTTTCCGACTACCTGGCCCAGTTCGCTTGAACCCCCTGAACTGGGATACTATCTAGGAAATGGCTCGCCACGTCTGGACCGTTCCGAATCAAATCACGCTCCTACGCCTCGGCTTTCTTCCGTTTATCCTCATTCTGATTTCGTATGAGCACTATCGTTGGGCGCTGGCGGTGCTTGTGGTCGCCGCGCTCACGGACGCGATTGACGGCCTTCTGGCGCGCCGTCTGAATCAGAAGTCGGCTCTGGGCGCGTATTTGGACCCCATCGCGGACAAATTGCTCCTGTCGTCCTCTTTCGTGATTCTGGCGTTCGCGAAAAAGCTGGCCTGGTGGCTGACGATTCTCGTGCTCAGCCGCGACGTGCTGATTCTGGTCGTGGCGGCGGTTGTGATCCTCATTGCGGGCTACCGGCCGTTTCCTCCGAGCATTTATGGAAAGTTCACCACCGCGATGCAAATTGTCCTCGTGTTCACGATTGTCCTGGCCGCGGCGTTTCCCGTGCCGTGGCTGGCGTCCCTCAATCACGTTTTAATCTGGATCGTGGCGGGATTGACGGTTGTTTCCGGCTTCCACTACAGCTTCGTCACCGCGCGGCGCCTGAGCGGCGGGTAGCGACTCTTCTCACCCCAAATCACGAACGATCTCGCGCGCTTCCCGGAGCACTAGCCGCCCTCGCGCAGGCGCCGCAGAATCATGAAGACAAAGCTGGCGATAACGACTAGCCCGGCGATCCAGCCGAGGGCGTAGGCGCGGCGAACTTCCCCTGGCCCCTGCGGTTGGCGGTCGGCAAAAACTTTTCCCAGCAGGAATCCGGCTGCTATCCCGCCAAAGTGTCCGGCATTGTCCACGATGCGCAATTGAAATCCGATCAGAAACGTCACGGCGATCCAGCCGACCAGGTGCGACCGCAGGGCTTTCATCTGCGCGCCGCCACGGCGCATCGTGATCGCCAGAAGTAGTCCCGCCAAGCCCATCAAGGCCGTGCTCGCGCCCACGCTAAGATGTCCATTGAGAGAACTCACCACAAACCCCGCTATTCCCGTCGTGACGTACAAAAAGAGATAGCGTGCCGAGCCGTACACTTCCTCTAGCGTAGGCCCCAGATCCATCAGCACCATAATGTTGCAGCCGATGTGGATCAGCCCGCCATGAAGAAACATCGCCGTAACGAAGCGAAACCACTCGCGGTCCAGATAGGGGAATGGCACGCTGGCGCCCAATCGGTAGAGCGTCTCGCCATCCATCCCCCAGAGAATCCGCAGGCCACCGCCGCCTCCCTGGCTAACCGTGGCCATCCAGGACACGCCAAACATGAAAATGTTTAGAATGAGAACAGCAGTGGTGACCGGCGCGGCGCCGCCGAAATGCCGCGAGAGGCCGCGGCTCGCGGCGGCGAGCGAAAACCGCAAACTTGTCCCGCATTCATGGCAGCGCGTCGCATGGATGCCCACCAGCGTGCCGCAGGCAGGACACATTTGCGGGCGAGGTTGCTTGTCGCCGCCTCCGAAGAATCCGCGGAAGAGACTCTTCCAGCGTTCCAGCCGCCATTGCCATCTGTACGGAAGTGCCAATGAGCCTCCTTGCGATGCTTGCCGCGCGTTCCTATAATACCGGAATCGCGCCGCGCATTCGGGAGGAGATCGCGCCATGGACAAACTTGAAGATTTCGGCAAGCGCTTGGACGAGGAGTTGACGCGCCTACGTCGTTTCGTCGAGGAAGAGGTCGCGCCCGAAACCGAGCGGCGCACGGCGGAATTTCTCCGCGAAGTCTCGCAGAAGCTCACCGAAACAGCGGCGAAGCTCGAATCGCGTGACGCGGCGCGTCGGAAGCAGCCATGACCCGGGCGGCCGCGTGATTGCACGCCAGCCCAGGCTCCGCTGCCGGTTCGTTCCTTTCTTCTATTTCCTCAACCTCCTTTGCCTCCTGAACTTCGCTGGCTGCGCATCGCGCCAGCCGAGGGTTGATCGCCGGCAGCCGCCTCCAAGCACTCCATCGTCCACACCTCCTGAAGCGGCGGAGAAGGCAAAACAAGACACGGACGTAGAGCCCGCGATTCCCGCTCCGGGGCCGGCCGCGAAGCGAGCGCCGGCTGGCAAGTTGCCGCCCTTGCCTGCGCCCGTGGGCTATGTCGAGGAAGGCAACGCTTCTTGGTACGGCCAGCCGTTCCACGGGCGGCGGGCGTCGAACGGCGAAATCTACGACATGTACAAGCTGACGGCGGCGCACCGCACGCTTCCGTTTGAAACCATGGTCCGCGTGACGAATCTCACGAACGGTAAGAGCGCCACGGTGCGCATCACCGATCGCGGACCGTTTGTCGAAAACCGCATCATTGATCTGTCGCTCGCGGCGGCGCGGGAACTGGAAATGGTCGCGGCCGGTGTAACCTCGGTGCGGATTGAAATTCTTTCCGGCGGCGATCCCACCAGCGGATTCTTCACCGTGCAGGTCGGCGCGTTTCGAGACCGCGGGAACGCCGAGCGGCTGCGCGACCGCTTGAACGCCGCCTACGCGCCCATCTTTATCCAGCCGTATGATTCTCCGGACGGAACGTATTATCGTGTGCGTGTGGGCAAAGTGTCGGGTGAAGATGCGGCGCGGCAATTTGGCGACTCGCTGCGGCAGAAGGAAGGGTTCACGCCGTTTGTGATTCGCTTGGACGAGTGATAGCCACCGACGCTGATTTGCAGGGATTGGCTCGGAATTAACGCACAGGAGTCAGATATGAGCGCGGAGTGCTTGTTTTGCCGGATTTCGCGGAAGGAGATTCCCGCAAAGCTCGTGTACGAAGACGCGGACCTCTTCGCATTCGAGGATCTTCATCCCCAGGCTCCGGCGCACATTCTGATTTGTCCGCGGAAACACTTCGTTTCCTTGAGCGACGCGACGGCGGAAGACCAGGCCGTGCTCGGGAGGATTTTGTTGGTGGCGGCGCAACTCGCCAAAGAACGCAACTTGCTCGAAGGTTACCGCACCATCTTCAACAACGGCGCCGGCGCGGGGCAGAGCGTCTTTCATCTGCACCTCCACCTGCTCGGCGGGCGCGCCTTCCGCTGGCCCCCTGGCTGAGGCGGATTTTTCGTCTCATTCAACGACGCAGAGCAAAGTCCTCTGCGGATCAATGATCAGCTTATGCGGTACGCGGGTCGTCAAGAAGCGGAAAGAAGTCACTTCGCCGGAAGTTACGACGGTCCCAAGAAGCACGGGGTGTCCGGCGTTACCTGCGGCAAATACAGGCACGGGAGCAATGAAGCCGCGCGGTACGCCGCTCTGAAACAGTTTGCCGCGAACGAGATAACCGTTTGTCACCTGCTTCGCCGTGAATTCCACACGGTAGTGCGGGATACCGACTCCACGCACGTAATCCTCGAAGAACCATTCCATGGAGCGCACGCCCTCAAGGTCCATCGCAGGCGTCATCACGGCCTCCACTTCACGCTGGAGGTCTTCGGTGGAAAGGCCGCGGTAGGCATACTTCTCCGCAAGTGCGCGAAGCAGCGTAACGAAGCGCGCATCCGGATTGGCGCCCGCCGGCTGGCGAAGCATCATGCGAAGCATATGCATGACCCAGGCGCCTTTCGCATAGACCACTTCTTCAAATCCTCGCGGCGATTTTGAAGAAGTAAGACGGCTGCCCAGAGCCAGTGGGCCGGTGTCAGCCGGTGGCATATCCTCCCCCGCCGGTTTCTCCACGAGCTGCGCACGGTAGCGTTCGAGCCAGTCGCGCAGAGTGCGATCGGGAGTCTTCTGGCTATCGGCGAATAGAAGCGAGAGGTAGCTGGCGATCGCTTCGTCAATCCACTGGTCGCGGTAGCTGCTCCAGCCGACCACGTTGCCCCACCACTGATGCGCTACCTCGTGGAACGGCACCAGCTCGGAGAAATGCTCGCGGTCCGCGCTGCTCAATCCGGCACGCGCCTGCGCCGATTCCGGCAGAAAGGAAAGTGTGGAAACATAAAGCAGGCCGGGCCATCCCTGGCCAAACGTGCCCGGAATCTGCGACACGCTCAGCCGATGCAGAGGAAACGCGCCGCTGTACGTCTCGTAAAAACGGATCGAAGAGGAAACTTCGCGGGCAATCTGGCGAAGGTCGTCCGCGGGGCTGGGCACGGGAGCCGGCATGTCGAGCACCGTTCCTGGCCGCAGCCGGAGTGAATTGGTCCCCATGGGCAAGCTGTTCAAGCCTCCCGAGGACCTCGCCAGACGGCTGCGGAGCGCCTCCTCCAGCTCGTGGTTGGCATAGACATCCACGCCGAAGGATGCTTCGCTCACCGAAGCGGAAGCGTATTCACCAAGATTGAAACCAGCGACCGGGATGGGCAACTCGCTGCGCCAATGGCCGGAGCGCATTTCGCCTTCTTCGTGTTCGTCGAGTTTCGCTCCGGTGGCCACCAAGCGCAGCTTGCGTGGCCAGCGCAGCATCAGATCGTAATCGGCAAAGCTTTCCATCCCGCCGAGCCGCGGATACCAGCTCCCGCGGGCGCCCACGAACAGGACCCCGTTGCCGGCGTCGGAGATAACACTTCCGCGGTAGCGCAGCCGGAGAGTGAATTCTTCGCCGCGGCGCGAAGGCCGCGGGAGAATCGCAACGAGATAGTCCTTTCCCTGTGCGATGCGCTCGCGCTGGCTCAGCCCCTCATTTTGGAACACGACGAGAGGTTCTGTTTTTGCATCCCCTCCGGCTGTTGATAGGACCTCAGCGGATTCGGCCTTGAGCTCTCTGGAAAGCTCCAGTGTCAACATGCGCTCGCCCGCCCGCTCCGCGCGCACGCGGATGGATGTAGTGCCCTCAATCGAATGGTCGAGCGGGATGGTGGCATCAATCGCGTAGCCCATGGCCCGAAAGGCTGCGGCGGCTGGAGGCGGCATGCCGATGGGGCGGTAGGACGCCCAGACGTCGTAATAGGCCGTGCCTTCGGTGACGTGCGGCTGGCCGAAAAATACCGGTTCATCGCGGCGGGGATCCACGAGGATGCTGAATGCACCCACCGTTACGCCGTCGAGCGCTGCCGAGAAATACGGCTGTGCAGTATCCGCCAGCCAATCCTCCAGAATCCGAAGAGAGTGCGGTGGATTCAGGCGCGAGAGCACCGCGGACCATTCCGCGACAAACGCAGTGTCTTCATGCGCGGAGAGATTGGCTCCGTGAAGCTGTTGGGTGAGTTCCTCCGCGGAGTTGTCGTCGAATCGGAGATAAGCGCTATGAAATTCCTGGTCCAGGAGCGGCGCCCCGAGAAAACGCGCGAGCTGCTGCTTCTCGACCGGGTCGCGGGGAACGGCCAGAGCGTGGCCACGTCCCGTGAAGACCGCACCCGTCGTATGGCCCTGGAGAGGTGTCAGAAACGCAAGCGTGCCTTCTTCAAACGAGAGGCGCACATCCGGCCGGGGCAATTCCAGCTGATGAACGGTATAGACCGCTGCCGGATCAATCCGCAGGGCATTTAGGGATTCATACAGCTCGCGCGGTGAGGCTGCCGGCGTCTGCGCCCTGGCAGACGGCGTCAGGCAAGAGAATGCGGCAAGGGCCGCAAGGGGTACAAGGGCCCTCATACGACTTGACTGTAGCAACATTCGGCAATGGCCGGCAAGGATCAACCGGCACTGCTGCACAGCGACGTTACAATAGGAGGATGCGAAGGCCCCTTTCGCTGCTTCGTCCTTTCGTTCGCTTGGCCGTGCTGTGCCTCGCGTGTGTCTCCCTTTCCGCCGATACCATCGTTTTGAAGAACGGACGCCGAATCATCGGCGCCAATGTCGTTGAAGAAAACGGAAAGGTCAGCTACGAGACCTCCGCCGGCCGCCTGAGCCTGCCGAAATCCATCGTGGATCACATCGAGAAGGGTGGCGCTGTTCCTCTGGGAGGGCCCGCGGCGGAGGCGGCACAACTCGCGATCACCCCACCCGGTGTGGACGCCATGAGCGGGGGCGATGAAATCTCGCGCGGTGCGGTCCATGACGGCTCCATTGACCGGGAATTCATCGCCAAGATCGAAGAAGAGGCGCGCGGCGGAACACTCGCGGCTGGCGAACGCGCCGCCCTTGCGCATCACGCCGCCGCGCAATTCGAGCTGGGTCGGGGGGACATGGAGCACGCCCTCGCTGACGAACGCACCGCGCTGACATACGCTCCGGAACAGCCCGTGCTCTTGATGAATGTCGCGTACTTGCACTTGCGCCGCAGTGAATTCAAAGAGGCGCTGGATTATCTGGATCGCGCGCGGCGGTTCTCGCCGGATTCGCCGGACGTGGCCAAGCTTGCTGGCTGGGCTTACTACGGCATGAACAAGCTGAAAGAAGCGGTGGCGGAGTGGAAGCGCGCCCTCGCCCTGCGTGCCGATCCCGAGGTACAAGCGGCGCTCGACAAGGCGCAGCGCGACAAGCAGGAAGAAGACAGCTACAAGGAGAACGAGAGCGCGCACTTCACGTTGCGCTATAGCGGAGCGGCTGAACCGGCGCTGGCGCGCGACATCTTGCACACGCTCGAATACCACTTCACCGCCATCGCATCGGAGCTGAATTACACGCCCGCGGATCCCATCGGAATTGTTTTGTACACGCAGGAAGCCTTTGCCGACATCACGCGCGCGCCGAACTGGGTCGGCGCGCTGAACGATGGCCGCATCCGCGTCCCGGTGCAAGGTTTGACGGGCGTGACGGTGGAACTTTCGCGCGTGCTAAAGCACGAGCTAACGCACAGTTTTCTCCAGCAGAAAACGCGCGGCCGCTGCCCTGTATGGCTGCAGGAAGGCCTGGCGCAGTGGATGGAAGGGAAGCGCAGCGGCGAAAGCGCGGCCGTCCTCGTGCAGATTTATGATGCCAAGCATTTCGCCCCGCTTGGCGCGCTCGAAGGTTCCTGGATGCACCTGCCGGGCGATACGGCGGCGTACGCCTACGCCTGGGCGCTGGCCAACGTGGAATCCATCGTCCAAGCGGGCGGCGTAGGCGACATTCAGCGCGTCCTCGACCGCATCGCCGAAGGCCAGCCCACCGAGGAAGCGTTGCGCGCAACGCTGCGCAGCGATTACGGCGACGTCATGCAGTCCACCGCCGAGTATCTGCGCAAGAATTACGTACGTTAGCTCGCTGGATGGTTTCTGTCGAGGCGGCGTCATTTATCCCGACCCAGTCGAGACGCCGCCATCCTCAGGCGTTGGCCAGCAGTGCGGCAAGTAAAGCGGCCCTTTCCGGCATTCTCCTCACCACGATATGTTCTCGCGCGCTGTGCGCGCCGTCACCGACTGCTCCAAGGCCGTCAAGCGTGGGGATGCCAAGCGCGGCGGTGAAATTTCCGTCCGAGCCGCCTCCGGCGCAGCATTCGCCAAGCGAAATCCCCATTTGTTGAGCGATTTGCTTGGCTCGCGCGAATAGCGCGGCGCTCATCCTCCGCTCCATCGGCGGGCGGCTGAACCCCCCACGCACTTCGAGCCTCGCGCCGCGCAGAATCGGCCTTAGAGACCGGAGGCGCTGCTCAATGCGCCGCATGTCGGAAACGTGTAGCGCACGCAAATCCACAACAGCCCACGCCCGTTCGGCGATCACGTTGCTCTTGGTGCCGCCCTCAATAATGTCGGCGTTCACGGTAACGGCGCGGCGCGGATCATTCCATTCCTCGATGCGCACAATTTGCCGCGCCAGTTCGTGCACGGCGTTTACGCCTTCCTGCGGCGCGAGCCCGGCGTGCGCGGCGCGCCCGTGAACGATCAACTCGGCTTCTCCGACCCCTTTGCGCGAAGTTTTCAGCAGCCCGCGCGGGCCGAACGCGGGTTCCAGCACGAACACGGCGTCGCTACGCCGCGCTTCCGCTTCGATCCGCGCGCGTGAACTCCCGCTCCCAATCTCCTCGTCCGAAGTCCAAAGGAAAACGATGCGCTTCCGCATCCGCGCGTTAAGCCTCCTCAGGGCATCAAAAGCAAAGAGCGCCTGCACCAGGCCTCCCTTCATATCGAATACGCCCGGGCCGTACGCTCTTCCGTCGCGGACGCGAAACGGCATCTTTCGCAGCGTTCCGCCGGAATAGACCGTGTCGTAATGCCCCAGGACGAGAAGCTGGCCGGCGGGGCGGCCGGTTCCCGGCCACCAAGCTATGCGGATATGGTCGCCGCGGCGCTTCTCGCGAATGATTTCGACGCGCGCGCCACGCCGCTTCCATTCCTTGGCCAGCAACCGCGCACAGTTGTCTGCCCCGTCCTTCTCGATGCTTGGCGATTCGGCGCGCACGAGCCGTCCCAGCGTCGCAATCATCTCTGGGAGCCGCGGTGCCAGCGTGCGAAGCAGCTCCCTGGGGCCCGCTTCGCGGTCGCTCCTTAAATTGTGCTTAGGCATTACCGGGACATGCTAACAATCGCAAGGCCAAGCGGCAATTAGGTCCGTCAGGAGGATACATATGAGTAGACTCTTCCAAGTCCTCCCAATCGCGTTGACATGCAGCCCGGCATCCTCTAGGATTAGCGTTTGTCTCTATAGGGAAAGGTGTGACTGAGCGTATGAGGACGTATGTAGCCAAGGGGGAAGAGGCGGAAGCGCTGAAGGTGGGCGCGGCATGGTTCGTCGTGGACGCCACCGACCAGGTCTTGGGGCGGCTGGCAACGCGCGTGGCGCGTGTGCTGATCGGTAAGGACAAGGCGAGCTTTACGCCGTACCTGAATTCCGGCGATCACGTCGTGGTGATCAACGCCGACAAAATTCGCCTGACCGGCAACAAGCTCGAGCAGAAAATCTACTACAGCCACAGCGGTTTTCCGGGCGGGTTGAAGGAAGTTCCGGCGAAGCGGCTGCGGGTGAACCGTGCCGACTGGATGATTCGTGAGGCGGTCTTGGGGATGCTCCCGAAAAACAAGCTTCGGGCGCTCCGCGCCAAGAAGCTGCGCGTGTATCGCGATGCCAACGGTCTGGCGCGTCATGCCGGCCAGAAGCCGCAGCCGCTGGCGATGTAGGTGTTTGCAGGGGCCAGGGGGCCGAAGAAGTTCCGCACGTTTCAAGTTCCGGCCTGGCTCAAAACCGTCGTGAACCCAGGGGACGTGGGGTCTGTTCACTGCGAAGCGGTGACTTTTGGAACCGGTCGCTTCCAGCCGGTCGTTTTTGCAGTTTGCTAGTCGTTAGGAGGAACATTGAGCGGAGTTGCGACGCCCCTCGAGGGCACAGCCAAGGCGTGGTTTCTCGGCACGGGCCGGCGCAAAGAGTCCGTGGCGCGCGTCTTCCTGCGCGCCGGCAGCGGCAAGTTCACCGTGAACGGCCGCACGGTTGACGAGTACTTCCCGAATCACGCCTGGAAACACGACGCGATTGAACCCCTGAAGTTCACCAACACCCAGGATCAGGTGGACGTCATGGTCACGGCGAACGGCGGCGGCACGGGCGGCCAGTCGGGCGCCGTGCGCATGGGATTGTCTCGTGCGCTGGCGCGCTACAACCCGGAGCTGCGTCCCGCTCTGCGCACCAATGGATTTCTGACGCGCGACTCGCGCATGAAAGAGCGCAAAAAGTACGGACAGAAGGGCGCGCGCAAGCGCTTCCAGTTCACGAAGCGCTAAACCGAGACTGGCGGATGTGTGCGAGCACCTCCGCCAAATTCACGGCCGGCAAGGTAGCCGGCAAGAGGCCGTTCTGCGGCGGGGCACGGCAATCCCGCGGCGGCAAACGGCTATCCTTATGAGGAGGATCATTGGTAGTTGAAATCACGATGAAGGAGCTTCTAGAGGCTGGCGTGCATTTCGGCCACCAGACGCGGCGTTGGAACCCAAAGATGAAGGAATACATTTTCGGGGAGCGCAACGGCATTCACATTATTGATCTGCAGAAAACCCTCAAGATGTTCCGCGAAGCCAGCCGCTTCGTCGGCGAGATTACCGCGAATGGCAAGATGATCCTGTTTGTGGGCACCAAGCGCCAAGCTCAGGAAGCTGTCGCCGAGGAGGCCAAGCGCTGCGGCGCGTTCTTCGTCAACCACCGCTGGCTGGGCGGCACGCTCACCAACTGGGCCACGCTCCAGAAATCCATCAAGCGCCTCAAGCTGCTCAAGGCCATGATCGAAGACGGCCGCATGGCTCAGCTCTCGAAGAAAGAGCGCGCGCGCCTCGAGCGCGAGCTGAAGCATCTGGTCCAGAACCTCGAAGGCATTGAGAACATGTCGCAGCTTCCTGACGCCATGTTTGTCATTGACTCGAACGCCGAAGAAATTGCGGTGAAGGAAGCGCGGCGCATGGGCATCCCGGTGGTTTCCGTCGTGGACACCAACTGCGACCCCGACGTGGTGGACTGGATCATCCCCGGCAATGACGACGCCCTCCGCGCCATCCGCTTGTTCACTTCCAAAATTTCCGAGTCCGTCCTCGAAGGCCATCACACCTACGAACAGACTCAGGTGGCCCATCAGAAGGCCGTGGATGACCAGGCCCTCACCGAGCAGGTCGATTACGTGGACACCAGCGCCTACGAGCAGTACGAAAAGCAGGAAGGTGACTTCGTGGATGTGGCGGTTGAAACCGCCGCCGCGGCGCCCGCGGAATCAGAGACGCCGGTGGAACCGGAGACCGCCACCGTGCCGCCGGCGGAAGAGACCCCGCGCTAACGAAAGCGCGCGGCGCAAGATTCTGTAGGCCCGGCGGCGCTCCGCATAGACCCGCCGGGCCGTTTGTGTAACCGGCGCTCCCGCCGGATGCGTCAGAGATTCAAAGGAAGAAGAGAACATTGAGATGAGCAGCGCACCAAATCCAACTGGCGGACAGATACCCGCTCAGCTTGTGAAGGAATTGCGCGAACGCACCGGCGCGGGATTCAGCGATTGCCGAGCCGCGCTCGTTGAGGCCGCCGGAGACATTGAAAAAGCCATCAGCATCTTGCGCAAGAAGGGCCAGGCGGCGGCCGCAAAAAAGGCCCAGCGCGAGGCCAGCGAAGGGTTGGTGGGCCACTACATTCACGCCGGCGGAAAAATCGGCGTGATCGTCGAAGTCAACTGCGAATCGGATTTCGTCGCCCGCACGGAAGCCTTTCAGCAGCTCTGCCACGACGTCGCCATGCACATCGCCGCGCTCGACCCACGCTACGTCCGCCGGGAAGACGTGACGCCGGAGATGCTCGATAAAGAGCGCGAGATCTACCGCGAACAGGCGCGCGCCACCGGGAAGCCTGATCCCGTCATAGACAAGATCGTCACCGGCAAAATGGAAAAATTCTACGAAGACACCTGCCTCTTCGAACAGCACTTCATCAAGGACGAATCCGTCACCATCGGCGAGCTCATCGCGCAATGCATCGCCAAGCTCGGTGAAAATATCTCCGTGAAGCGCTTCGTGCGCTTCAAAGTAGGCGAAATCTCCGGCGCCCCCCCCGCCGCCGCGGCCCCCTCCGAAGTCTTGCCTTCGCCTTTGTAGAGGCGGCTTTACGCCGCCATCTTCTCGGTCTTGTGTCGCGCGTCCGCCGTTTCTCGTTTACCCTGAGTTGCGAAGGGCCTCCCGCCTCCCGCCACTCGCCACTCATCACGCGCCACTTCTTCTCTCGCCTGTTGCCGCCAAATCCATCCTCGCTCATAATCCCTCGCCAGGGAGGCTCTCATGAAGCGCGCTGCGTTCGTCACCGGCGGTTCCACCGGCATCGGTCTGGCCCTGGCCCGCATGCTGGGCGCGGAAGGCTACGCGCTCACCCTGGCCGCCCGCTCCCCGGATAAACTCGCCGAGGCCGTCCAATCCCTCCAGCAAGCCGGTGTTCAAGCCGCCGCGGAAACTTTGGACGTCAAATCCGAATCCCAAATTCGCTCCGCCGTGCAAAATCATCGCCAGCGCTTCGGCCGCCTCGACGTGCTCGTCAACAACGCCGGTGTTCTCAATCGCGGCGTCCTCCAGGACTATTCCACCGATCAGCTCGATGAACTCTTGGCCGTCAACGTCCGCGCTCCCTTCCTCCTCTACCGCGAATGCCTCGAGATGCTCCGCGCCGCCGGCCAGGAACACGGCCAAGCCCTCGTTCTCAACATTGTTTCCGTCGCCGGGAAAAACGGCTATGCCGGTTTCGGAGCTTATTGTGCCACCAAATTTGCCCTCATGGGCCTCACCCAATCCATGATCGCCGAGCTGCAACCCGGCGGCATCGCCTCCTGCGCGGTTTGCCCTCCCGTCGTGAATACCGCCATGGGGAGCTGGGCCATCGGCTTTCTCAAGCCCGAACAAATGCTGCAACCCAAGGACGTCGCCGATGCCGTGCAGCCCCTCATCGGCCGCCCCGCAAAGGATGTCCCCGCCGAAATCCTCCTCCACCCTCCCGCCTGACACTCTTCGAAGTCTCAGTGGCGCAGCCATCATTGGCTGTGCGCGTGTGGGCCGGACTAGGGAAGCAGAGGATTACAGCGCCGGTCTTCAGACCTGTGCTTGCGTCTCTTCCCCCTTGCTTCGAGCCTCGCAGAGCCGTTGCGGTGCGGGCAGGAAGAATCGTCGACGGCTTCGCGGTCGCATCTGTTACAATTCAGCCGATTTTCAGGGGGCTCCGCATTCCATCGTGAAAGCGAAAATGAAAGCAGCGGGCGCAGCAGCGCGCAAGGAGCCGCGGAAAGCGGAGCCGGTCTATCAACGCATCGTTGTGAAGCTTTCCGGCGAATCGCTGCAGGGACCGCAGGGCTTTGGGATTCACAGTGAGACCATCGCGGCCATCGCCGTCGAGATCCAGGAGATAGCGGAGCTCGGCGTGCAAATCGCCATCATGGTCGGCGGCGGCAATATCTTTCGCGGCGCGCAGCAGAAGGGCTTCGAGATCGACCGCGCCACCGGCGACTACATGGGCATGCTGGCCACGGTGATGAACGCGCTGGCCCTGCAGGCGGCGCTCGAAAAACTCGGCGTCTTCACCCGCGTGCTCAGCGCCATCGAAATGAACCAGGTCGCGGAGCCCTTCATCCGGCGGCGCGCCACGCGCCATTTGGAAAAGGGTCGCGTGGTGATTTTCGCTGCGGGCACCGGCAATCCGTATTTCTCCACGGACACTGCCGCCGCGTTGCGCGCCATGGAAATCCGCGCGCAAGTGATTCTGAAGGCCACGCGCGTGGACGGCATCTATGACGCCGATCCGGAAAAAGTTCCCAACGCAAAGTTCTTTCGGAAGATCAGCTACCGCGACGTGCTGCGAAAGGGCTTGAAAGTAATGGATTCGACGGCCATCTCGCTCTGCATGGACAACGACATGCCCATCGTCGTTTTCAATTTGAATGTTCCGGGCAACATCAAACGCGTGGTGCTGGGCGAACAGGTAGGTTCCACGGTGACGCCGAAGTAAGGAGCGCGAGGTTTCACGCCAGATTTTTGGCGCAAATGCTTGCCGAGGGCACGATGACAACGATTGCGAATACCAAAGAGGCGATGGCGCAAGCGAAGGTCCGCATGGACAAGGCCATCGAAGATTTTCGCAAGGAACTGGCCACGCTGCGAACGGGCCGCGCCAATGCCATGCTGCTGGACAGCATCCGCGTGGATTACCACGGCACCGCCATGCCCATCAATCAGCTGGGCAATCTGACCGTGCCCGACGCAACGATGATCGTTGTCTCGCCGTGGGACCCCTCAGCGGTTCCGCTGATCGACAAGGCAATTCGCGCTTCCGATCTCGGACTCAATCCGACAAATGATGGAAAAGTCGTGCGCGTGCCCATCCCGTCGCTGACCGAGGAGCGCCGTAAAGACCTCGTCAAAGTTCTTCACAAGGTGCTCGAAAACCACCGCACGGCCGTGCGCAACATCCGCCGCGACGTGAAGGAAGGCATCGAGAAACTGGAAAAGGAAAAGAAAATTAGCGAGGACGACAAGAAGCGCTCGCTCGAGGACCTCGAAAAAATCTCCCACGCCGAAACGAAAAAAATCGAAGACCTCTGCGCCGCAAAAGAAAAAGAAATTCTCGAAATCAAATAGGAATCAAGATTGAGGCTTATCGCTCGCTGATTTCGTCACGGCCGGCTTGGGTTTCGCGGCTGGCGCGGCCGGAGCGCGTTCCAGCGTGAATTCCTGCGCTTCGTCGTTCTGCACCGCGCGGACAAAAGCGTTGTAGTCGCCGGCCCTGCTCGCCGGCAGCTCCCGCAGAATGAATTTGAGATGCCGTGATGCGCTGAGCGTGAGCGCCTGCGCCGCGTACTTCGAAGTGTACGCCGCGTAGTCGCGCTCGACCGATGTTCCCGCGGGCGCGCGCGCGGACGTTCCCGGCGGCAGATGCAGCGTCACCGAAGTTTCCACTTCGAGTGGCGTGCCGAGTTCGATGCGCGCCTCGCCGGCGCCCACGGCTGGCTTGGCTGCGGGCAAATCAGGCAGGCCAAGCTGGGGCAACAGCGCCGGAATCCGCACCGGTTGTTTCTTCCAATCCACAAAGTTCGGCTGTGAGATTTCGTACTCGAGTGTGAACGGCTGGTGCGTTTCGAACGGGTCCGACGCCGTTACGCTCGTAACCGTTCCGCGAAAACCATCCGTGATGGATAGAAGCTGCGCCAGGTCTTTCCATTTCTCTCGCGGCGCCTGGTGAAACGCTACGCGCAGAAGAAGTTCGTTGTCGCCGCGGATACTGTAATGGACTTTGGCGCTGAGGTTGCCGGGGACGGCCAGGGTGGCGTCCACTTTGACATGCTGGACAGCGGCGAACGGAGGGTTCGGGGAGATGGTTTGCCACTCGTGGCCAATCGAATTCAAAAAAAAGAATCCACGCTCGAGCACGAATACACATTTCTTTGGTGTCGGTGGGATGACTCCAAAAGGAGCGACTTCGAGGCTTGGGTCGAGCCAGAAGTTCTTTTTGCCGTCTCCGGCGGAGATCAGCAGGTGCGTGAAGACGGAAGGCCGGGACAATCCCTTCGGGTCACAGTAACCTGTGAGAGCGGGACGAGCATGCACCTTGAGCGCAGAGGCGAGGGCGGCGAAGAGGACGAATTTGTCTTCTGCCGTGGCATAGCCGGAAGACAATATCTCTGCCGCAGGCCGCACAGCAAATCCTGAAGAGCCAAGTGAAATATCGACCGTCGCAATTTTCCGTGAGACGAAATCATAGACGGCCTCGAGCTTTTGCCGGTCCGTACGGGCTGTTTTTGCAAGTTGGGCGGCCCTGCGGCTGATTTCCGGAGCCACTTTGGGGCCTCGCCCCATCTCTTCGAGAGACTCTTGATAGTCGTGAATTGATTCCAGGGGCACGGAGCCTGGCATGAGTTTCTCTGCAAGCCGGACAGCAAAGTACTGCCAATCTCCCGATGTCGAGAGCACTAGATCAGGCTCCTGATCGCCGGCCTGTCTTGGCGAGTTTTGAGGCGCTTCTCGTTGGTCTCTGGATGACGCACGCTGCCAGCGGTAGATGGTACGAGCGGACTCGGCCACGCCGCTTGTTTCGGTCGACGTCGCGGGCGTCGCGGGACTAATGCGAACCTGGCTTTTGGGTGAGGCGGGGAGGTCGAGCTCGAAGAGTTCGCTGGAGACCACGCCGGTGCGATCGAAGGAGTGGTCGAGCCAGAAATCGGGCGCGAGGGGATGGTGCGAGACGGTGGTGATGACGCGATATTCGAGCGTGTCGCCGGGCTGCAGGCCGAGGATGCGGACGGACTTTACGCGGACGTCTTGATAGGCGGCGGCATTGACGACGGCGAGATTGGGCTGATCGGTGATGGCGCTGGGAAGGATTTCGGCGATGCCGCCGTTGGCGTGGGTGATTCGAACGAACGGGATTTCGATTTGTTCGAACGCGCGGTTGTAACCGAAGGTGATGCGGCCAAATTCCTGCACGCCGAGTTCATTCTGGATGTGGACGCGAGTGTGAATCTCTTTGCGCGAGCCGCCGTCGGTTTCGAAGCGGATGCGCGTCTCGAGCAGTTCGATTTGAACGGACGCTGACGCAGGATTGTCCGGAGGCGCTTGCGCGCGCGTCACCGGCGCAAAGAGCGCGGCATATAGTAGCGCACTTGTCATGCGGCGCAGCCATCGCCGCGAAAGGGAATAATCTCTCACGATCGCCTCGCTGGCAGTGTAGGAGCGGCGGAGAGCAAGGTAAAGATGAGCGAGGCCCCGGGTTTCGGGGCAGGCACCCCGCCCAGAAACTAGAAAACTGAAAATGGAAATTGGGAAGGCAAAGAGTCGAGAATATGCCCACAAGTGAAGCCTCGACGGGCGGGCTCATCCAACCCAAGACCCGCCCTTTGCTGAGACAGCGCAAAGGACAGGGCACCCCCCACCTCACCCCCACATTTCAGCACTCCCCGATGAATTGCGGAAGTGGTATTCTCACACCGATGCTTGCTGCCAAGAACAAAGAACAAACCGAAAGGCCGGGCCACCCGCCGATGGGGAAAACCTTAATCTGGCACATTGCCTCGGCTGTTCTACTTGGTGGTTTTGTGGAGTTCTACATTTGGAGCCAATCTGGCTCGTTGAACTACGACAGCGACAGGGTCAAAGCTCTTCTGATTTGTTTCTATTTCCTACTCGCAGTGGGATCTCAGTACTTATTCAGCTGGTTCGTAGGTTATGGCATCGCAGAAGCTTCAAGAATGAATTTCATCTTAGCAGCAATCGTGTCTCTCTGGCTCACGTTTTCAGCTTTCGCGCTTCATCCAGGGCTTGCGAAGGAACAGCATGTAAGTTGGCTGGCTGTGCTCAGTGTGTTCATGCGATTCCTAGCGACAATCGGTTTAGCAACATTCTTGGCAAGATTTGTCACCGCTGTGGTATGTAAGCGGCTTGTACCAGGAAAATAGTACCGGGGGGGAGCACCCGTTCTGGGGTGACGTGTCATACCCCATCCCGGGGCGGGTGGCCGGGCCTTTGTATTGAGGGG
>JBGPGF010000039.1:0-18382 GCA_041483755.1 Terriglobia bacterium | reverse complement strand
GTTACAGCGAGTCCGATCTGATCAAGCTCGATGTGCTGGTGGCCGGCGAGCCGGTGGATGCGCTGGCCCTGATCATCCATCGCGAGAACGCATTTGAACGCGGGCGCGACTTAGTCCACCGGCTGCGGAAGTTGATTCCGCGGCAGATGTTCGAGGTGCCCATCCAGGCGGCGATTGGCAGCCGCATCATCGCCCGCGAAACCGTCGCGGCCATTCGCAAAAACGTTCTCGCCAAGTGCTACGGCGGCGACATCTCGCGCAAGCGCAAACTCCTCGAAAAACAAAAAGAAGGCAAGCGCCGCATGAAGCGCGTCGGCCAGGTGGACATCCCGCAGGAAGCGTTCCTCGCGGTGCTTAAAGTCGCATCTTCTTCCGACGACGAGTAATCAGCAATGAGTTTCCTATTCGGAGCAGTCAGCTTCTGCGATCCGATTGCCATCTCTTCCCTCTCGCGTTAGACTGCATCCAGAGGTGCCTCCATGGAGAAGGGCCCCCAATTCATCGTCAACGAGCGCGGCGAAAAAGTCTCCGTCATCCTGAGCATCAAGGAATATCGGGAAATCCTCGAACAGATGGAAGAGGCTGAAGAACTCAGAGAGTTCGATGAAGCGGTGTCCTCCGGAGAGACGCCTGTTCCCTACGAGCAGGCGATCTCCGAAATAAAGCACTCCCGAAAGTGAGTTACAGCCTCCTCATATTGCCCCGAGCCCGGAAAGAACTGCTGGGCCTGCCCTCTCCTCAACTTGAATCTGTGGACTCCAAGATCGTCGCCTTACAGGAAAATCCTCGTCCACCAGGGTGCAAGAAACTGAAAGACAGAAACGGCTGGCGTATTCGCATCGGAGATTATCGCGTAATGTATCAGGTCGATGATCATCGTAAGGCAGTGACTGTCGTCAGGGTTGGTCATCGCAAAGAAATCTATCGGTAGGCTCATCCCTACTCCTTCTTCTTTACCTCAGTGGACAAACGACCGCGATGCAGTTGGAGAGAGACGGTGTCACTAAGGGCAACTTGGGCGGAGTCGCGAAGGACGTTTCCGGCAGCGTCGGTGGCGATGGCGTAGCCGCGTTCGAGGACGCGGAGCGGGCCACGCTCTTCGAGTTGCAGGCGCAGGCGGTCGAGCCGCTCGCGCATCCTGCGCAAGAAGCGTTCGGCGCGGACGCCCAGGTCGGCGCCGCGCTTCTGGAGCCGCAGGCGGAACGCGGAGATCTTCACGCGAAAATCAAACGACACAATGCGCACGTGCGCCTTGGTGAAGCGTTTGCGCGCTTGCTCGAGGCGCGCACGCAGGCCGAGGGCGAGGCGCGAGGTCATCTCGTCGGCGCGCTGGCGCCGCTGGCGAAGCAAATCGAGCGGGCGGCGGAAGCCGCGGCGCGCGCCAAACTCATGGACGCGGCGGCTGAAAACGAGGATGCGGTAGCGGATTTGCTGCCCGAGCGTTTCGCGAAGCTCGGCGATGTGCTTGTCGAATTCGCGGCGCGTTTGCACGACAAGCTCGGCGGCGGCGGACGGCGTGGAAGCGCGCACGTCGGCGACAAAATCGGCGATGGTGAAATCGGTTTCGTGGCCGATGCCGGAGATGACCGGGATGGCGGACGCAGCGATGGCCCGCGCGACGGCTTCTTCGTTAAACGCCCAGAGGTCTTCGAGCGAACCGCCGCCGCGCGCAAGAATGACAACATCCGCAAGTTTGTTGCGGTTGAAGTAGCGCAGCGCTTCGACGATTTCCTTGCCCGCGCCTTCGCCCTGCACACGCACGGGATAGACGGTGAGATGGACGTTGGGAAAGCGGCGGCGCAGGATGCGCACAACGTCGCGGACGGCCGCGCCGCGCGGCGACGTGATCAGTCCAATGCGCTGCGGCAAAAGCGGCAGCGGCTTTTTGCGGGCAGGAGCAAATAGGCCTTCGGCTTCGAGACGTTTCTTGAGTTGCTCGAACGCGAGCTGCAAGGCGCCCAGGCCGACGGGCTCGACGTGCTCGACGTAAATTTGGTATTCGCCGCGCGATTCGTACACGCTGATCGAGCCGCGCACGGTGACGAGCAGGCCGTCTTCCGGCCGGAACTTCAATAAGCGAAGCTGCTGCTTGAAGCAGACGCAGCGCACCTGCGCGCGCTCGTCTTTGAGAGTGAAATATAAATGGCCGGACTGCGCGAGGCGGCAATTCGAGATTTCTCCCTGCACAAGGATGTCCGCGAACTTACCGGCGAGGAGGTCGCGAATTTTGGCCGTCAGTTCGCTGACCGTCCACACCTTGCGCTCCGGCATGAGATTGAATTGGAGTTGGCTCATGGTGAAGTCGTCAGCGCAGAAATCGTACGCGCGCAAATCTCCTCGGGAGATCCGCTGGCGGCCACCGGCAGCAGCAGGCCGAGATCCTTGTAGAACTGGATCAGGGGCGCGGTGCTGCGTTCGTAGGCTTCCAACCGGACCGCAATCGCTTCAGGGCGGTCATCTTCGCGCTGATAGAGCCGGCCGCCGCAACGATCGCAAACGCCTTCAGCTTTGGGCGGTTGCTCCGTGACGTGGTAAACCGATTTGCACTTTTCGCAGGTGCGTCGGCCGCTCAGACGCGCGACGATTTCAGCCAGCGGCAATTCGTAGTTCACCACGGCGTCGAGCGAGAGTTTCTCATTCTGCAGGAACACCTTCAGCGCCTTGGCCTGGGCGAAAGTGCGTGGAAATCCGTCCAGCAGGAAGCCGCCGCGGCACTGCAGGCAGCCCCCCCGTTCGCGCACCATCTCCCACACCGTGGAATTCGGCACCAGGGCGCCGCGGCGCATGTACTCGAGGGCCTCCTTCATGGCGGGTGATTGGTTACAGTCGTTGCGACTCCCGGCGGCGCGAAAGACATCCCCGGTGGAGAGATGGCAAGCGCCCAGGCGCTGGTGCAGGAGATCGGCTTGCGTGCCTTTGCCCACGCCCGGCGCACCCAGCAAGACCAGCCGCCAGGGATGCTCGCGTTCGCCCGGAAGCACCGAGCACTTCGCCGAAGGCCCTTGAAGCCACGCGGCCCGATCGTTCTTGAGCGGTTCCATATCCTGACCGTGATTCTATTCCGAGACGGCGGACGGGGCAAACGGCGCGCAAGGCGCGAGGGGATACCGCTTGACACACGTCTGCGAGGAGTTATAACGTCAGGCAATTCCGTTCCGCGACGAGCCACAAATGGAAAGGTGTTCCGATGAAATCAATGTCATGCACAAAACGACCCGCAGCTTGCTCTAGAATCCTGATCCTTGGCGTCTCTTTCCTGATTCCCATCCTCTGGCTGGGCTCAGGGAGCTTCGCCCCGGTGCTGGCCCAGGGCGGAGCGCAGGCACAACCGGGCGCAGCGGCACCAACGCCTGCCCCGCAAGCGAATTCGTCGGCACCTTACCTCTTGGGGCACTGGATGGCGTTCGGGGTTGCCCTGGGATTTGCGGTACTGGTGCTGCTCCTCACAGTGTTGGTGAAGAGCAAGGAAGGGGTCAACTTCTTTCAGTCGCCGGACGGCGCCGTGAGCGTCTCGAAGGTGCAGGTATGGCTGTGGACCATGACCATAATCTTCAGCTACGTGTACCTGTTTCTGTGGCACGGGCCGCCCGACAAATTTCCCGATAGTCTGTGGGAGCTAATGGGCATCAGCGCGCTCTCGACGGGCACCGCGCGATACATCGCCGTGGTAACCGGCAAGCCGCAGCAGCCGGCAGCGAACGTTCAGCAAGCCATCGCGCAGCAGCGCTGGCTGGCGAGCATGCTGTCCGACGACGGGCAGCCAAGCATGATGCGGCTGCAAATGTTTGGCTGGACGCTGGTAACCGTGTTTCTCTTTCTGATGGAGCTGCACAGGCACCAGGCGCTGTGGGATGTGCCAATTCAACTGGTCATCCTGATGGGCATCAGCCATGCGGGCTATTTGGCTGACAAGGGCGTGGCCGCAGCGAAGTAGAAGTGAGTGAACGCGCGGTTCGGCATGCGACTTCTTGCCAGAACGTCAGATCAGTTCATGGCCAGCGAAAAAGTAGCCTATTTCAAACGCCGCGGTTTCCGGCGCGTCGGAGCCGTGGGTGCAATTGTTGCCAATGCTGGTGCCCAGATCGCCGCGAATCGTGCCGGGAGCGGCTTTGGCGGGGTCGGTGGCGCCCATGGTTTCGCGCCACTTGGCAATGGCGCCTTCGGCTTCGAGAACCATCGCGAAAATCTTTCCTGAGCTCATGAAGTCGGTCAGCTCGCCGAAGAACGGCTGGGCTTTGTGGACCGCATAGAAACCCTCCGCCTCCGGCTTGGTAAGGCACAGGGCCTTCCGAGCGACGATTCGGAAGCCCGCCTTATGAATCCGCGCGAGGATTTCGCCTTCCAATCCGCGGGCGACGGCATCCGGCTTGATGAGTGCCAATGTGCGTTCGAGTGCCACGAGAGATTCCTCCGATAAATTCGGCGACGGAACAAGAACGCAAGAAAAAGCAAGATGGCGGCCTAAACGCCGCTGCTACATTTTCAAAGCGGCAGCAAGCGTCGAGCCGATTTCCGCGGGCGTTTCGACGCAACGGATGCCGGCCGCGCTCATGGCCGCGTACTTGTCCTTGGCGGTGCCCTGCCCGCCGCTGATGATCGCTCCGGCGTGGCCCATTCGGCGGCCCGGCGGCGCAGTCTGCCCGGCGATGAAACCCACGACAGGCTTCTTGACGTGCGACTTCACATATTCCGCGGCCTGCTCTTCGGCGTTGCCGCCGATTTCGCCGATCAATACGATGGCGTGCGTGTCCGGATCCTCGTTGAAAAGGCGCACCGCGTCGAGGCGCGTGGTGCCGATAATCGGGTCGCCGCCAATGCCGATGCAGGTGGACTGTCCGATGCCCAGACGCGTCAACTGGTCCACGGCCTCATAGGTGAGCGTCCCGCTGCGGCTGACCACGCCGACGTGGCCCTGCTTGTGAATCCGCCCCGGCATGATCCCGATCTTGCATTGCCCCGGCGAAATAATCCCCGGGCAATTCGGACCAATCAGACGGAGCTTGGTGAAGTCCACGGCGGCCTTCACGCGAACCATATCCAGAACCGGAATGCCTTCGGTGATGCAGATGACCAGCGGCAAGCCGGAGTCAGCGGCCTCAAGGATGGCGTCCGCGGCAAAAGGCGGAGGAACGAAGATGACCGAAGTATTGGCGCCGGTCGCTTTCACCGCAGCTGCAACAGTGTCAAATACAGGCTTATCGAGATGCTTGGTCCCGCCCTTCCCGGGTGTCACACCGCCAACAACATTCGTTCCGTATTCAATCATCTGCTGCGCATGGAAAGTGCCTTCGCGGCCGGTGAAGCCCTGCACGATCAAGCGCGTCTTCTCGTTGACGAGGATGCTCACCGCGCCCCTCCCGCCAGCGCAACGACCTTCTCCGCGCCGTCTTTCATGCCTTCAGCAATAGCGAAATTCAAACCGCTATCGTGGAGAATCTTTTCCCCCTGCTCCACGTTGGTGCCTTCCATGCGAACGACAACAGGAACCTTGAGCTGCAATTCCTTGGCGGCAGCGACCACGCCGGTGGCGAGAACATCGCAGCGCAAAATTCCCCCAAAAATGTTGATGAAGACGGCTCGGACGCTGGGATCGCTGATGAGAATCTGGAATGCGTTTTTGACCTGCTCGGCCGAAGCGCCGCCGCCCACGTCGAGGAAGTTGGCCGGGGAGCCGCCGGAATATTTGATGATGTCCATGGTGGCCATGGCCAGGCCCGCGCCGTTCACCATGCAGCCGACCGTGCCGTCGAGCTTGATGTAATTGAGGCCGTATTTCGAGGCTTCGACTTCGAGCGGATCTTCTTCATCCAGGTCGCGCAGCTCGCGCAAATCTTTGTGGCGGAAAAGGCCGTTGTCGTCGAAGGTCATCTTCGCGTCCAGCGCGACCAGGCGGCCATCGCCGGTCAGAACGCACGGATTGATTTCCAGCAAAGAAGCGTCGGTATCGAGGAACGCGCGATAGAGCGCTTGCAGAAATGGCACGGCGCCGCTCACGACTTCCGCGGCAAGTCCAAGTCCAAAAGCGATCTTGCGCGCCTGGAACGGCTGCAATCCGACGGCGGGATGAATCGGTACGCGCAGAATGGCTTCGGGATTGGTCTTGGCAACTTCTTCAATTTCCATGCCGCCCGCGGCGCTGGCCATGAAGACAGCGGTGCCCGTGCCGCGATCCACAAGCAGGCCGAGATAAAGTTCGCGCTTGATGTCGAGCCCTTCTTCGACCAAAAGACGCTTCACAATCCGCCCAGCCGGGCCGGTCTGGGGCGTGACCAGCTTCATTCCCAAAATCTTGCTGGCAATTTCGGCGGCTTCGTCGGCCGAGCGCGCCAGCTTTACTCCACCCGCCTTGCCGCGGCCGCCGGCATGTATCTGCGCCTTAACAACGACCACCGGTGTCTTGAGCCGTTGCGCGGCCGCGCGGGCTTCTTCTTTGCTGAAGGCCACTTCGCCGCGCGGCGTGGTTACGCCGTATCGTGTAAGGATCGCTTTGGCCTGGTATTCGTGAATCTTCATCAAGGGTCCGTCAGTGTTAGAATTTGCAGCACAACAAAACGTACAAGTGTACCCGGATGAATCGCGAGGAGCAAGGACGTCAGGAATGAGTCTTCAAAAGGGATCAAGTGGCGGTATGAGCGGGGCGCGGAAACGCGAACGATCGGGTCCACTGCCATGCTGAGCCGCTGGATCGAATCCGTGGAAGCCGGAGATGCGCTCACCCGCGCGGATGCCGAAGCCGTGATGGAAGAGTTGCTCTCCGGGCGCGTCCCGACGCCTGAGATTGTGCGCTTGCTCACGGCGCTGAACCGGCGGCCCTTTCAGGCGCAGGAACTCGCGGGATTTGCGCGCGTGATGCGGCGGCACGCGGCGCGGGTCTTTGCGGAGGGCGAAGCGCCGCCCGCGAGCATGGTGGACACGTGCGGCACCGGCGGCGATGGCTCAAATACGTTCAATATCTCCACGGCAGCCGCGATCGTCGCGTCGGCCGCGGGCGCGCGCGTTGCCAAGCACGGCAACCGCGCCGCAAGTTCGAGATGCGGCTCGGCGGATGTGCTGGAAGCCCTGGGCGTGCGTATCGACTTGCCGTTCGAACGCTACGGCCGTGCCATTCGAGAGATCGGCATCGGCTTTCTGTTCGCGCCGGCCGCGCACGCCGCCACCCGTCATGCTGCTCCCGCTCGGAAACAGATCGGCGCGCGCACAATCTTCAATCTGCTGGGCCCGCTCACGAATCCCGCGGGCGCGCAATCGCAGGTGCTGGGTGTTTTTTCAGCCGCGGTGATTGACCTCGTAGCCACCACTCTCGTTGCGCTTGATGTCCAGCACGCCTTCGTGGTGCACGGCGCGGGCGGTCTCGACGAGATTTCGCTGGCGGGAGAGACGCTCGTCGCCGAAGTGCGCCAAGGCAACGTCCGCCGGTTTACGCTCACGCCCGAGGATTTCGGTGTGGCGCGCGCGCCTCTCGATTCGATTCGTGGAGGGAACCCGGCCGAGAATGCTGCCCTCATCCGCCGAATTTTCGCGGGAGAAGCGGGGCCGCCACGCGACATCATTGTTATAAACGCCGCTGCCGCGCTGGTCGCCAGTGGAACGGTTCCTGCCGGCCATGCGCCCACACTTGATTTTCGCGAGGCGGCGGAAGCCGCCTCCACTTCCATCCGCTCCGGTGCGGCCGAGGCAAAACTCGACGCTCTCATCTCCTACACAGCAAGATGAACGAGTGAGCGCGGGACACTGCAATTCGGAACACACGGCCCGGCGCGGGATAAACGAGAGAACTTACTTCGAGCGGCTGTCGGAAGCAACCGCGACAGGAGCGGCCGACTCCTGGATGGTGAGCGTGTCCGTCCGCGTCTTATCCCACTCGCGAAGCGTGAGACCAAATCCCGCGAAAGTGCGGCGGATGCGCGCCGACTCCCATCGGAATACGTCTTCGAGCACGGGAACCAGGACGCTCATCGTGTTGTCGCTCAGAATCGTGCGCTTCGCGACGCGCGTGATGTGCTTTGTTTCCGAAACGGCGATGGTCAGGCCGTCGAAGTGGTTGACGTGCATCATCACCGGCAAGTCCGAGCTGCCGTCGCCCATATAAATGACGTGGTCGTGGCTGATGCCCAGTTGCTCGCGCAGCTCCTCCAGAACGGCGACTTTCCCATACCCCGCGGGAGCGCGCACGATGGACTGCACCTCTCCGGTCGCGCTGTCGTAACGAAAGCGCGTGCCGTGAATGTGATCGGGAGGAAGAATGCCCTCCAGGGCGGACTCGGCGATCTCCTGCGGCGCCGCCGTGATGACGTGGAAATGGATTTTGTAGTTCTCATCGAGCGTATCGAGGGCACGCGCAAATTGCTTCACGTTGAGTTTTAGGCGCACGAGCTTTCCCGTCTGGTGAAGCTGTTCGCGTCGGATGCGCCGGAATTCCGGATCGTGCAGGATGAGGTAAGACAGCTCCGCGCCCTGCTGCACCAAATGAATCTTTGATAGCCCCTCGACTTTTTCGAGAAATCGGGATGCGCCGATCAATTCGCTGAGGAGCATGCCGGAATCGTTGAAACTCAGCGTCTGGTCAAAATCGCTTGCCAACAGATACTGCTTGACCATGGGTACTCCCTTCCTCGCTAGTCTCGCGTAACGGGGCTGGCGGGGCCTTACAGTTACACGATAGCGGCGTTTCGCTTGCCTCGCGTAGTAAATATTCCGATAGTTGCCATGCGTAAAGGGATGAACGCGCCTTAATCATTCAATTAGATGCGCGAAGGCTGCAAATCGTTAGTATCCATGCGGGGAGGAGCAACAGAACCACTCCTGGACGCTCGGGAGTCAGGGGGCAACGCGAGCGCGCAGCTCCTATTCCGCTTTATCGTTAACGCCGTAAATCTTGCCGTCGCGCAAAAACAACCGGTTCGCTTCCGCGCGATTCAACGGGCGCGCGCCGCGGCGTCCGAAAACGGCGAGCTGATTGCCGGATTCGTCCACGGCGCGATCGCGGTCAATCCCCTTTGAAATAGCCAGCGCGGGGCCGCGCGTGCGATAGCTGGCAATGAGCTTTGGCGTGGGGCGCGGGCTGAATCCGGAGAAATGCGCCGGATCGTCCCACGGCGAAACAATTTGCAAGACGCGCAGGCCGTTCTTCCCATCGGCCACAAATGCGAACGCACTGGCGGCGGCCATGCCGACCTTCACATCATTTACGTCGTTGAGCTGGCCGCCGGCGGTGAAGATCTGATCGAGATGCGGCGCTTCGGGGCGTTCCACATCCACAATCGCTAGGCCTTGCCTGCCCGCGGAAACGTAGGCGTAGGTGCGCGCGACGTAGATGTTGCGCCCGTCTTCGAGCGGAACAACGGCCCCGGAGACGGCACGAGGCTCGGCGAGATTGGTGATATCGAGGACTTTCAGGCCGTCGCGGTCCACAACGAATGCGTAGCGGAATTGAATCGCGATGCCGCGCGGGTCATTGAGGAATGGCGCGGCGACGGTGGCCGTGACACGCGGCGCAATCGGATTGCCAAGGTCCACCACGACGAGGGCGCGGTCGGTGAGGATATAAGCGAAGCTGCCCGCCATGGCGATGCGTTTCGCGCCGCTGAGAACGCCGCCGGGATTGAACGCCAGGGCGCGCTTCAGGAAATTGTTTGCGGGATTGCCGTCGAGTAGCGTGCCAACGCCGGGACTCTTGCTCTTCAGGTTTGGATCGCCAATAACGACGAGCCCTTCTTCCTTGTCGGCAACGTAGAGAAACCCATACAGCAGGTGGATGGCTTGCTCCTCATTTTCGGAAAGACGCGTGCGCAACGGGTCCACCCCCAGCGTTGTCGGAGAGGCCACCGCCTGCGCGTTTTTCGTGGGCACAAAGAAGCGCTGTCCAAGTGGCGAGACGGGCGCGGTGACCACTCGCTCGGAAAAACCCTTGTTGTCTATGTTCGCGACGTCGTAAACGCGAAGTCCGCCGGAGCCGGTGGCCGCATAAACGTATTCACCGCGGAGCTGCAGGTCCAGGACATTTCCCGAGTGCTCGGTTGCGGCCTGCAACTCGCTCTGGTGTTCGAGGTGGCGTTTGTAATTGTCCGGAAAGGCGATGCGGTGAAGATCGCTGCCAATGATGGCTTCGGGCTCGTCGTGCTCCGCGACGGCGACGGTTTCAAAACCCTTCTTGCCAGTGGCGACATAAACGTAGCGGCCCATGAAGTTCATGAAGTTCGTGCCTTGCAGAAGAAGCTGCGCCATCCAGGCGTTGTTGTCGTTGGCGGCGGAAACGTGGCAATCGGAACACTGCTTGGTCTCCTTGCCGCGAACCGTGTGCGGTACAAACGTGCTGAACGCCTGGCCGCTTAGACCCTCGGCGGAAATCGTTTGCTGCGTGTAGTACAGCCACTCGCGGTTGGCGTTCTGCGAGCTAACCAGAATGGCGCAGGACGAACGGGCGGGAGCGACGCGGTGATTCGTCACCGTGCCGTCCACGCCAAGCATGAAGGCGTCGTCGCGGAGAACCTGGAAGTTGTAGCTCGTGTAGTTGCGCGTGACGAGGCCCTCGTTGTGCAGCATAGGGCGGCGGACGTTTGCGGTCATCTGCAGATGGCAGCCGAAACACGTCGTGGTCCACGACGTGTGACACGCGTAGCAAGTCATTTTCGCGTTGCTATGCGCGATCTGCTCGTCCGTGCCCGGCAAACTGCCGTGCACGCTCCCGTCTCTCAAGAGAGTTTTTGCACGAAGCGATTTTTCGCTGAAGTGAGGATTTCCCGGCGTGATCGTGTCCAAAACCTGCACGACTTCCCACTCCTTGCTTTCCTCAACCATGGAGCGCTGGAAAAGTTTCCCATCGCGCCATTCAAATCGGCGCAAGCCCCACGGCGTCCGCAGCGCATCGAGGCGCCGTCCGCCGGCGGGCGCGGCGGGGCCGGAGCTGACCAGAGCGGCTCTCTGGCGAATCGTTCCGTGGCAATCTGTGCAATCAATCTCGACGGCGGCGCGCGGCTCGGCGTAGAGATTCCCGTTGCCGTGATTGTCTTGCGCAAAATGGCAATCGGTGCAGTGCATTCCTTTTTCGAGATGGATGTCCGCGAGATGCACGGCCTTGGCAAAACGCTGCGGATCGTCAAAGGCGATGGACTGGCCGTTGGCGTCCAGCCAATTGCCTTTGCGGTCGTGGTTGTACACGGCGCGGAAAACCCAGCCGTGGCCATGGAAGTCGGCGAACTGCGTGGTCTTCAGTTGCGAATTGAACTCCGGGCTGCCGATTTTCTCAAGGAACCTCTCATCCGACCATAGACCCCGCGCGGCGGCGCCTTCCGGATTGCGCTGCGCTGCCTGATAGCGCTCTTCTTCCGTCGGATTGCGCTGCTCCTTGGGATACATTTTGTCGGCGTCGAGTTCGTTGTCCCACCACGTGTAGCCGAAGTATGTGGCGACCATGTTCGTGCCCGGATGAATATGGCAGATCATGCACTGGCTCGATGGAATTGTGCGCGTGAAGGCGTGACGAATGGGATGCCCGGGCTCATTCTTCGGAATCGTGGGATCGGACGATGCGCTTGTCCCCGTGTGGCCGAACCCCGCGTACGGACCGGAGTGCATAGCGTCGCGGTCGTTCGCATAGATGACGTGGCACGCGGAGCAGCCGCTCGACCTGTAATCGCCGGGATGATCGTTCGTCCCTGGCATGGAAAGAATCGGATCGAGCAGGCGCGTCTTCTGCAAACCGAGAAAAACTGGATCGGTGCGCAAGCCGGTGCCGAAGCCGCGGTCGCTGAGTTTGTCTTCGGGCTTGCCGGGATTCTCGTCGCGATTCGGATTGCCAACCTCCGACTTCTTGCGGCCGCCGCGTTCGAAAACGCGCAAGACGTTGCCCGGCTGCGAAATCTCCCAGCGCTCCAGAGGGAAAAGATCCGGCACAATACCCTTCTGCCGCGTTTCCTCCGGCGTAGGCGGCGGAGCGTTGTGCATCGCCTGCGGCTTCCCGTCGGCGGAGTAGCTTTCGCCGAAGTAGGCGTTCTTGCGCGGGAACGCTCCATTGTTGTAAAGCGCCGCGCCCCACAAAAATCCCGCGTGCGTCATCATGCTCGTCGAAACGGCGCGAACTTCATTCGCATGGCACCCGGATGCCCCGCAGGTATCCGCAGCGACGCGCAGATCGCCGGGGTTGACGAAGCGCACGTACTCCTTGGACTCGCGCAGCCACGCGGTGAATGCGCGCTCGGGAACGGCGCCGCCGTTCTTGAAAAGCGGATCGCGGGGCGAAATGTGGGCCTTTTCTTTGGTCTGCGCGTATTCGGAAGAATTCGGCGGCGTACCCGGCGCGATACGTGCCTCCGCGTCCCCGCCGTGGCAATCCGTGCAGCGCAGATAGACGGTTTTCGTCGGATGCATCGTCGGCTCGTCCGTCGAAGTATGGCAAGTCACGCATCCGGAGGAATTTCTCACGGCGTCTTCGGGTGACTGCGCCGACGCGGAGCGGCTATGGAGCGAAAAGAAAAGAAGGAACGCAGAAACGCAGAGGGCGGAAAGGAAAATCAGAGGAACTCGAGCGCTGGGGCGGCCGTACGCTTTCACTCGGGATGTGATTCCTGCGGCGCGCATCGGATGAGCCCTCAGTATGTAAACTTCACCGCGCAAAACAGCGAAAACAGCGTCTTGCCCGTGTAAATGTCGCGAAAACCCTGTCCCGGCGTCAACGCCGAAGCGCCCGCGGTGACCGTAAAGTTTTCCGTCAGCGGTGGGCGGTATTCCACGCCCAATCCGTAATCGAGGCCGATGGTATGGCGGATCGGCGACTGAAACAAGAGCAGCTCGAGCGGCTCGGTATGCCCGAAGCGAAGAAAGTTCGCGTTGGCGAAGCCGCGAAGTTTCGGCGTGAAGTCAAAATCCGCTCCCGTGTTCACAATGAAAATCCCGGGATTGACGAAATTGGCCTGCCCTTCTTCCTTGCTGGAACGCAGGCTCGGCAACAAACTGCCCGGCGTCGTCAGCAAAACGCCCGCGCCGGTCAGCCGGATGGCCTCGCGGTTCCACAAACTGAAAATGCCGCCGGCGAAAGCAGGCAAATCCACGATGGCGTCGAAGCCGCGGGCGCGTGAATCGCGCGGATTGGCGTCGCCGGAAGAATAGAAAGCTGAAATGCGGTAGCGCGTCCAGTCGCGATCGAGCGAAACCTCCGCGGCGGCCATCTGCGCGTTGATGGTGACGCGGCGGCCGGCGATGGGATTCCAGCTATCCTCGCCGAGGGCTTGATAGAACGCATGGCTCAGATTGAAGCGGCCGATGTGCCCGCTTCCGGTCCAGCCGAAGTATCCGGCGCGAATGTTGTGCGGCTGAAATATGCCGATCGGCGCGGGACGAACAAGGATTCCATTTTCATCGTAGTGCGTGGTGGCGTCATCCTTGTTCCAGGCAATGGTGAATTCCGCGGTATAGCCGGGAAAGAAAAAATCCTGCAGATAAACGTTGCCGAGGAATACCTGCTGGTGCCGCAGGTAGAACGAATTCAAGCCGCTGTTGGTGTCTTTTTCAAGAAAATGAAAATACGCGGCGCTGTATTCGATGCCGTCGGAATGCAGATTGCCGAAGACGCGCAGCCCGGGCTGCTCTTCCACGTACAGAAAGCCGCGAAAATCGCTGTTGAATTGCTGGATCCCGGCGCGAAGGGAAACGAAATCATAATTCGCGCTCAGGTCGCGTAGCTTCACTTCGACAAAAGCTTCCTGAAGCCCGGCGTGAACATCGAAGCGATTCATCCCGGAACGCACATCGGGGCCGATGATGCCGAGTTCGCGAACCTTCAAATTGTTGATGCTCAGCTCAGGCGTGATGCGGACGCGCCAGTCCACGGGTTTGAAAGCCGTGTCGCCGTGGAAGAGATCGAAGGAAGCACGGAACGTCTGATCGAAAAACACCTGTTCGCCTTTGCCGAAAAAACCTTCGCTGCCGGGCGCGGCGCCGCTCTGGTTGCTTGGCGAAGGCACGCGGCGTCCGTCGAAAAACGTTTCGGAGCTTCCAGTGATGTCTAAAAATGTTTGCTGACCTAGAAGCGCAGGCCAAATCGGATAGTCGCCCTTGAAACGATTGCGATTGAACGGATCGTACCAGTGCGAATGGGTATAAATGGTTTCGCCCTTTTGCGGATAGCGATGATAATCCGGCATGGGAATGGCCCAGCGATCCGGCATTACGCGATAAACGTCCGCGGCGGGCGGCAGCGCTTCCGGCGGAGGATTTGCAACGTAGTTTGGGTCGGCGTCCAGGCGATGGCGAAATTCGCGATACGCGCCGCTGGATTCCAGAGCGGCCGCGGGAGTTGCCGGGCCGAGTTCCGGCAAGCGTGGAAGTCGCGAACGAAATTCCGCGCTACCGATGTGAACGAGCGAAATCTCGAGCGTGACGACTTCATTCGCGCCGAGCGAAAGGTCGGCGATTGAAAATGCGGCGTAGCCTTCGGCTTCGACGCGAAGTTCGTAATGGCCCGGTGGCAACGGGAAGAGGCGGAAGACGCCTTCAGCGTTTGTTGTGGCGCGAACGATTTGTCCGGCTGCAAGGTTGCGCAGAGTGAGCGCGGCGGCGGCGACGGGACGCGCTTCGGCAGCGGAAGGTCCGGATTCACGCACAGCGCCATCGATCGCGGCGGTGGTGAACGCCTGCTGGCGCGGAATGCGATGTGGCGGCCCGGCCTCTTTGCTGACCTGCGCGGCGCCCTGCTGAGCGTGCGGCGGCGGCTGTGCGGCGGCCAATCCGGGCGACGAACCCGTAATTAAGATCGCCAGTGCAATGGCCGCAAGGCCCAACATAGTGTGTATCACACGCTGCGGGCGTGAGGAGCGTATCGGTCCGGGCTGAGAGCGTGCGCGCACAAGAAAAATAGGGATCGCGCACTAGATAACAACATCCAGCGCGGACGGGCAACAGAATTCCGGACGCGCTGATGGCATTCGATAACACGGCGCGCTGCTTCGGGACGTTCACCAATACGCCTCGCGGCGGGGAGAAGCGATTGAGCGGGACGCGCCCGGCGTGGTACCAACACAAGGTCCCTTCTTATGCTCACCAGCCACTCTTCCGAGCAGCCTCTTCGCAGAGGCGAAGCGCGCGCGCAGCGGCACACGAAGGTCGCGGTGGCCTGCGTTGCCGCCGTCGCGCTGGCGGTGTTGCTGTTGTTCGTGCTCGGTTGCGGTGGAGGGAGCATTGCCCTTCCGCCACCGCCCGTGGCTCCGAATCCCGCGCCAGCGCTCACCGCGACGGACGTGCAGAACCTTGTGCAAGCTGCGGCCGAGGCGGCCGATCCGGCGACGATGGTGATCGCCGTCGTGGACCGTGCGGGCCGCGTCCTCGCTGTCTTTCGCAAGCCCAGCGCGCCCGCGACCGCCGCCGGAAATTTCGGCGCGGCTACGGACACCAACGAATTGGCCATCGCGCTGGCGCGCACTGCGGCGTATTTCAGCAATGACCAGGCGCCGCTTTCCAGCCGCACGGTGCGGTTTATCAGCGGGATCCATTTTCCGCCGGGAGTACAGAACTCGCCGAACGCCGCTCTCTACGGCATCGAAAACACAAATCGCGGGTGCACGCTTGTGCCCGCGGCAAATTTCCTTCCCGGCAAACAGGTTTTCCCTTCGACAAAACTCGACGGCACACCCGGCCCAGGAATGATCACCGGCAAAGTGGATGTGAACGACAGCGACGCCGCGTCGGTGAATCCTGGTGGCGTGCCGATTTTCGAGAATAGCGTGGTGGTGGGCGCGATTGGCGTCGCGGGCGTCGTGCCGGACGTGGCGGAGTATTCTGCGTTTGCAGCAGCGACATCAAATGGCTTCGGCCCTAGCCCTGCGGCACCGGGTGTAGTCGTTATCGACGGCGTGGCGCTGCCGTTTGTGAACCAGACGACGCGGCCGGCAGGCGTGAATGCCGGAGCGTTTACGGGCGCGTACTTTGTGGGGCCGGTGGCAAGCCCGGGCCAGCCGCCGGAGGGCGACCTGGTCGCTCCGGCGAACGGGCCACTGGGCGGGTTGACCGCCGCCGAGGTAATGCAGATCCTCGACAACGCCGAAGCGACGGCGAACACAACGCGCGCGGCGATCCGGCTGCCCGTGGGTTTGCGGACGCGGATGGTGATTGCGGTGGCGGATCTCAATGGCACGATCATCGGCCTCCGGCGCATGGCGGATTCAACCGTCTTCAGCATTGACGTGGCGGCCACGAAGGCGCGGAACATGGTGTACTTCAGCGGGGCGGCGCGGACTGCGGCGGACATGAATGGTGTGCCGATGAGCACGGCGGTGACGAATCGCACAATCGGCTTCGGCGCGCAGCCGCTCTATCCGCCGGGGATTGACGGTTCGGGCGCGGGACCGTTCTTGAATTTGTATTTGCAGGATGTGGCGAATCCGTGCACGCAGGGTTTTCAGGCGCCGGGAGCGAATCAAAGCGGGATCGTGTTTTTTCCGGGCAGCTTGCCGCTGTATCGAAATGGAGTGCTCGCCGGCGGGCTAGGCGTCAGCGGCGACGGCGTCGAGCAAGACGATTACGTGACCGCGGGCGGCGCGGCGGGCTTTGAGGCGCCGGCTGCCATTCGCGCGGATCAGGTGACGGTGCAGGGCGTGAAATTGCCCTATTTGAAGTTTCCGCGGAATCCCACCAACTGAAAGTGCCTGCTGAGAGAGCTTTCCTGAGGCTTGACAAAACTCATTGGCCGACGCACACTCGCCCGCATTCGCCCTATGGTGCGCAGCATCTCCGCATGTTGACCACTCACTGGGGCCAGGCTATCGCATCCAAAGAGCCAATCCACCAAACAACGGCTCGATTCATTTGACTTCACAAGGAGGAGCTTCGACCATGCTGAAAAGGACTGCTTTAATGCTCGTGGGTTTTGCCTTAATGCTCGGGTTGTCCAGCGCTGCTTTTGCCCAGAAAGCGACCATCCTGCGCGTCGTGGTCGTCAAGACGGACAACCCCGGTTTGTATATTCAGGAGCTCCAAAAGAGCAAGGAACTCTTGAAGAAGCTGGGAATCCAGGCCACAATTCGCGTCTGGCAGGCGCGATTCGCTGGCTCCGATACGGGATCCATTGCTGTCGGAATCGAGTACCCCGACATGGCCGCCTTCGCGGCCGGTATGGCAAAAGCGGACGCCAGCGCAGAATATCAAGCTTGGCTGAAGGGTCTCGACAAAATTCGGAAGGTCGTTTCCGATAGTCTTTACAACGAGCTGTAACAGTTCCACGGGGGGCTGCCCCGCTGGCCGCCCCCCATCTTTCAAATCCTGCCTTCGATTCCTTCTGCAAGCGCGGCAGTGGTATCATCCCGCCTTGCGTCAGCGCAAAACAGAGAGCATAAACAGCCGCGCCGGTTTAAGGTGGACGCCACGCCCGGCCAATCGAGTGACATAAGTGCCGTCTCAAACTTCACGCCGTGAATTTCTCGAAGTCATGGGCGCCGTGGCTGCCGCCGCGGGAGTTTCGTCCCTGCCGGCCCGAGGATTATTCGCGCCCCAGCCGTTCGATCCTTCAAAGCAACCCTTCCGAGTCTCTGTAATCAACGACGAGATCAGCCAGGACTTCGAGCGGGCTTGCAGTATTGCCTCGCGAGAATTCGGCATGGAATGGATCGAATTGCGCGCCATGTGGGACAAAAACATCGTCAGCCTGGATTCGAAGGAGGTCGCCGAGGCCCGCCGCATCCTGGCGAAGTACAAGCTGCGCGTGACCGACATCGCCAGCCCGCTCTTCAAGGTGGATTGGCCGGGCGCGCCCAAATCGAAGTTTAGTCCCAAGGGCTCCCAGTTCAACGCTGCTTTCAGTTTTGATCAGCAGGGCGAAGTGCTGGAGCGTTGTATCGCAGCGGCAAAGGCATTCGATACCGGCCGGATACGCTGCTTCGATTTTTGGCGCCTCGAGGATGCGGCGCGGTATCGTGCCGCAATCAATGAGAAGCTCCGTGACGCAGCGGAAAAGGCAGGCAAGCATGAATTGCTGCTTGTCCTGGAAAACGAAGGGTCGTGCAATACCGGAACGGCGGCGGAGGCTGCGCAGCTCCTTAGCGCCGTAAAGTCTCCTTACTTGATGCTGAACTGGGATCCGGGGAATGCCGCCGAACGCGGTGAAACGCCTTATCCCGGTGGTTACCGCCTCTTGCCGAAGGACCGCATTGGCCACTGCCACTGCAAAGATGTCGTGAAGACTCCGGAGGGATTCGCTTGGGCGGCGATGGGGCGAGGCATGATCGATTGGACCGGCCAGTTCGCGGCTCTCAAGCGTGACGGCTATCGCTACTCCGTAAGTTTGGAGACGCACTGGCGTGGCGCCGGCACGCCGGAAGCTTCCACGAGACAAAGTTGGGCGGGAATGAAAGACGAGCTGCAAAAAGCCGGAGCGATGTAGTTCGAATCTCTGAGGCCG
>JBGPGF010000038.1:0-18479 GCA_041483755.1 Terriglobia bacterium | reverse complement strand
CGAAATCTCCCCCTCGCTCCAGATCAAGCTCCTGCGGGTGCTCCAGACCCGCGAGTTCGAGCGGGTGGGTGGCACCCAGAGCATCAAGGTCGACGTTCGACTGGTGGCGGCGACCAACCGCGACCTCGCCAAGCTGGTCGCCGAGAAAGCTTTCCGCAGCGACCTCTATTACCGGCTGAACGTCTTCCCGATTCAGGTGCCGGCGCTGCGCGAGCGTTCCGAGGACGTTCCGCTGCTGGTGCGCTACTTCGTTCAGAAATACAGCCGCCGCATGAACAAACGCGTGGAATATATTCCCGCGGACGCCATGGACGCGCTGGTCGGCTACGGCTGGCCCGGCAACATTCGCGAGCTCGAGAATTTGATCGAGCGCGCTGTCCTTCTTTCGCCCGGCAACGAACTGCGCGTCCCCGTCGCCGAACTCAGGGCCTCCGCCGCAACGGCGGCCGCTGGCGCGGCTAGCGCTGTGACCGCTTCATTGGCCGCGCCCGCCGCGACGTCCGCGCCCATTGCCACGCTCGAAGAGGCCGAGCGCCAGCACATCCTGCGTGCCCTCCGCCAGACGCAGTGGCGCATCGCCGGACCGCGCGGCGCCGCTCTGCTACTCGGCATGAAGCGCACCACGCTCCAGGCGCGCCTGCGCAAACTCCGCATTCGCCGCCCGGTTTAGTTCTTCCTGTAGCGCCGGCCGGAACTTGTCCCGACTCCTGTCGGGAGGCCGCCAACTTTCTTCGCTCGTGCACCTCGCATAGGCACACCCTCTCCCCGTCCTCGCCGAAGAGGGTAGCCGCTCTGGTTTGTCGGATTGTCTTACGCGCCCGCTTCCTTCAAGTCGGCCTGCGCCTGTTTTTCGGCCTTTTTCACTTCTGCTTTGGCGTCGGCATCCGGCCTCAGCGCATGAATCGAATCCTGTAAGCTCGATTTCTTGCCATTGGCCGTCGCTTTGCACGATGCTTCACCGGCCGGCACACCCGTCACGTCCGCCTTCACGCAGGTGAAGTCCAGCCCGGTGTTGTGGCTGGCGTGCAGCGCCGCAACGCATTCGCTCTGTTGCTTGAACGCCGCGCACACTCCGTTCACGTCCTCTTTTTCTGCCATCAACCCCTGCGCGAAAAGCACGGCCGTCAACTTCTTGTCGCGCTCGGTGCGCGCATCGGATGCGTTGGCCTCCGACTTCGGGCTTTTCTTGATCCATTTGATCGGATTCAACGAATGCCCCGAGTGCGGATTATCTTTGGCACCGGAAGCCGTTGGCGCTCCCGCTCCAGCCCCCGCCGGGCCCTGCGCCGCCGCTCCCACCGAAACGCCCAGAGACACGCTGATTACAACGATTGCAACTGCCATCCATTGCTTTTTCATGGTTGCCCCTTTAATTCCCCTGACATTCTAGAGGTCCGAGCTGAGAGGGCCGGGCTTGGCCTCGCCCTGTAGTAGGCCACGCGGGCCGCGGGGTTCCGAGGGCCGCAAGGAAAGTACTCCCCCAATGTGTTAGCTGACCATCCGGACAGGGGCGGGTTCGCCGTGAGCGCAATCGAAAGGAATGCAATTAGGGAATATTGCTTGCCACCAGCTTCCAATTTCGCGTTTGCGAGAAGATTTCACCCGTGGCGTTCACAAATGCGCCGTGCGCGTAGGCGTCGGCTTGCAGCCGGTCCATCATCCACGCCGTCGGATACCCCAGGTAGCCATACACACCGTTCAGGCAGGGCGCCGGGGCGCCTGCGCAACTCGGCTGGCCGTGCACATCGTTGTGCGTGGGCCCGATCAGCGTCCCTTTCAACTTTTGCACGCCGGCTGGAACAGCGTCGTAGTAGGCCTGGATGGACTGCAGCCCGGTGGTCTGCGGCGTCTGCGTTGGCGGCGAGATGGGAATGTCCAGCGAACCATCAATGAAGAAGACCGATCCTGCCGTCAGATGCGTGGTGTCCGTACAGTTGGCCGGATTGATGCAGAACTGCTGGCCGGGCAGCTCAATGGGAACTACAGTCTTTATCACACCACCTGAATGATTCAGCGCGTTGATCGCACCGCTGGCCCCTTGCGAATGCCCGATAGCCCCGACCTGGCTCACGTTCAACTTGTGGAAAAAGAGGCTCGCGGAATCGCCGTTCGCGGCAATCATGAAATTCGCTGCGTCCAAGATGGTTTGCCCCGCGCCGGAGTTCTTGTCTTGCGTCGCGACCACCACAAAACCCCACGAAGCCATGTGCGTCAGAAAATAAGCGTATTTGCTGGGTACGGCGCCGGTTCCGTTTCCCCAGGTCAGCATGGGGTGCTGGAACCCATTGGCCCCGAGGTTCGTCGGATAGTAAACGTCGAATTTGTTCCCGGAGGAATCGCAGCAGAATGTTCCCGTGCTCACCGTAACGGCCCAGGGGCCCGCGGCGTAATACTTCAGCTCAATCGTGCCCGTCGGATAATTCGGCGGGTTGCAGGAGCTCGCGAATAGACTGGCCGCAAGGAATGCCAGCGGTGAGATTCGCCGAAATAGAAGTAGATTCATCGGTTCCTCCTACAGCGCCAATTTTACAGGGAGCAGCCGGCGAAGAGGTTTCGCTCCCGGAGGAGGAAACGTCCCGTGCCAGAAGTCAGAGGCGAGCGATGCGAACTCGACCCCGAAGTACGTCTTGCCATCGCGCTCGCGCTGGATCGAAGCGACACGGCACTCCGCCTTTTGTCCGCTGATCCCATGCAAGAGGAGAAGTGGTTCTTCGGCGCCAACCATGGGGCTCATTGGAAAGATGGCCCCGAATCCGCTGATCCAGACCGTGTGGGTTCTGACGTGAAACGTCCCGAGCCCCTCCGCGTTGCCATGCACGTACAGAGGCACGGTGAGAGCGACCCGGAGGGTGCGCCGCCGCTCGATGCGCCGAATATGGAGAAGGGCCATTGTGCAGAGAAACCTTTCCTCTAGCCTGGCATACAGGTAGTGCTTTTGATAAGCGATTCGTTACACAGAGAGTGGGCGCCCTTCCTGCCGCGAAGCCTCCAGGCGGGGGTACTGTTTACAGGGAAGCCGGCCCCCATTATGCTTGGGCGCAGGGTGATGAGCCAAACGGCACAAGATCAACCAGTTGGGAAGCGTCGGCTGCAAGTGCTTTGTCTGGCGGCGCTGCTGCCCGCAGTGGCCGCCGCGGCATACGCCATACCCTTGCCGAGGCAATTAGCGCCCCAGCAAGCCACCATCCGCTTCGTGGGCAACCCGGACCCCGCCCCAGGCTTCACGCTCCACGATCTCGACGGAAAAAGCCTCACCCCCGCCGACTGGCAGGGCAAGGTGACGCTCCTGAATTTCTGGGCCACCTGGTGCGGTCCGTGCCGCGCGGAGATTCCCGATCTGATCGACTTGCAATCTCGCTACGCAGGGAAGCTGCAGATTGTTGGCCTGGTGGTGGATGCCGATTCGCCTGATGAACTGATGGGACTCGTCCGCAAATCGGGGATTAACTACCCCGTTGCGATCGCCCCCGACGAGGTGCGCCTCGCCTACGGCGGCATTCCCGCATTGCCCACGTCGTTCCTTCTGGATACGAAAGGCCGCGTGGTCCAAAAGCACGTTGGCTTGCGCGATCCCGCGCTCTACGAAACCGAGATTCGCGCACTCCTCGGCCTGCCCATTCAGGCGATGGTCGAGACGTTTGAAGACGTTGGCCAGGTTTTTCTTGCCCACGCCGATCGCGCCACGGAGCTTCCCGGTGTGGACCTGTCCCATCTGACTCCAGGGCAGAAAAAAGAGGTGTTGCGGCGATTCAATACGGAATCCTGCACCTGCGGATGCACCATGACTCTAGCCCAGTGCCGCATCAACGATTCCGGATGCGCCGTCAGCCTGGCGGCCACCGCGAAGATCGTTGCCTCGTTCGCCCACGACGGGTCCCCGGCGCAATCCCAGCTTCCCAGCGATCCCCTCACGGCGGGCACGCCAGAATCGGTGCCTTCCAAAGAGAAGTGAATCTCTCCTCGGCTCTCGAGCATCCAATCGAAGGGTTGCAAAATGACCATATATAGTCTATTCATTTTAGGCATTATTTGGTGTAATGCCCAAGTAAGGGCATTCATTTTTTGATCTGTTCTGGCTCGTCTTAACAAAAGACACTTATTTTCAATTGCTTAGATCGATAGGGATTCTCCATAGGGTTGGAATACGGCTTGCACAACGGTATGCGATTCTTACAACTAGCCCGGAAACCCATGCTGAGAATAACGACACAAACAAAGGGTGGCAGACGGAATCTAGCCGTCGAGGGACGCCTTGCCGGACCGTGGGTTGCCGCGCTCGAACAGTGCTGGCGGGAACTTCGCGCCGCCGCCCCTTTGGAGAAGCTGAGCGTGGACCTTTGCGGGGTAAGCTTCATTGATGCAGCCGGCAAGGTCCTGCTTAAGGAGATCCATCGCCAGGGCGGCCGGCTCATGGCCGAAGGCTGTCTCAATCAGTGCATCATCAAGGAAATTGCCGCCGGGGATCCTGAGGAACAGAGCAACGGCCGCGCCAGCGGCAAGCATCGTGCGCAGATTCTCTTCTACGGTTTTCTTTTCGGCACGCTTTTACTCCCTGGCGGCTTGCGGGCCCAGCAGGCCACGCCCGGCGCTTCATCGAGCAACGTCTCAGGCGGCACACTACGCTTAACGCTCGACCAGGCCGTCGCGCTGGCCCTCAAGCAGAATCCCACGGCGCAAATTGCCGTGCTCACGGCCGCCCAAAGCGAGCAGGACAGGATCGCGGCGCGCTCGGCGCTGCTTCCGCAGGCGCAACTTGATGTCACGGACGTAGCTCGGCGCACCAACTTGCAGGCGAATTTCGGCCGTCCTTTTCCGGGTCTCGCGGAGCACGTCGGTCCGTTCCAGGTGTTCACCGCCGGGCCGTCGTTGGGCATGCCCATTTTCGATCTCACGCTTTGGCGCCGCTACCAGGCCGCGCGGGATACGGCGGCGGCGAGCCGCGCCGCCAGCCTCTCGACGCGCGAACAGGTCATCCTGCTCGTCGTTTCGCAGTATATCGGGACGTTGCGCGCCACCGCGGACGTGAAGGCTTCCGAATCGCGCGTGGCCCTCGCGCAGGCGCTCTACGACCAGGCCGGCGGCCTGCAGAAAGAAGGCGTCGGAACGGGCATTGACACGCTGCGCGCCAACGTGGAATTGCAGAACGAAAAGCAGCGGCTGATTCTTGCGCAGACCAGCGAACAGACCTCGCTCTTTGCGCTGAGCCGTTTGTTGAATCTGGATCCGCGGCAGCCCATCGAGCTGGCCGATGCGCTGAGTTTCTTCGATACGCCGCAAGCGGACGTGACCGCCAGCATCGAGCAGGCGCTGGCCGCCCGGCCGGAGTGGAAGTCCCTGGAATCGCAGATCCGTGCCGCGCAATACCAGCGCAAAGCGGCCTGGGATTCGCGTTTGCCCGCCCTGCGGTTTGACGGCAACTGGGCGTATCAGGGCATTTCGTCCACGACGGGGATTCCCGTTTACAGCTATCAGGCTTCCGTCCGCGTGCCGCTGTTCACCGGCGGGCGGATTCACGCGGAGATGGTGCGCGCCAATCTCGAAATCCAGAAGATCGAACAGCAGAAGGCCGATCTTCGCAATCAAATCGGTTTCGACGTAAAGACGGCGCTGCTCAGCCTGGGCTCCGCGCGGAATGAGGTGCAAGTCGCAAGCCTGGGCGTGAAACTCTCCGAGGAGGAAGTCTCGCAAGCCCGCGAACGCTTTCAGGCCGGCGTGGCCAATAACATTGAAGTGATTTCCGCGCAGGATGCGCTGGCGCGCGCCAACGACAATCAGATCGCCGCGCTCTACCGTTTCAATCAGGCGCGCGCGGATCTGGCTCGCGCCACGGGCCAGATGGAGAAGCTTTACGCAAAGTGAAGGATGCGATGGAGCGTGCCTCAAAGAAACTTTTCAGGCGACAGGACGTTCTTATTAAGCAGGGGATTGTGAGTTGAAAAAAGGGGGAGGCAGTCATGGCAACGCAAGCGTTCGCGAACATTTCACCGCAGTTGCCGTTGAATGAAGAGAAGCTGATTCGCGCCGGCAAGCGCGGCGATTCGGAAGCGCTCGAAATGCTTTTCCAGCGCTACGAGCGCCCGCTCTTTCAGACGGCGCTGCGCGTCCTGGGCAATACCGAGGACGCCCAGGATGCGCTGCAAGACGGCCTGTTTTCGGCTTTCCGCAACTTGAAGCGTTTCGAGGGCCGCTCGCAGTTTTCCACTTGGCTCACGCGCATCGTCATCAACGCCGCGCTCATGCGCCGGCGCAGCGCGAAGTCGCGTCCGGCGATTTCGCTCGATGAGCCTCCCCGCGAGGACGAATTGCCCGCCGCGGAGCGCTTTGCCGCCGACGGTCCCACGCCCGAGCAGGTCTACGCCGGGACCGAACTGCGCGAAATGCTCGAGGAAAACCTCGGCGAGCTCTCCCCCATCCTGCGCACCGCATTCGTACTGCGCGAGGTCGAGGGCTATTCCACGGGCGAAGCCGCCAAGAAACTCGGCGTCACCGAAAACACGCTGAAGGCACGATTGTGGCGCGCGCGGCACCAGCTTGCCGAGCGCCTTAGCCGCCGCCTGCGGCGCAAGCTGGATGGCTCCGCATGTCCCAGCAATGAAGGATCGGGATTCATGTGCGGCGAACTCTGCGGCTGCCAAGGCGCGTGAGCGCGGACGGCTCAAACGTTCTCCCGCCGAGAAAGCTGGGCACCCTTCCTTTGCTCGCCGCTCGCGCCGCGATAAAGACCCAGAACGCGCACTTCGTGCACCGCAGGACGCACATCGGCAAGCGCTTGCTCAAGCCGTTCGGGCGAGTCGGCTTCCACGTCAAGAAAAAACTGGTACTCCCACGGCCTCCCGTGAATGGGCCGGCTTTCGATCTTCGAAAGATTTGCGCCATGCCGCGCGAACGGCTCCAGCGCCGCCAGCAACGCGCCCGGACGGTGTGCCAACCGCACCGCAAGCGTCATCTTGTCCGCATTTTTTGCCGCGCCTGCGGCGTTGGCCGGACGCAACAGCACGAATCGCGTGAAGTTCTCCGCATTATCCTGAATGCCAGGGGCAAGGATCACGCCGCCATAGCGCTCCGCCGCGCGCCGCCCGGCAATCGCGGCGCAGCTTTTGTCCCCGCGCCCGAGCACTTCGCGGACGCTTCCCGCGGTATCTTCCGCGGGCACGCGCTTCCAATTCGCATGTTCGGCAAAAAATCTCTCGCACTGCGCCAGCGCCATCGGATGCGACGCCACGGATCGAATGTCGGCGAGCGAAACACTCGGGCAAGCAATCAGGTGATGTTCGATCGGCAAGATGGTCTCCGCCACGATCGTGAGCGGGCTTTCCACCAGCAAATCGAACACCCGCACCACTGAACCGGCGAGACTGTTCTCCACGGGAGCCAGCAACGCGTCCGCGGCGCCATCGGTGATCGCGCGGAACAGGGCGTCAAATGTCGGCCGCGGCACCGTTGTGATCCGTTCGCCCAGCAGATGCAGCGCCGCTTCTTCGCTGAAGGCTCCGGCCTCCCCCTGAAACGCCACCCTTTCCCGTATTATGTTTTCGCCGCTCATTTTCAGGTTCGTTTCTCTTCTTCGTCGTGCACTCATCCTACCCGAATCTATGTTGCTCGGTGTCTCCGCGGCAACTCTATTCTTCCCGGCGTAGCGTCACCACAACCGGAGAGTCACCACGCGTCACCGTGATGTTTCCAATTGCCAGAAGCCGTGGTCTGTGCGTATTGGTGCGAACGTCCAAATCGATTGGGCCACTGTACCGGGCTTTTCCCACGCCCCTAGTGAAGCAAGCGAGCCTGTGCCAGGTGTGCCGGGCCCATTTCGTATCCGGAGAGAAGCCTGCCGGGTGGCCAAAAACAAAAGGGAGGTGAAGACCTTTCGGCATTCACCTCCCGGGGTGGTGGGGTGATTCAGAACCAAACCCCTTAGGGTCCAGCAGCTACGCCCCCGCGGGCCTGGCTGACATCCCATTCGCGAGTCGCGCTTGGCAACTCCTCGTCCGAGACTGACCTCCGAAGGGCTCGTCTATACTGCCGGTATAACACCAGCCTTGAATCGTGTCAACGGGTGGGCTGGGAAGTGAAACATGACCGGCATCGTTTACCTTGCATGTATTTTCGGGACTGCTGGAATGCGCCGGGGCTGCGAAAACTCCGCGGTCCCCGCTTTGCGCCACCGCTGCGTGGCTCGCCCTACGGCTTCTTTGCCGGCTTCTTCTTGGCTGCGGGCGCCGCTGCTGGTTTCTGCGCGGCTCCGCCCTTGGTGCTGATGAGTGTCAACGCGTCCTCCGCGTTGAATGGGAAGCGGCGAATCGACTGCTCCCCCGTGGTACTCAGCGTGACGTCCACGCGCCGGTTGTTGGCCAGCACGACCGTTTGCAGGTTCTTGACGATCTTCTGCTTTTCCTCCGGCTTCAGGTCGGGATCTTCCCCGACTAACTGCTTCACCTGCTCGGCGTCCAGGTTTGCTTCGGCGCCAAGCGCGCGTGTTTCCATGCTCGCTTCGGGCACACCCTGAGCGATCAGGAAGCTCTTGGTCCGGCTCACGCGGCGCTCCGATAGCCCCTTGTTGTACTCTTTCGTCCCGCGCACGTCGGCATGGCCCTGCAGGATCAAGTGCGCATCCGGCTTGTAGGTCAGATACTTCTTGAAGTCGTCCGCCAGCGTCACCAGCGTCTTTTGCTGGCTCGCAAGCAAACCCCCCGTGGGCTTGGCCACCGTCGGCTGGGCCGTCGGGAAATAAATGCTATGGAGCGCCAGCCGGACTTCCAACTGGGCGATCTGCGGCGGCGCCTGCACCTCCACTTTCGTGGAACTCTCCGCCGTGCCCCCGCGCCCGTCGCTTGCGCCGCAGTTCACCGTGTAGGCGCCGGGCTGCACGCCGGTGGCGTCAAATTCCACTGTCGAGCCCGAGCCCACAAGCTGCCCGCCCGAGGACTTCCAGCTGACCGCCACGGGATCGTTGTCCGGATCGCTGGCGTTCGCCGTAATCTTCGAGCGCTCGCCCTGCAAAATCGGGCTGCGCTCCGCCGAGCAGGAAATCACCGGCGGACGGTTCGGGCGCTCTTCGACCTTCACATTTGCCGCACAGTTCGCCGTGCCACCCTTGCCGTCGTCCACCTTGCCGCTCAGGCCGTAGGAACCCACAGCGAGGCCCGCCGTTGTCCAGCGAACATCCGCGCCGGTTCCTTCCACCGCGCCGCCCGTCACCGTGTAGCCATAGGTGAGCGAATCGTTATCCGGGTCGCTCGCGGCTACGTGAACGGTTACCGCGTCCCCCGAGCCCGCATACACCGACGCCGGCGTCACCGAACAACTGGCCACGGGCGCCTGATTCGGCGGTGGCGGTGGAATTGGCTTCGTCACGCCGAAGCGGAAAATCGGGCCGGTCGAAAGGCGGTAATTGTTCTGACGGCCATTCGCGGCAACGAGCGGACCGCTGAAGCTGGTCATCAAGTAGTCCGCGCGGATCATTCTCCAGCCGAAGTAGGGTTTGAAGATGGCATCCACACCGCCGCCGGCCGCCATACCAAAACCATCGTGGCCGAAATTTACGTTACCGTCGAACCCTTGTCCGCCGTGCACTCCGCCGAAGAGGATCTCCCCAAACGGCACGACGCGGTCCCACTTGCGCAGACTCAGCCGCGGACCGAAAAGATAACTGAACAGGTTTACAGCAGGGGAACCGGCGATGGCGTCGCGTTTCGCCCGGCCGCCGGCAAAATCAGCGACCAACCCGGCCCAGCGCGTGAGTCCGAATTCGACATCGGCGCCCAGCCCGTGCACATTGAAACCTTGGAATGCGTCGCCGGGATTCAGACGATTGAGGGAATATCCTCCGAAGATTTGAACCTTGGGCTTCACTCGCCCAAGTCCCGCTTCCCCGGCCGCGGAACTCGCGCTCGGAGGAGCGGCGGGTGCAAACGGCGTCATCCGCGGCGGACCCGCCAGGGCCCATCCGCTGTGCGGGGCGGACACGTTAGCAAATAGACTTGCTGGCGCCGGCTGGCTCTGCTCATGCACCTGTGGCAGGGGAGTTGCGCTTTCCTTCTTTTTGTTCTCATTCTCCTGCGCTGTGAGCGGCATCGCGACGAACGCCGCTAGAACCGCTACCGCAAGCCACTTCCGCATGGTCTTCCTCCAAGAGATAAGAACAGATTCGCCAAAACCGGCAAATGCCTGGCGGACGCATTACCCGCATGAAGCCACCCTGTAGGCTATTCCAGGACTTGTTCCTTCTGCAAGCGATTCCTTGCTCGCGCCGTTCCAACGATTTGGGCCAACTGCCGGGCCAAGGATCGGGAGCGCTTTGACCTATCGCGTCGCCGGTAGTAGATTGGCCCGGCTCAGGAGGCACATGGAAAACTCGAAGCGCCATGAATACATGCTGGTCGGGATTCTTTTCTTCACCTGGGGCACGGTGTTTTTGGATCGCATGTCGCAGCTCTACCTCGCTCCTTACTTCGCACCCGAATTCCACCTGACGAGCGCCCAGATTGGAGTTCTGGCTTCGGTGGTGGCGGTCACTTGGGCGATAGGGGCTCTGTTTTTCGGCGCCCTCTCGGACCGCTTTGGCCGGAGAGCGATTCTGATTCCCGCCGTATTCATTTTTTCAGCGCTGTCGTGGATGTCGGCGCTGGCGCACAGCTACGAACAGCTCCTGCTGTTTCGCGGTCTGATGGGCCTCGCGGAGGGGCCCTGCTGGGCCGTGATCTGCGCTCTCATTGAAGAATCATCCCACCCCAGCCGCCGGGGCCGCAACGTTGGCCTGGTGGTTAGTGCGGGCGCACTAGTCGGACTTTTCGCGGCTCCCATCTTGACGACGCAGATCGCATCCCGTTTCGGGTGGCGCGGGGCGTTCTTTGCCGCGGGAATTCCCGGCATCCTGATGGGCATCCTCATTGCGAAGTACGTCAAGGAACCCGCCAAACGGGTGGCCGGCCAAGGCTTCCAACAGGGCCGCATAACGCTGAAAGATTGCCTCTCGATCCTGCGCTATCGCAATGTCTGGCTCTGCTGTCTGGGCACTGCCGGATTCATGTCTTGGCTGTTCCTGCAGAGTGTATTCGCGCCGCTTTACATCACCGAGGTAGCTCACCAGGCGCCGACAACCGCCGGGTTCTTGCTGGGAGCCGCCGGGCTCGGCAGCTTCTTCATCGGAATCCTTTTCCCCTACCTATCCGACCGCATCGGGCGCAAGTCCGCGCTCCTGACCTCGGCGGCTTTCTCGACGCTGCTCCCCCTGGCCTTGTGTGTGCCGTCCCTTTACTCCCACTTGTGGCTGCTGGCCGCAATTCTGTTTCTTACCCATGGCGGACAGGCCATCGCTTCATTGATCATCGTGCTCGTGCCGGCCGAAACCGTGCCACGGCAGCTCGCGGCCACGGCGATTGGATTGGCCACGCTTGTGGGTGAAATCCTGGGCGGCGCAGTCGCCCCGTGGGTCGGCGGCGCGATGGCCGACAAGTTCGGCCTCGCAACGCCTCTGCTGATGGCGGCCTGCGGCACGATCATCGTCTTCCTAGTGGCGCCGTTCCTCAAGGAACCCGTGCGGGATGTCCCCGGCGCGGAGCCCATCACGGCGCGCGTCGCCTGAGCAAGGCTACGGACGATTCGCCCGCTCCTCCGCGTCTGCGCTAGACTCAATCCAGTCCCATGGGCACCATCACGACGCTCGATACGAATTGGACCGGTCGGCCGCGTTCCATCGCCGCGTGTCTTCTCGAAAGTGACGGCCACGCTTCCGTGCTGGACCCCGGCCCCGCCTCGACGATCGAGACTCTTCGCGAGAAGCTTCGCGGTCACGGCCTCTCGGTCGGCGATCTGAGCGCGCTTCTGCTGACGCACATTCACCTGGATCACGCGGGCGCCTGCGGCTCGCTGGTCCGCGAGAACCCTCGCTTGCTTGTCTATGTTCACCGCATCGGCGCGCCGCACATGGCTGACCCCTCCAGGCTCCTCGCCAGCGCTGGCCTTCTCTATCGCGACAAGATGCAGCAGCTTTACGGCGCCTTCCTCGCTGTGCCGCAGGAAAATCTTCGCATCCTGGAAGGCGGTGAAACGCTGACGCTCGGCGCGCGCAAGCTCGACGTTCTCCATACCCCCGGCCACGCATCCCATCACGTGAGCTACTTCGACGGGAGTGAAGGCATTGCCTTTGTCGGCGACACAACCGGAATCCACGATGAGGGAGAATCGCTCGTCCTTCCCGTAACGCCGCCGCCGGACATTAATCTCGAAATCTGGGAGACGAGCCTCGACGCGATCCTTGCGAGACGTCCCAGCCGGCTTTACCTGACCCACTTCGGTTTTTCCGATGACGTCGCGGGCCACATGGCGCAGCACCGCGAGCGGCTGCATCGCTGGGCCACGCTGGCGGTGGAGATTCTCCACTCCGGACAGGACGCGGCGGCGGCGCAGGCTTCGTTCATTGCCGGAGTTCGCGGCGAAATCGAGCAGGAGGTATCGGGCAACGAAGCGGCGTACTATGCTTTTAACGGTGGCCTCGATCTTTCCTGGCTCGGCCTGGCGCGCTACTGGCGGAAGCGAGAATCTGCCGCAACCGCCCGTCCGTGACGGGATCCCCAGCGCCTCGTTCATTGATTAGCAAGCAAGCGCCGGTACACGCCGGCGGAAGACTGCGGAAGGGAAAATCCCGGCAGAAATACGCGCACGGCAGCAGTGCTCCGCGGCGGCCTGCCCAGTGCTACAGGAAATTCGCGAGCCCGAAGTAGGGGTGCGTCCCCTCGCCCCCGCCCAGCGCCACGGCAATGCGGAACACCACGTCCTTCCCCATATAGATTGCCAAGCCGCCGCCGAAGCTCTGGCGCATTCCGGAGAAATTCAGGTCGCTCTTGGCTAGCGCAACTTTACCGGCGTCGTAGGCCACCAAAATTCCCAGATGCGGCCAAAGCCGGCGGTCGTATTCCGCCTGAACCATCATCAGGTTTGGCCCGCGAAAACGATAGTCCTTGAACGCTCGCAGGCTGGCCTGATTGTCGATGTCCGTTCCTCCCAGCGTCTCTTGCAGATAGAACGGCACGGCGTTTCCGGCGCTGGCATCCGATACCGAGTATCTCCAGCGAACGATGAAATCGCTGAACGTGTTGACCGCGCCGTGCTTCTTCCTCTCGGGGAAAAAATGGTGTTCCAGGTTGGCTTCCAGGCGCCGGAAGGAGAAGCGCCCCGTGTTCGTGTCCTGATAGAAGTTGTATGCGATGCTGTAATCAATCTCGAATTGCCTGAGGAAGCGCTTATGCGGGCGGACGTAGAATTGCTCGTGGATCATGGGTGGCTGCGCGGTCAGGCCAGGGGCAGTCTGCTCCGTGTATTGGCTCCCGATGGAACCGACGTTCGTGCCCGTAACCTCGCCGACGTGCGGCCAGAGCCCTTCCAGCTTCCCGCCCACCGAAAGCCAGCCCCTGATCGGCATCGAGAATTCGCCGCCTGCCGCGGTATCGCGCTGGCTGAACTTCACGGAATTGTTCACATCGGTGTTCGGCCCAAGACCGTAAAAGGTCATCAGCGGCAGGCGGCGGTTGTGCACGTAGAAGTTCAATCCCAGCGCCTCTTGCGCCTTGTTCCAGTCCTTCATGATGGTGCGCTGCATGCTCAGCTTCAGCTCCGCCATCCAGAACTTCCGGATGGTGATCACGGAAGTCACTTTTAGCTGGTTTTGAAACTTCCCGAAATTGAGGTCCCGCGCATACTGACCGCCGCCTCCCACGCCACTGCCCGGAACGACGCTCTGCACGTAGAAATGGAACGGCCGGTTCCGGAAGGCGGACTCCGTGCAGCCGAGGAACGTCTTCGTGCCGAACTTGTGCACCATGTCGGAGCAGTTTCTTTTCCACGTGTCCCAATCCGACGTGCCGGTAACTTCGGCGCCGCTGCCGAGTGTGCCCGGGGCCGGGGTCTGACCCGATGCTGGACACGCCTGCAAGAGTATCCACGCCGCCAGCGCTGCTCCTCGCATGCATCGCCATCGCAACAGGTCATTGCCCCTGCGTCTCATGCCGAATCCTCCTTCTCAATTGTCCATACCGGCGGCGCCGGCCAGCCCCGGCGGCAGCGCACGGATTTTTTTCGCGATGCTCTCCAGATACGCCGAAGCGGCTCCCTCGGTCGTAATTTCCCCGGCGATGGTCTCCGGTTTTCGCCCCGACTGCTGCGCCTTCGGCAGGAGTTGCTGCTCCTGGAGCGCCGCGCTCTGCAGGAGCGCCTTGAGATGGTCGTTGATCGGCTGGGCAAGTTGCGCGGCCGTGGGCGGCGCCGATTTCGCGCCTCCTGCCAGATCAATCTTTTCGGCGCGCGGTTGCTGGAGGGTCAGGTTGCCCTCAAAAGTATTTGCCTTCAGGTCTCGCTGCGTCAGGTGCGAGTTCGCCACGTTGGGGATCAGCAGCTTGCGCGCTGTGGCGATCACCGACGCGTGATCGTAAATCGCATGGTCAATCGTTCCCGCCTGGATGTATGGCGAAATCAGCACCGCGGGAACGCGCACGCCCAGCCGCGTAAAATCAAAAGAAGGGTCAAGCGAAATTCCGTCGTTCTTCCAAACCTTCGTATCGGGATTCACCGTCGTGGGCGGAGGCACATGGTCGTACAAGCCGCCGTGTTCGTCGTAAACGATGACCAGGAGCGTCTTGTTGCGCACCTTGACTTTGTCCCAAATCGCCTTGAATACGATCTGGATGAGAGCTTCCCCCTCGTACACGCTGTGGTCGGGGTGCTGGTCGCTGGCGGCATAAGCGGGCTTGCCGCCCCCGCCCGGAGAATTCGCGAAGCGCGGCTCGACGAAGCTGTATCCGGGTAGATCGTCGTTATCACATGCCGCCAGAAAATCCTCGAACGAGCCGAAGTAATCATCCTTCTTGCCGGCCAGCCCGTTGAACGTCATGGCCATCGTGGAATCGTGGTAGTAGATGAGGGAATCCACGTTGTTCTGGGCCAGCCGCTCATAAATCGTGGTGGCCATTTTCCGCCAGTCCACGCCCATGTCCACGCGGCCCATGGACGTCGCGCCGTGGATGAACGCGCGGTTCGGAAACGTCGGGCCCGGCACGGAGGAGAACCACCGGTCGCACACGCAAAACTGCTGCGCCAGCCGCGTCAGCACGGGCAGCTTCTTCGCCGAGAAACACTTCATGATCCGGTGCGACCCCTGAGGATCGTGGGTTTTCCCTTCGTAGCTTCTTACGAAGCCATCCATCGTGGGCTGCTGGATCACCGCGGTCTTTGCGTCGCCGTACATCTGCGTTAGCGTGTCGAAGACCGAGTGCCCCGGGTCGGGCGTGAAGTCCCCGCCGTAGTCCGCAACGCTGGAGACTGTCGCAATGCCGCCCGCCGAATCCTGATTCGTCTCACCGCCGTCCAGGCCGTCAATCGGCCACGCCGCGCTCTTGGCAAATCCCAGCATGTGGTCGAACGACCTATTTTCCATCATCAGCACGACGATGTGCTTGATGTTGTCCACGGGAGAAGGCATGGCTCCGCTCCTCTGAAACGATTTCGAATGATTCGCCGTTTACAGCAGACGAGGGTCTGGGAGGGCGCTGTCGCAAAAGCTCTCCCCGGATGCTAAGCCTCGATAATTCCTATTTCAACTTAATTAGTGACACAACAAGTGAAATCGTTGCATGTCGCGGCATAATTGAACTTGCGGATTCCACGAATGGAGTTGACCGTTTCACGGTCGCACTTGAAATGATGAAATGAGGTTAGGAAAAGGGCTAAGCGCTCGTTTCGCTCGCATGTGCGGGCGTTTCCGGCTCGACTGCGGGCACATTGAGCGCTTCAAACCGCGCCTTCAGCCCATCGGCGAGCAGGTCCACGAGCGTCTCCGCACCGCTGCCACTTGCGTCCTGATCGGGGTTGTACTGCGCGACGTCGAATGCCAGCAAATTACGGTGCTGGAGGAAGACGCGCAACGCCTCGCGGACCTCCGCGGCGCGCAGCCCGCCCGCGCCCGGCACAGGCACCGCGGGGAAATCCTCCTGAGCGATCACGTCCACATCGAAATGGAGAACGAACTCGCGTCCATCGGCGTGCATCTGTCCAAGCGCATACCCGGCGGACCAAGCAACTCCCGCCTTCTGCACGTCTTCCGCGAGCACTCGGCGCATCGGCGACCGCAGGAGAAACTCCTGTTCGGCCGGGTCAATTCGCTCCAGCCCGAATAAGGTGATGTCCGGCTCCCGCACCAGCGGCGGCTCGCCCCAGAAACGAACCAGTTCGGCGGCGCCGCGTCCCAGGAAATGTGAAACGACCATGCCGTCCAGCCGGCCCGACGGCGTTGAGGCCGGAGTGTTCAGGTCGGCATCGCGATCGAACCACAGCAGATTCACGTGTTTATGGTAACGGCGGGCGCCGGCAACCACCGCAAGGGACTGGACACATTCGCCTCCCAGCACAAGAACCAGCGCGCCGCTTTTTATGGCCTGCTCCATGCGCGGCCGGAGGTCGTTCAATCCAGCGACGATTTCCGAAACGTTCCGTGCGCGAGGGTGCTCGTCGTCTTCGGCGAAAAGCCGCGGCGCGCAATCGCCGTAATCCGTCACCTTGTACCCAATCGCTTGCAGCCGCCCGGCGAGCCCGGCGGCGCGCAACGCCGCCGGCGCCTTTTCCAACCCCGGCGCGAACGCCGCGGCGCTCGACGGCGCGCCGATCAGGGCAATCTCCTTCGGCTGACGGACGATTTTGACCGCCAAGGTCTGCTCCCTCTGCTGGATTTCTCCGCCGCCCCCGGCGGTGGCGTCTTTCCCGGCGCAACTCAGCGCTGCGGTGCGGGCGCGATCGTGGCCAGTTCCGGCGGAAGAGTGAACCGCACATCTTCGCGGATCAGGTCCAGGTCGCGCTGGTCGGTGAACCCAAATTCGGCCAGTCGTTCGCTCACCTGCTCCACAAGAACCTCAGGAGCGGAGGCGCCGGCGGTTAGCCCGATTCCTTTCACGCCTTCCAGCCACGCCGGATCGATGTCTTTTGCCGCATCAATCAATTTCGCCTTGACGCCGCGGCGCTGCGCCACTTCCACCAGCCGGTTCGAATTCGAGCTGTTCGGCGAGCCCACCACCAAAATCAAGTCCACGTCCTGCGCCACGTGCTCCACCGCTTCCTGGCGGTTCTGTGTGGCGTAGCAAATGTCGTCTGAGGCAGGGCCCAGAATTTTGGGGAAGCGCTGCCGCAGCCGTGCCACGATTTCTTGGGTATCGTAAAGGCTGAGAGTGGTCTGCGTGAGAAACGCCAGCTTGTCGGGATCATCTACCTTCAGCGCGTCCACCGCTTCCACCGAATCCACCACGGTGGTCTGCTCCGGTGCTTCGCCGGACGTGCCCACGATCTCCTGGTGGTCCTTGTGGCCGATGAGAATGATCTTGCGGCCTTCGCGGGCAAACTTCAGAGCCTCGAGGTGAACTTTGGTGACCAGCGGGCAGGTGGCGTCAATCACCCGCAGCGCGCGATCCTTTGCTTCGTCCCGCACCGGAGGAGGTACGCCATGTGCGCTGAAGACCAGCACGGCCCCATGGGGCACTTCGCTGATCGCTTCCACGAAAATCGCCCCGCGCCGCCGCAACTGCTCCACCACGTAGCGGTTGTGCACGATCTCGTGATGCACGTACACCGGCGCGCCATAAGCCTCCAGTGCCAGCTCCACAATGTCCACCGCGCGCACCACGCCCGCGCAGAACCCCCGCGGCCTCACGCGCAACAGCACCTTGCCGCTCTTACCCGCCTGTAAGCTCATCTTCAATGCACTCCTGAAACTTCAGATGATACCGTATTCCATGCCCCTCGTGCTATCTGTTCAACTACAACAACTGCGGCAATCGGCCGGGCGGCTCGGCCTTTGATTTGGCGGGGTGCCTCATCCCTTGCGTTTTAGTTTTCCAGCAAAGGGTGCGCGCCTTTTGCGCCCGCCGTCTCTTGGAGGGGGGCTTTTCATTGTTGGCATCGGAACAACCCAAGCGAAGCGGTTGACTTCCGTGGTGAAGTTGACTCTAAACCCGCACCCTTTGCTGGGGCGGCGGGCGGCGCAAAGGGCTGCGGCACCCGCAGAGCAGAATTTGCCTCTCAAATCAAAGGCTGCCCCACCCGCCCGTCAGTTTATGTACCGGCCCTGACCCGGGCCGGTGCCCTCCTGTAGTGGCCGGTCTTCAGACCGGTGTCTTGCTCATGTAGCGCCGGGCTTTGAGCCCCGGCCTCGTCGTTGTTTAGGGGGTCGGAGCTTCAGTTTGCCCTGAGGAACGAAGGGCTCCGACATAATCGCACACCCCTCCCCCCACCGTCATCCCGACCGGAGAGCCGCGCCCTTTGCGGCTCGCAGTGGAGGGATCCGCTTCGCTGCGCCCCCGCCTCGACCGGGAGGGCGCCCTATGTAGCGCCGGGCTTTCCCTGTCCTGAGCGGAGTGAAGGGCCCCGGTTTGTGGGGGTCCCGACGGTTGGCGTTTACCCCGACGATGTTAGTCGGGGTCGGGAAGCCCGGCATCCGACGACGCGAT
>JBGPGF010000037.1:0-18574 GCA_041483755.1 Terriglobia bacterium | reverse complement strand
TCAATCGCAATGCCGTGGCGCACGGTGTACAGATTCATTCCTGCCCTCCTCGCCCCAACGATTCCGCGGCCCGCATCATGCGCTCGCCTGGCGGAAATAAAGCTTCACGTGAAATTCCTTTTCAAAAAGATCCGCGCTGCGGCCGGCGTCGCGCAGGTCTTCGCTGGCGTCGCCTCGAGCGGTGACCTGCAAACCGACGGCGCCGCGCTGGAACGACGCCTTCAGGTTCGTCACGCGCTCGCGATGCGAATGGTCGAGCGCCTCCGCGACACGGACCAGCGAAGCCAAGCGCCGCATAAGGCGCTGGTCGCCGTTGCCCAGACTGCCGTAGCTGCCGTGATGTCCCGCGGGCTGGGACTTGCGATTGTGATAGCGGACCAGGCACGCCACGATGGCGCGCTCCCGGCCATCGAGTCCCGCGATGTCGCCGTTGTTCACCAGGTACTCGCCGTGCTTGTGATGCCCGTGAGGACTCACCACGTATCCGGCATCGTGGAGCAGCGCGCCCGCCTCGAGGAGCACGCGCGCTTCCGCCGGCGCATGGTGCACCGGCTGGAGTTGATCGAAAAGCAACAGGCTCAGCTCGCGCACGTGCTCGGCGTGCTGCGGGTCGTAGGCATGAGGGGCCAAGCGCCGCGCGAAGCTGCGCACCCCAGCGAGCAATTGCCGCGCCTTGGCATCGTAGCGATGGCGCTCCTTGCGGGAAAAAGCTTCGCGCGCAATTTCTTGCAGCAGCCCTTCGCGCACGCCCACGGCCGGAACCAGAAGCGAGCGCAAATTCAGGTAGCGCCCGAAAGTGAGAAGAATGATGGCCGCCACGCCCATCACGTCGGCGCGGTCGCGGCGCACGCCGAAGGATTTCATACGCTCGCGCACGTCGCGCCGCAAAATGCCGTCGAGCCGCTCGCGCAAGAGAGGCAGATCCAGGGAAGGGACGCCATGCTCGCGCGGGCCGGGGGCGATCGCGGCGAGCGTCTCGGCATTGCCACCGCAGACCACGGCGATGCTGCCCGCGAGATTGGGGCGCGCCGGCAGGCGCGATTCGAGCAGTGCGCGGACGTAACGGCGCACCTGCTCCGTCTGCGCGGGGCGGATCACGCCGGGGAGGTCGAGCGTGGTCATCAGGCGAACCGCGCCGAGGGGCAACTGCGCGCTCTGCTCCACCTTGTCATCGCGCAACAAACTAATTTCCAGGCTGCCGCCGCCGAGATCGGCGATGCAACGCGGCGGCGACTCCGGCCCCAGCGCCGCGAGGACCGCCTCGCGGCCCAGGCGCGATTCTTCCGCGCCGCTGATGACTTCCAGGAGCACGCCGGCCCTTCTTTTGATCTGGCGGAGAAGCGCGGCGCGATTTCGCGCTTCGCGCGATGCGCTGGTGGCCACGGCGCGATATTGCGTGACGCCGTGTTCGTCCATCAATTCGCGGAAGTGGCGGAAGGCCTTGACGGCTTTCGCGCGAATTTCCTCGCTGAAACGGTGGCGGAGAAAAACGTTCTCACCGAGGCGCAGGGAACATCGTTCGGTCTCCAGGGGCTCGATGTCGAGGGCGGAATAGGCGCGCGCGATGGAGAGCCGGATGGCGTTGGAACCCGCATCAATGGCGGCGATATGGACCGGCTCAGCCAAGCGGACTCATCGCCAGAGATGCGCCAGCGCCGCGGAAGGCGAGTATTTCGACGCGCGGATGCCGAGCTGCTCGCCGATTTTCTGGCGCAACTGTTTGTTGACGGCGGGGACGCTGGCTTCGCCGTCGAGCTCGATGAAGCCGTGGCGTTTGGCCATGGTTTCGAACTCGCGCTTCACCATGGTCTGGTAACGGATGAACGACCAATAAAGGTCGTGGGAGAGGGACATGTCGCGGCCCGCTTCCCAGTAGCTGATCGCTTGCGCCTTCTTGAATTCGCGGGCGAAGGCCGTCTCCGGGCGGACGTTCAGCCAAAACGTCAGATGTGGGCGCAGGGCCATGGCGTAAAGGCCGCTCAAGTAATCGCGATTGATGCCGCGGACGACGCTGCGCGCGATAAGCGTGAAGATGAAACGGTCGGCCAGCACCACCGTTCCCGAACGCAGCGCGGGAATGATGCGGTGCTCGATCTGGTCAAAGAAGTCCGTGGCGTACATGAGGGACAGCGTAAGGCGCGTCGCCGCGTTTTGCGCCAGCAACTCGTCAATGTCCCTGCCGACCAGGGTCGAGCGGCGCAAGCCGCTGGTCTGCACCGCGAAGCCCTCGGACTCGAGCCATTCCTGCAAAAGCGCGATTTGCGTCGAGCGGCCGGAGCCGTCCATCCCTTCAACAACGATGAGGGTGCCGGTGATTTCACTCGGGTCGAAACCCACCAGCGGTTCGCCAAAGAAGGACTGTTCGCCGGCGTCTTCCGCGACAGCTTGCCTCGGCGGCGCGGACGGCGGCGGCGGTGCAGGGCTCGGCGCTTCCGGCGCGGGAGCCTGCTTCTCCGGATCCGTGGGGCTCATTCCGTTTCCTCGACGCACGGTGCGAAGCGCTTCAGGTCAATCCGCTCGGCCACGATTTCGCGCATCTGCTTTTGCAGCTTGTTCACCGGCAGGGTGGCGTCTAGCACGACGAAATTATCGCTCTCGACCATCTTGTCGTACTCATCCAGAATCCGCGCTTGGAACAACTTGAAGCTCTCGGCGCGGTCGAAGGATAAACCCAGGTCCATCCCCGCTTCGTAATATTTCAGTTTTGGCCGGCCGCTGAGGATGCGGTTCACAGCCACATCCAGCGGCGCGCGGAAATATAAAGTGATGTCCGGCACCGGCGCGAAACGATAGAGATTGCGCAGCCAGCGCGGAGGGCAGCCGCGCGAGGCATCCCGAGCGAACGCCGTGTAGATATAGCGGTCCGCGAGAACGAGGTAATCGCCCTGGAGAAGGGGCATGATCTGCCGTTCGCAACGGTCCGCAAAATCCGCGGCGTGCAGCAGCGAAAACGTTACGGGCGTCAGCAGCCGGCGCTGCTTGCCGCGCCGCGTAGCAGATTTCACAAGCGGTGACGAATTCCACTCCGTGAAATGCAAACGGTAGCCGCCAATCTCAAGCCAGCGCTTGAGAAGATAGAGCTGCGTGCTCTTGCCCGAGCCATCCGTGCCTTCCACGACGATCAACGCCCCCGGATAGGCGCGGCTGGGCACGGGCCGGCCGGGCTGTGGCAGCGTGGATTTTGCCGGCTCGGTGCGCGGCGGCCTTTGCGCGGTGTCTTGCGTCTCGGTCAACTTGGGGTGCCCATACCTTTCGTGCCAAGCCTAATGGCCAATTGTTACGCCATTATTACAACACAGAGGTGCGCGAATCGGGAAACCAGCCCGCACGCTCAGAAAATCCCCAGTTTGATGCGCAGGAACTTCTTGGGATTTTGACGAAAATCCCCGATGAGCAGGCGGAGATCACCCGTGAGCGCGGCGAGATTGTCGTACAGCTTCGGATCGCTGAACATTTTGCCCACGGTCGTCGTGTTCTCGTTGAGCTTTGCGCTCGCTGTGGCGATATGACCGCTGGCATCGCGCAGATTCGTGAAGAGAGTCTCATCGGTGGCCAGCTTCCCCAGCGTTCCCTTGCCCGCGCGCACGTCGGTCAGGACGAGATTGCCCTTCTCGATGGCTTCCTTCGCATTCTGATAAAGCGACGGGTCATAGATTAGCTTGCCCATGGTCCCTTTCTGGGCCTGAATATCCGCAAGCATCGTATCCACACGGCCAACGGCGGAATTGGCCTTGGTGTATAGCTCGTCGGTGGCGACCAGTTTGCCGAGCGAACCCTGGCCCGCCTGGATGTTGCTGATCATCGTATCGCCCTTCGCCAGGATGCTGTTCATGTGCGCGTAAGCCTGGTCGTCGGTCAGCAATTTGCCCAGCGAGCCGCGGCCCGCTTTCACGCCGGCGAGCAGATCGCGTACGTCCTGCGAAAGCGCTTGCAGGTTGCCCAGCACGTCGGCGCTGCGCTCAACCACTTCCTTGATCGCCTTTTCTTCAACGCCCTTTACTTCCTGTTCTTCCTTTAGTGCCACGCCCGTAAACCCACGGGAAATGTTCACGTAGCGGTTGCCGAGTAAACCCTCGGTGACCAGGCTGGCGGTTGAATCGGTCAAAATGTCGTCCTGATAGTCACGGTCAATCCGCATGACGACCTCGATGTTGCGATTCTTCTCCACGGTGTGGCCCTGGGTTCGCGGAACCATTCGAATCACTTCCACGTTTCCCACATCAACGCCATCGAGCCGCACGGGCGCGCCGTGTGCCAGCCCGGACACCTCCGGGAGATAGGTTCGCAGGCGGTACTTGACCCCGAAAATTCCCTCCGGCCCGGTCACGTAGAAAATGCCGGCTGCCAGAATAAACAGTCCCACCAGCGCGAAAATGCCGACGCGCAACTCGGTCCAATTCAATTGCCTGCGCTGTGCCATGTTTCGTTCTCCTCTCCTGAACAACTGTTGAAGCTTCTTCCCCCTAAATCAAAAAGCGCTGCAAATAAGGATCCTTCGAGGTTCGAATCGCCTCCGGATTACCCTCGAAATAGACGCCGCCATCGCGATACACGAGAAACCGTGTCGCCGCTTCATTCGAATTTGCGCCGCCATCCGATTCCGCGAGCGGCAAAACGCGGCGCGTTTTCGGATCGAAGTGGAAATTGGCCAAGGCAAAGCCGTCCTGCAAGCGGTGCGTGGCCAGCAGCGCCGTGACGCCGTATAGATCCCGCAGGCGCAGGATGAGCGTAATGATGGTCTGTGAAGTGACGGGGTCGAGGCCCGCTGTCGGCGAATCATAGAGCACGATGGGCGGGTGATTGACCAGCGCGCGGGCGATCGAAACTCGGCGGCGCATTCCCCCGGAAAGTTCCGAAGGCACCAGGTCAAACGCGTCTTCGAGCTCCACGAAGCCCAGAGCTTCACGGACACGTGGTTCGATCTCATCCTCATCCACTCTGTCTTCGCGCAGGCGGTAGGCCACGTTTTCCGCCACGGTCAAGGAATCGAACAGCGCGCCCTCTTGAAACACGAAGCCAACCTTGCGCCGGAAGGCCAGCAGTTCCTTCTCTTTCATTTCAGAAACGGCCTCTCCGAGAACTCGCACGCGGCCAGCGGTAGGCCGCAGCAAACCCGCGGCGAGTTTTAAAGTGAGCGTCTTGCCGGTGCCCGTCTCGCCCAGAAGCACCACGGTCTCGCTCGGCTGCACACTAAACGACACCCCGCGCAGGACTTCCCCTTCGTCAAAACCCAGGCGCACACCTTCCATTGAAATGACCGGTTCTGCGCCGCCCGCCTGATTCACGTCCGGATGCATAGAGGTGGACTGATTATAGTGAGAAAACCTGATTTGTGGAGTGCCGAGTGCCCGGTAGCACGGACCTCTTCTCCATCGCGCGATTTATGCGGGATGAATTCATTCTGTACGCTCTTCCCTCAAGCACGGCCCCTCAAAACACCTTGTCGGAGAGAAACAGCGCGATTCGCGTGAGGAAGAGGTTCGAGACGAGAATCAGAACGGAGGAGACCACCACGGCCTCGGTCGTGGCACGGCCGACGCCCTGCGTGCCTCCGCGCACCGTGAGCCCCTTATAGCAACCGACAGTCGCCAGAATAAAAGCAAAAAAGATGGGTTTGCTGAACCCTTGCACCAAGTCGCCAAACTCCAGTGCATCGATCGCCCGCGTCCAGAACTCGACCGCGCCGAGGCGCAGCGTGAACACGGACGCCACGCATCCTCCCAGGAGCCCGACGAAGTCCATGATGGCCGTCAGAAGCGGAAGCATCAAAATCGTGGCTACGACCCGCGGTGTCACCAGCTTGCGGCTTGGGTCCGTGCCCATCGCGCGCATCGCATCCACCTGCTCGGTCACCAGCATCGAGCCGAGTTCCGAGGCGATTCCCGAGGCGCACCGCCCGGCCACCAGGATGCCCGCCAGGGTCGGTCCCAGTTCGCGCACCAAGGCGAGAGCCACCACGTCGCCGGTCAGCGCCGTCTGGCCAAAGCGCGTAAACTGCGCGCCGGTCTGCAGAACCATCACGCCGCCAATGAAAAACCCGGACAGCACGACAATGAGCACCGAACCCACCCCAATGACGTCCATTTGTTCGATTAGGTCTTTCACGTAGCGCGGCCCGGTGAAGAGGTTTGTGAGCGAGTGCATGGCCAGGATGAGGTAGTCCTGCACGCTCAAGATCGAGTGCTTCAGGGAATTGCCCAAGACGCCAACGATTGTCGGCGTGCCTTCCGAGCGGGGCGCATCCCCGCTGGACCCGGTCATTTGAAGAGGAGTGTCCGCCACCTGTGTCGCGTCGCCTGAACCGCTGGGTCGGAAGCCTATCGTCGCCCCGCCACTGCGTCAAGCATGGTTCCCCATTACTTTCCCTTCGACTTGTTGCTGGACGCTGCGCGCTGCGCCCGCTACACTGCTTATTTGCTCGCCGCGCGATTTTCGCCACGGCGCGAACAATTCCTATGCTTCGATTCTTCACTGCCGGTGAATCCCACGGCCAGGCGCTCCTCGCCTGGGTTTCGGGCTTGCCCGCTTCCGTCCCCATTGATGTGGCGTTCATAAACCAGGAACTGCACCGCCGCCAGCTCGGCTACGGACGCGGCGGGCGCCAGAAAATCGAGAAGGACCGCGCGGAAATTTTTGCCGGCGTGCATCACGCGCAGACCATCGGCGCGCCCATCGCCATCCGCATCGAGAACAAAGACTGGGCGAACTGGGAAAAGGCACTCCCCGTCGAAGACACCGGCGATCCCACCGCCGAACGCAAACTAACCGCGCCGCGGCCTGGCCACGCCGACCTTGCCGGTGCGCTCAAATTCGATCTACACGATGCACGCTACATTCTCGAACGCGCTTCGGCGCGCGAGACAGCCGCCCGCGTCGCAGCCGGGGCACTCGCCAAGCTGTTGCTGCGCGAATTCGGCATCGAGATCGCCAGCCACGTCGTTCGCGTCGGCCACGTAAGCCTTGAACGCGCCGCCTCCTGGGAGGAGATCCAAGCCGTCTGCGCCAATCTTGAATCACCGCTGCGCTGCGTGGATACGCCAACCGAAGACCGCATGAAATCGGAAGTGGACCAGGCGCTGCGCGCCGGCGATACGGTGGGCGGCATCTTTGAAGTCGTGGCGCACAATGTTCCCGTGGGTCTGGGCAGCCATGCGCAGTGGGATGAAAAGCTCGATGGCCAGCTTGCGCAGGCAGTGATGGCCATTCAGGCGGTCAAGGCGGTGGAGATCGGCGTGGGCGTCACCGCGGCCGGCTCCTACGGCTCGGAAGTGCAGGACGAGATTCGTTACGACGGCGCAGCGCACAAGTTCACGCGGCCGAGCAACCGCGCGGGCGGGCTCGAAGGCGGCATCACCAACGGCGAAGATGTGCTCGTGCGCGGCTATTTGAAGCCCATCTCGACCCTGCGGCGCGCGCTCGAAACCGCCGACCTGGTGACGAAAGAATCCGTGAAGGCCGCCTACGAGCGCTCGGACATCTGCGTGGTCCCCGCCGGCGGCGTGGCCGGCGAGGCCATGGTCGCCCTTGTGCTGGCGCGGGCTTTTCTGCAAAAATTTGGTGGAGACTCCCTTGGCGAAACCCGGCGCAATTTCGAAAGTTATGTCCGACAGCTCCACAACTTCTGAAGCGGCGGCGGCCACGCAATCGCCGCGCAAGATCTATCCCATCGTCAAGTACGGCGATCCGATACTTGAGAAGCCAACGCCACCCGTCACGAAATTCGACGCGGAACTCGAAGAGCTTTGCGAAGACATGTTTGCGTCCATGTACGCGGCAAATGGCGTGGGCCTGGCCGCGCCGCAGATCGGCAAGGGCATGCGCTTGACGGTGGTGGACGTAACCCAGGGGAAAAATCCCGAGGCCAAGACGGTCCTGATTAATCCGGAGATCATTCACGCCGAAGGCGAAAAGCGCGAGGAAGAGGGCTGCCTGTCCGTTCCCGGCTTCCGCGGCTACGTGATTCGCCCGCAGTTCGTCACCGTGCGCGCGCAAAATGCCAAAGGTGAATCGTTCGAAGTGCGCGGCGAAGACCTACTGGCGCGCGCCTTCTGTCACGAGATTGATCACCTCAACGGCATTCTCTTCATCCAGCACCTCAGCATGCTCAAGCGCGACCTCATCAAGCGCCGGATCAAGAAGCTGAGGAAAAAAGGCGAGTGGTGAGCCGCCCTGGTAGCACGGACCGCCGCCCCATCGCGCGGTCTTTGCGCGATGAATCCATTCTGTGCGCCTTTCCAGCAAGCATCCGGCAATGCGGCGACGCTAGGTATATTCTTCACGTGGAGTGCGGCCGCTCTCCCTGCACTTTTCTGAGAAACACGGGCTAGGGGCTTCTGGAATGCGCATCGTTTTCTGCGGCACACCCGAGTTCGCGGTTCCTTCGCTGAAGCACCTTCTCGACCTTCCGGAATTTCAAGTGATCGCCGCGATCTCCCAACCCGACCGCCCGCGCGGCCGCGGCCAGCAGATTGCTCCCACTCCGGTGAAGCAAGCCGCACAAGCGGCGGACGTTCCGGTGCACCAGCCGGAAAGCCTGCGCTCCGATAAAGCCTTCGAACTGATTGCCGGATTGCAACCGGATGCCATCGTCATCATTGCGTATGGGCAGATCGTCCCGGAGCGATTGCTCTCCGTTCCCCGTCTCGGCTGGATCAATTTGCATGCCGCATTGCTTCCGAAATACCGCGGGGCCGCGCCCATTCACTGGGCCATTGCGAACGGCGAGACGCAGACCGGGCTGACCACCATGCGCATTGACGCCGGCATGGACACGGGCGGCATCCTGCTGCAACGCGCGATGGCCATCGGGCCTTCGGAAACCGCGCCGCAGCTTTCCGCTCGGATGGCCGCGGAGGGCGCGCCGCTGGTCACCGATACGCTGCGGGGCCTGGCTGCGGGAACGATTGCGCCGAGGGCCCAAGATCACTCCGCGGCCACCGCCGCGCCGGTCCTGAAAAAAGAAGACGGCCGGATTCATTGGAACCGCTCGGCCGGTGAAATATACAACCGCATACGCGGCTTTGCCGCTTGGCCGGGGGCTTACACAGCTTTTCGCGGGCAATTGTGCCACGTCTGGGGTGCGCCTCTTGCGAACACGCAGACAACTCCGGTAGCTCCCGGAAGCATCTTGCAAGAAGGCGCGGAGGTTCTGGCGGGCTGCGGTGGCGGGACACTTTTGCGGCTGGACGGCGTCAAACTGGAAGGGCGCAAACGCATCACCGCGCGGGAATTCGCGAATGGCGTGCGCTTGCGTGCCGGCGAAATCTTCGAATCCGCCGAGTGAATGTTTTACCCGTTATTTGCACGGTGCATAACGCTCAGGCATACTCGGGATTCTGTGCCCAGAGCGTCCAAGACTGGAGTGGCGCAAGGTCTTATGAACGATCACCGGCAACATCGAATGTGGATAGGAGCCCAAGTCCTCCGCACTCCTCTTCGAAATGCAACGCGCATTCTGCTCGCGGGTGTTCTGTCGCTGCAGCTTGGAGGTCCGGCGCTCGTTTGGGCCGCGGGCGACGCACCCGTATCGAAAACGGCGCCGGATAGCGTTCTGCAAACGATGAAAGCCGAGCTGATCCGTGCTACGACGGAACTGGCGAAGGCGGAAAATCCGCCCTACTTTCTAAGCTACACGGTCTATGACCAGGACATCGTGGTCTTGGCCGGCGGATATGGAAGCCTGCTCACGAACGCGGAATACAAGCGCCGCTACGCTGACGTGGTGATGCGCGTAGGCTCGCCCGCCCTCGACAACACGCACAACGAGAGCCGCAGTTCCGGGATGATCTCGGGAGCGCTCCCGCTCGGAGACAGTCCGGACGCCATTGCGCGCCTCTTGTGGGAATTAACCGACCGCGAATACAAACAGGCTGTTCCTTCCTTCCTTAAGGTGAAGACGAATACCGCCGTGCGCGCGGAAGAAGAGGACAAGTCGCCGGACTTCTCCAAGGAAACGCCGCAATCGCATACCACCGCGGCGCCAGCACTTGCCGCTTTTGATCGCGCCGCGTGGGAAGGCGAGATCCGCCGGCTGTCGGCGGCTTTTCGCAAGTATCCAGAGGTGTACAGCTCGGCGGTGATCCTGCAGTTGCAGGCGGCGACGTCGCGAATGGTTTCGAGCGAAGGCACATCGCTCGTCGAGCCGAGCGCGTCCGTTCGAATGATCATCCAGGGCGAGACGCGCGCCGATGACGGCATGGAGTTGCTGCGCGTGGAAACGTTCCAGGCGCCGGCCGCAAAGGAATTGCCCTCCGAAAGCGACTTGCTCGCAAAAATCGAAAAAATCGCCGCGGATTTGAAGGCGCTGCGCGCCGCGCCCGTCGCCGAACCGTTTGACGGTCCGGCAATCCTTTCCGGGCGCGCGGCCGCGGTCTTTTTCCACGAAGTCCTCGGCCACCGCCTTGAGGGCCATCGCCAGCGCGACGAAGATGAGGGCCAGACCTTCACCAAGAAAGTCGGGCAGGAAGTGCTGCCGAAGTTCTTGAGCGTTGCGGACGACCCGACACTTCACGAATTGGGCGGCGTCAAACTCGCCGGGTCCTACGACTATGACAATGAAGGTGTGCCGGCACAGCGCGTCGAAGTGATCCAAAACGGCATGCTGAGGAATTTTCTGATGTCGCGCATGCCCATCAAGAATTTCAGCCAGTCAAACGGCCACGGGCGCAACCAGGCCGGGCTGATGTCCACGGGACGCCAAGGGAATTTGCTGGTGACCTCGACGCAGACCGTGCCGGAAGCTGACCTGCGGAAGAAACTCATCGAAGAAGTGAAGAAGGCGGGCAAGCCCTACGGGCTCTTCTTTGACGACGTGCAGGGCGGCTTCACACTGACCACGCGTTCCCTGCCGCAGGCGTTCCAGGTGCTGCCCGTGATGGTTTACCGCGTGTATCCCGATGCACGCCCCGACGAACTGGTTCGCGGAGTGGACATTGTCGGGACGCCCCTCGCGGCCCTGACGCGCATTTTGGTTACCGGCGACGCGCAGCATGTTTTCAACGGCGTCTGCGGCGCGGAATCGGGCAGCGTCCCCGTCGCTGCCGCGGCGCCGGCGATGCTTTTCTCCGAGATGGAAGTACAAAAGCGGGCCCACTCGCACGAACGCCCCCCCATTCTTCCGCCGCCGGGGTTCGAATCGCTGCCCGCCGCAAATGGCACACCGGCAAAGCCGGAGGGGAAGCCGTGAATCTCGCTCGCCGCATCACCGCGCTTGTGTTGTTTGCTCTTCTATTCACGGGTGCCCCCATCCTCCGAGCCGGCGGAGTTGACCGCTTCGCGGTTGCACTTAAAAATGATACGCCGCCCGCGAAGACGGACGCCGTGGTCGCCAGTCCTCTGGTGGCTGCACGCGCCGCCGCTTCCGGCGATCCCCTTCTCGATGCGCTGCTCACCGAACTCGAACGTTCGAAGGCCCAGTTGAAAATGGATCAAGTCGCCGCGCCCTACTACATCGAGTATCGCGTTCACGAGCTCGAGAGGTTTGGCGCCGAAGCGGCCTTCGGCGCCGCGCGCGAAGAACAGCACGTGCGCGCACGGATTCTGCGCGTGGTTGTGCGCGTGGGCGACTACAAGGACGACAGCTTCTTCGGGCAGGGCGGCATGGGCGCGACGCAAGTGCTCCCCCTGGACGATGATCCCATCGCTCTTCGTCACCAAATCTGGCTGGCCACCGATCAAGCCTATAAAGCGGCCGGCGAGGCGCTGACCCAGAAACAGGCGTTCATGAAGCAATTTTCGGCCGATCCCAGCCCGGTGGACGATTTCGCGAAGGCGCAGCCGCTGCAGTCCGTCGGGGAACGTGCCAGCATGCGCTACGATGCCGCGGCCTGGCGCAAAACGCTCGAGGACGTCACCAGCCTCTACCGCCAGTATCCGGACGTGCAGTCGCTCACGGCCTCCGCGCAGTTCGATCTCGTCAACGAATATTTCGTCAACACCGAAGGAACGGTCAAGCGCAGCGGGCGCACCACGTACACGGTCACGCTGAACTGCTCGACCCAGGCCGCCGACGGCATGCGGCTGACGCGCAACCCCTACTGGACCGTTGGACGGCTCGAGGAGTTGCCGTCGCACGATGCCCTGGCCGGCGAAACCAGGAAGATGCTGGACACGCTCAATGCTCTTCGCAACGCCCCCATTGTGGAGGAAGAGTATCGCGGCCCGGTGCTCTTCGCGGCGGACGCGGCGGACGACATGTTCGCCGGGCTCATCGGTGGAAACGTGCTGGGGCGCAAGCCACGGCCCGGGCAGCCGAATCGCACCACGGGCGGCTTCGCCACGAGCTGGAAGACGCGCGTGCTTCCGGCCTTTCTTACGGTGGTGGATGACCCGGCGATGAAGGAGTTTCAAGGAAAGAGCGTCGTGGGCAGTTACGACATGGATAGCGAAGGCGTGCGCGCGCAGGCAGTCACCCTGATTGACAAAGGCATGCTTGCGAATTACCTGCTCGGGCGGCAACCGATTCGCGACTTTCCCGTTTCGAACGGGCACGGGCGCGCCGCGCCGGGCACGCCGCCGCAGCCCAGCATTGGAACCCTGATCGTGCACAGCGCGGAGGCGCAGCCGGCGGCGGCGCTCAAACAGCAGATGCTCGAGATGGTCCGGACACAAGGAAGACCATTCGCCTACCGCGTGGAAACCCTCGGGCCGGGCAATTCGCCGCGCTTGCTCTATCGCGTTTATGAAAAGGACGGCCGCGAAGAGATGGTGCGCGGCGCCGTCTTCAACGAACTCGACCTGCGTTCCCTGCGCAACAACCTCTTGGCCGCCGGCGACGATGCGCTCTTGAGCAATCGGCTCGGCGGCTCGCCCACCACCGTGATCAGCCCTTCCGTGCTTTTCGACGAGCTGGAGGTCAAACGCGCCGACACCAGCAAAGACAAGCTGCCGGAATATCCGTCGCCCCCGCTCGCCCCTTCCCGGTGACCGTGGCCTTGACGAACCCGCACACAGATAAGAAACTCGACTCATGACGCTGCGCGAAAGGCTGGAATGGCTGAGCCGCATGGCTCTGCTGCTTTTCATTCTCACGTCAGCGGCGTTTCTGAGCGCCATCACGGCAATGCGCTTTGCGATTCACGGGCGCGAAGTGACCATGCCGAATCTCGTCGGCAAAAGCGCGACAGAAGCGAATTCCCTGCTCTCCTCCAGCGGGCTGGTGCTGCGCGTGGCCGACCGCATCTACACCGAGTTGCCCATCAATGTGGTGGTCCGCCAAACGCCCCCGCCAGGGATGCTAATGAAGGCTTCGCAACAGGCGCACGTGGTCTTGAGCCTGGGCCAACGGCAGCTTTCGATCCCGGCGCTGGAAGGCAAGTCGCTGCGCGCCGGGCGAATCGAGCTGCTGCGTTCGGGGTTGCAGATTGGCGAGGTGTCTGGTTTCGCTTCGCCCGATGTGCCTGCGGACACGGTACTGATTCAAACGCCCAAGCCGGGAACCGGGGCGGCCACGCCGCGCGTGGACGTGATGGTGGCGCAACCGCCGCGCGAGGCGGCCTTCGTAATGCCCCACCTCGTCGGCCTGAACGAAGCGGACGCCGCGCGCCAGTTGGATGCATCCGGCCTGCGCCACAAAGAAAATTACCTTTCCGCTCCGCAATGGCCGCGCGGCACGGTCGTGGATCAAGCGCCGCTCGCCGGCTCCCGCCTTCCCGCCTCCGCGACAATCGAATTGAGCATCGCGAATTAACCCCGGCCGTATTCGGCCGTAGTGGCGGGTCGTCAGACCCGTTCTCTTGAATTGTTTTCAAGGACAAGTAGGACCGGAGTTGTAAACACTTCGGCGTTTTTCACGTCGAAAACCTGCGTGAGAGTCCAAGGAGTAGACTTGGAGCGGACGCCTTTGTAGTATGACCCGCATGAAAAAAGCAAAATCCGGCGCTCGCGGTTCGGCCGCGAAACGCAGCCCCACTCCCCGGAACGTGGTCCCGATGAGCGTGGACGAATACCTCGCGGGCGTCCCCCAACCCGCGCGCAGCACCCTGAAAAAGGTTCGCGCGGCGATTCGCTCCGCTGCGCCGCCGGAGGCTACCGAGACCATCAGCTACGGGATTCCGGCGTTCAAGTACAAAGGAACGCTGGTGTGGTTCGCCGCGTTTGCGAACCATTGCAGTTTGTTCCCTACCGCGTCCGTAATCGCGGCGTTCAAGAACGAACTCAAGGGCTTCTCCACATCCAAAGGAACCATCCACTTCCCCGTGAACAAGCCTCTCCCGGCCGCTCTTGTGAAAAAGCTGGTGAAGGCCCGCGTTGCGCACAACGAACACAAGAAACAGCGCTGATCACCCCCTGCCACACGTGCCGGTTTAATCTCTGGGCCTTTTCTATTTTCTCGTTAAGTCCGCATCAGCGAGTGGATCGGAATCAGTAGCACAGGCACTCTTGCCTGTGTAGCCTCTTCGTCGTAAGTAGCACAGGCACTCTTGCCTGTGCAGCCTCTTCGCTGTAGGTAGCACAGGTCTTCAGCCTGCCCTGAGTGCCGTGGCGAAGGGCCTGTGCTCTTCAAATCGCAGCACCGTAGCATCAGCCGCTTCCAAACACGCCTTGCATCGCAGACGCTGCTAGTCCAAGTTTTTCCGTAGCCTGTCAGCGCGTTTCGAGAAGGGTCGCTTGTGCCACGGCTGTTCCCAAGACCGCCATTCTAATGATCGAGGGAGAGTTAAAACTCATAACCCTTATAAAACTTCTGAAGGCATGCGGAACCCGGCGTATGATGCTGCACGCTTGAGAATCGGCCCAACCCAATCATGAAACTCATCTGTTACCCACGTCTTCTTATCTCTTTCTGGTTTCTCCTCCTTTTCGTCGCCGCTTCTTCCCTCTTCGGTCAGAAACCCAACACCACCTCCACCACTCAGGTCTCGCAGCTCGTCGCCGCCCTGCGCGCCAAAGCAAAAACTCTCGAAACGACCTCCGGCATGCGACTCGGCTTTCAGTCCTTCACTGCGGCGCACCAACTCCCGCCCGGGAGCGTCCGCTACTCGGACTACGTGCTTGTGCGTCTCTTGTTTGAAGCCACCCGGGACGCGGGCTTCTGGAATACGCATTGGACCATCACGGACCAGCCGCCGAATTCGGATCGAATCTGGCGTCAGTGGCAGGGAGTCCGCAATCCCTCTTATCTCGCGCCAACGGCCATCGCGGAGTGCGATGAGCTCTCGGCCCTTTATGCGTTTCTTGCGGAGCGCGCCGGAGTCAAAAGCGTCGGCCTGCTCTGGCCATATCCGAATCACACCGTCGCGGTCTGGACGCTCCGTCCGGCGGCGGGTCCCGCGATTCGTGTCGTCGTGCCAACATCACAGATATTTCTCACCGAGGCCGATACGTTTGACACAAGAAAGTTCAATCCTTGGCGTCAGACAACCATTTACGAATATACGCGCCGCGACGTTCCGGACTCGTTCGAGCTTCCCAAAGCCCTCTTCGACTTCTTTCTCCAGCAAGTGGACAAGTACGCGGGCGCTTCCGAGGCCGGGCTGCAACAAATTCGCTATCTGCGCGACGCCGTGTTTGTAAAGTCGCTCACCCCGGAAGAAGCCGCCCGCGAAGCGCTTCGAAAGCGCAGCGCCCTGGCCTCCGCTCCCGCCGAGGATCTCGCCGCCTTTCAAGAGTTCGCAGGCGATATGCGCTCTGCACCCTTCCACTGATTCCAGCGAATACGAATGGGGTTAAGCCATCCGGCCTTCCGTAGCCATTCAATATTCGAGGAAAAGTCAAAAGCCCCAGGCGCCCGGCCTGCTTCACCTTGTTTATCCTGAACGCTCTTTGTGAAGGAAGCTACGAAGGGTCGGGGCACCTGGGGCTTTTGATTTTCCCTCCAGTTTCTTTCCGCGTCCCACTTTTCTCAAGATTTCCCGCTCACCCGCCCGTACCGTTAATCCCGCCCCATCGCCGTCCACTCCTCTATTCTGCCTTTCCCTGCATAACATTTAACTGGTTGATATTCCCCATGCTATCCTTCCTCGTGTTTGCCTGGACGGCGGGGGAATTCGAAGCGCTCGGCGGAGACCGGAGTACTGATGCCCGACAAATATAGACTCTCGCGAGCGGAAATGAACGCGCTGTTGCGCGATCTCCGGAAGATTCTGAAATATGGGGATGAGCGGGAGTTTATGCGGATTTTGCGGAAGCATGGGATAAAGGACGAGGACCCACGCTTCGGTGAGATTGTGAAGCTTTTCCGCGATTTGCAGAGCGGGAAGACTTAACCGCTAATGTGTGAAGGTCTTTGCGCATGGCCTTAGCCTCTGCCGCCGGCAAAGTGCCCAGGTGCTCTTGAATGATCTCTGCCGCCCTTCTGGCAGCCACATCCAGCTTTGTCTTCTTGATCGCCATGGCCCTCACAGAATAACAGCAAGCAAAGGGGCTTGCAACGACGTTCCGAACTTGCGGGAGGGGGTGGCGGGGCGCATAGTCGGTAATCGAGGATGATTCCATGGCGGAAAAACATCTGGCCGCGGCCATAGCCAGGCGCTTCCGGAAGATGAGCCGGGAGGAGCGGATTGCGAAAGTACGTAAGCTGGCCGCTAGTTCCGTGGAAGACGAGAGATTTGTCCGCCGGACGTTCCCCGCGCTATTCCTGGAAGCAGTTCGTCGTGTGCCCCAAGTGCCGGTTTAGCACCTGGGCTTTTGACTTTTCCTCCTGTTTCTTTCTGCGCCCCACCTTTCTTAAGATTTCCCGGTCACCCGCCCGCACCGTTCAACTTGCCCCAATGCCGTCCACTCCTCATTTTTGCCCATTCCCTGCATAATACTTAACCAACTTGTACTCACCATGCTATCTTTCCTCGTGACGCTCGCACTCCACGCTTACCCTGAGTGCTTTTGCGAAGGGCCGGCCTGCTCCGCATCCTCCGCCTCATCTACCTCACCTCCCTCCTCTATCTCCTTTAATTCCTTCTACTTCCGCACTCTTCCATACTCCATACACAAAGAGCGTTCACGAAGTCGTTTAGATACAAGGGGATGCGCACTCTTTTCCAAAACACCGGGGGTGTACCTCAACTCCTCCCCGATAAGAGCTGCCATGAATCTCAAAGGTAAAAGAACGGGTTTGAAAACCCGCCACTACAGAAGAGAGGCTACCCGCCTTCGCGCAGTGCGTTACGGCGAGTCACTCCCGGACAGCGTGGACCAGCCCTGGCGCGAAAGGTTCCAGAAGATGAAGCAGCCGGCGAGCGCGCTCAGGACGAGAAGGAAGATGCCGCTGGTCCATTGGTTGAAGACCAGCTTGCCGATAGCGAACATGGCGCTATACACCATGACGCAGCCCAACACCCAGTTGAACGTGTTGTTGGCGAGGTTGCGGACCGGCGGAAGCTCCGGCGCGAGCTTGGCGATGGGCTGCCAGCCGTACACGCTGGGATGCACGCGGCGATAGAAGGCCAGGAGTTTTTCCGTGGGCTCGGGGCGCGTGACGAACGTGGCGATGAGCCAGGCGACCGTCGTGCTCCCCGCGGTTATGAGCGTGGTCTTGGCATACACGACGGGGTCGCTGCCCGCGAAATGCACTTTCGTGAGCACAAACGTGAGCGCGGCGGCAACGATGGTGGCCACAATTTCACTCCAAGCATTGATGCGCCACCAATACCAGCGCAGGATCAACACCGCGCCGGTGCCCGCGCCAATGCCGAGGACGATATGCCAGCCTTCAGAGATGGAGACGAGCTGACTCGCGACGTATCCTCCGGCAAGAACCAGAACGATAGTGAAAATCTTTCCGATGCCGACGTAGTGCTTTTCAGTGGCTTTGCGCACCAGGAAGCGGCGGTAGAAGTCGTTCACCAGATACGACGTGCCCCAATTCAACTGCGTGCCGACGGTGGACATGAAAGCCGCGAGAAACGCGGCAACCATCAGCCCGCGCAGCGCCGGGGGAAGAAAATCGCGCAGAACCATCACATAGCCCTGCTGCGGATTAGCGGCGAAGTCGGCGCTGGGCGCGATGCCGCCGTTGGGAGAATAAACGGCCAGCGCGACGAGGCCGGTGAGAATCCACGGCCAGGGGCGCAGGGCGTAATTGGCGATGTTGAACCACAGCGTCGCACCGAGGGAGTTCTTTTCGTCCCGGGCGCTGAAGATGCGCTGGGCGACGTAGCCTCCGCCGCCGGGCTCCGCTCCGGGATACCACGAAGACCACCACTGCACGCCAAGAAAAAGAATGAAAGACAGAAGCGGAAGCGTCCAAACGGCGCTGGTGGTGAGGCCGAGACGGAAATCGGGAAAGAACGCCAGTGGATTGGAAACTTGCGCCCCGGAGTGCGCCGTGGCTGCGCTGACGATTTGCAGACGCAACTTCAGCGCTTCGATGCCGCCAAACTTCGAGACTGCGACCCAGGCGAGCACGGTAACCATGCCCATTTTCAGGACGAACTGAAACAGATCGGTGACCAGCACGCCCCAGAGTCCGCCGATGAACGTGTAGATGCCCGTGAACGGAATGAGCAGAAAAATGCAGATGAGCAGAGCGGTGTGACGAGGTTCGCCAAGGGTGTAGTGGACAAGCGGATGCCCACCGAGCGCCACCTGTAGCACGCGGCCCTGCGCGATGGCCGGGCCGAGGAGAACGGTGATGATG
>JBGPGF010000036.1:0-18772 GCA_041483755.1 Terriglobia bacterium | reverse complement strand
GGCACGACCGCGCTCACCATCAACCACCAGGGACAATTCCCCGTGGTCACGCTTTCTTTCAACCTGGCTCCCGGCACTTCCCTCGGCGATGCCGTGAAAGCCATTGATGCAGCCAAGGAGGAGCTGGTGGGCTTGCCCCCCAGCGTTCAAGTCAACTACCAGGGCACGGCGCAAGCATTTCTCATCTCGCTGGCGAACGAGCCCATCCTGATCTTCGCTGCCGTCATCACCGTCTACATTGTTCTAGGCATTTTGTACGAGAGCTACATTCATCCGATCACGATTCTTTCCACCCTGCCCTCCGCCGGCGTTGGCGCGATCCTTGCTCTCCTTCTTTGCCGCACGGAGTTCAGCGTAATTGCTTTGATCGGCTTGATCCTTCTCATCGGCATCGTGAAGAAGAACGCCATCATGATGATTGACTTCGCGCTCGAAGCCGAACGTAACGAGGGAATGCCTCCGCTCGAAGCCATCTACGAGGCGTGCCTTCTGCGCTTCCGCCCCATCATGATGACCACGATGGCGGCTCTGCTCGGGGGATTGCCGCTCGCCATCGGCTCCGGCGTGGGTTCCGAGTTGCGCCGGCCTCTCGGCATCACAATCGTCGGGGGCCTTCTCCTCAGCCAGTTGCTTACCCTTTATACGACACCCGTCGTTTACTTGGCTTTTGACTGGCTCGCCCGCCGCCTGCGCATACACATCGGCAATCCCGCGGAAGAGCCCGCGGCCGCAGACTAGGCGATGAATATCACCGCCAATTTCTCCGCGCCTTTTATCCGCCGTCCCGTCGCGACGACGCTGCTCACCATGGCGATCTTCCTGTCCGGCGCCGTGGCATTCCGTTTCTTGCCCGTAGCGCCGCTGCCGCAAGTGGACTTCCCCACAATTTCCGTCGGCGCGGGTTTGCCGGGAGCAAGTCCCGAAACCATGGCCACGGCCGTGGCGACGCCGCTGGAGCGCCAGCTCGGCAAAATCGCCGGGGTCACGCAAATGACCTCGTCGAGCCAATCAGGACAAACGGGCATCACGCTCCAGTTCGAGCTGAATCGCAACATTGATGCCGCAGCACGCGACGTGCAAGCCGCCATCAACGCGGCACGCGGCCAATTGCCTGCCGGTCTTCCGGGCCAGCCCACGTACCGCAAGGTCAATCCGGCGGACTCGCCAATCCTTCTTCTCGGTCTCACCTCGTCAAACATCCCGCAGCCGGAGGTCTATGACGCGGCCGATTCCATCCTTGCGCAGAGGCTGGCGCAGGTCGAAGGTGTCGGCCAGGTATTTGTCTGGGGAAGCGCGCGCCCCGCGGTGCGCGTGCAGGTCAATCCCGGGCAGCTCAATAGCTATGGCATCAGCCTGGAGACCGTCCGTGCCGCCTTGAGCTCCGCGAATGCCAACCGGCCCAAAGGCGATGTGGCCGATGCCGGGCGCGCTTGGGGTATTGGCGCCACCGATCAGCTCTTCAAGGCGAGTGAATACCGCTCGCTGATTGTTGCCTGGCGAAACGGCGCTCCCGTTCGCCTGGACGCCGTCGGAAACGTTCTTGATTCCGTCGAGGATGTTCGTCAAGCGGGCCTTTCGGGAGGCGAGCCGGCGGTGCTCCTCGCCGTCTTCCGCCAGCCGGGCGCCAACATGATCGAGACCGTGGACCGCGTGGTCGCGTTGCTCCCGCAGCTCCGGATGTCTATTTCGCCGTCTCTCCACCTGCGCGTCGTCATGGATCGCACCACCACGATCCGCGCTTCCATTCATGATGTGGAAATCACGCTGCTCATTTCCATTCTCCTTGTCGTGCTCGTCGTGTTCGCCTTTCTTCGCAACGCCTGGGCCACGGCGATTCCCAGCGTGGCCGTTCCGCTCTCTTTGGTCGGCACGTTTGGCGTGATGTATCTCCTCGGTTACAGCCTGGATAACCTTTCTCTGATGGCCCTGACGATTTCCACGGGCTTCGTCGTGGATGACGCGATCGTGGTCATCGAAAACATCACCCGCCATCTCGAGTCGGGCATGCGGCCATTTGCGGCGGCCCTGCGGGGTGCACGCGAAATCGGCTTCACGGTGCTCTCCATGAGCACGTCGCTTATCGCCGTCTTCATCCCCATCCTGCTGATGGGCGGAATCGTCGGCCGGCTCTTCCGCGAATTTGCCGTCACGCTCAGCGTCGCCATTGTCGTCTCGCTGATGGTATCCCTCACGGTCACTCCGATGATGTGCGCGCGCTTTCTCCGCCGCGACGACCGCAGCCACGGCGCGGTCCACCGCGCCGCCGAATACGGCTTCAAAAGCCTGTGGAACGGTTACGGCATGTGCCTCCGCTGGGTTTTGCGCCACCAGTTCCTAATCTTGCTGATCACGATCGCCACGGTCTGCGTCAATATCCAGCTCTTCCGCATGATTCCCAAGGGCTTTTTCCCGCAGCAGGATACCGGCCGCATCAACGGCAGCATCCAGGCCGATCAGGACATCTCGTTCAGCGCACTCTCTGAAAAAATGCGGGCCTTCACGAACATTGTTCTCCAGGACCCGGCCGTGGATACGGTCACCACCTTCACCGGCGGGGGCGGCGGCCGCAGCACGGCGCGCATGTTCATGCAGCTCAAGCCCATCGGAGAGCGCAAACTCAGCGCCGATCTGGTTATCGCGCGCCTCCGCGGCAAGCTCTCCGGGATTCCGGGCGCCAGACTCCTATTGCAGTCCGTGCAAGATGTCAACGTGGGCGGGCGTTTCGGCGGCGCGCAGTATCAATACACCCTGCAAGCGGACCGTCTCGAAGATCTCAATCGCTGGGCGCCCATTTTGATGGAGCGCATCGGCAAGATTCCCGAGGTGGGCGATGTCAATTCCGATCAGCAGAATCGCGGCCTCCAAGCTTCGCTCGTCGTGGATCGCGACACCGCCTCGCGTCTCGGGGTGTCCATGCAGGCCATCGACGACACGCTGAACGATGCCTTCGGCCAGCGCCAGGTCTCAAATATCTACAAGGGTCTCAATCAGTATCATGTCGTCCTCGAGGTCTTGCCGGAGTTCCAGCAGAATCCGGAGGCCTTGAACAGCATCTATGTTGCTTCTTCGACCCGAAAGCTCATTCCACTAAGCGCCTTCGCCCATTACCAGCCATCCAATTCCGCGCTCAGCGTCAACCACCAGGGGCAGTTCCCCTCTATTACGTTGTCTTTCAATCTGGCGCCAGGCGCGTCGCTGGGGACGGCTGTGCAGAAAGTCGAGGCCGTACAGCGCGAAATCGGCCTCCCCACTTCGGTTCACGCCAACTTTCAGGGCACCGCGCAAGCCTTTCAGGATTCGCTGTCTTCGCAACCCATGCTAATTCTCGCCGCGCTCGCCGCCGTGTATATCGTGCTCGGCATCCTGTATGAGAGCTACATTCATCCCATCACGATTCTGTCCACGCTGCCTTCTGCCGGCGTCGGCGCGCTGCTCGCGCTGATGCTTTTTAAGAAAGACCTCAGTGTCATTGCGCTCATCGGCATCATTCTTCTCATCGGTATCGTCAAAAAGAACGCCATCTTGATGATTGATTTTGCTTTGCAGGCGGAAAGGCTGGAAGGAAAAGCTCCCCGGGACGCTATCTATGAAGCCTGCCTGTTGCGTTTTCGCCCCATCATGATGACGACCATGGCCGCGATGCTCGGCGCTCTCCCCCTGGCGATCGGTGGCGGCGCTGGTTCGGAACTTCGCCAGCCGCTGGGTATTACCATCGTGGGCGGCCTCATCCTCAGCCAGCTGCTGACGCTGTTCACAACTCCGGTCGTTTATCTCTATCTCGACCGCCTCCAGACATGGTTGCAGCGTTCAAGAGTCGTGCGCGCGGAATCAAGAGCATAGACGCGGCTGGTGCTGGGGAACTCTCCTCCGCCGCAGGACACTCCCTACGTGCGCGAGAAAAAGAGCTGCCGAACGGGGCGCTAAATTCGGCCCCAGAATTCCGTGGCGATGCGATGCTGTAGCTCCGGCGAAAGTTTGGCGCCGTTCTGCGTCAGATAGAAAACGTCAATGGCCTTTTGCCCTTCGGTATCAATCAGGGCCACCTCGATGTTGCAGCCAAGCTGCGCCAGCACCGAGCCGATCTCATGGAGCAGGCCCGGCCGGTCCTGCGTCAGGATTTCGAGCAGCGTGCACCGCGAAGAAGAGTCATCATCGAACCGAATCCGCGTGGGCACCGCTACCTTGGGAGCCCGCTCTTGCGCCGCGTGGAGCCGCGACTTGAGTAAGGGTTCGAGAGGCGCCTTCCCGCTGATAATTTCCGCGAAGCTGAGGCGCAGGCGCTCCGACTCGCTTGGATTCAGCTCCAGCGTGCGGTGCAGATCCCCGAACTGGAATGTGTCCAGGACAACCCCGGCGGCGTTGGCAAACGCGTCCGCCTTGATGATGTTCATTCCCCAGCCGGCAAGGACCCCCGCGATCGTTGCAAACAGGCGCGGCCGGTCCTGCGCGAGGAGCGTCAGTGTATACGTGTGCCGCGCGGGTTTTAGCTCCGTCTGGACGGAGCCGGCCGTCAGTTTCTTCGCGAGTGCGAAGTGGGTCGCAATTTCAGCCGCCGTATGGACGGCAAGATAGCGCCTCGGAAAACCTTCGAGGAAGGCTTCGATCTCCGCGCGGGTCGTGCCGCCCGAACACCGCAGGACTTCGTCCAGGAAGGCGGCTTCGCGCACGGCGTGCAGGCGGTCGCGATCCACGCTGCGGCTCAGGTGATTGGACGTCGCGGCCAGAAGCTGCCAGAGCATCTCCGCTTTCCACGGTGTCAGCGCTTCGGGATTGACGGCGTGGATGTCCGCATACGTGAGAAGGCAAAGACGCCCCAGCCGCTCCGGAGTCGCCACCGTGTTCCCAAACGCCGTAATTGTTTCGGGATCGAAGATGTCGCGCCGCAACAGCGTGGCGGACATGTCCAGGTGGTGCCCGATCAGGAATCCGGTCTCCTCTTTTTCGTCGGGTTCCAGATGCAGCCGCGCCGCGGCGGCATCGAGGGCCTCGAGACTCCCGGTCACGTGATTTGGGTCCGGCATGCCCTTCCCAACGTCGTGCAGCAGAAGCGCAAGAATCAAAAGCTCGCGCCGCTCGACTGATTTCCAGAGGTCCGTAAAATGCGCCCCGCGCTCGTCCCGGGGCTGCGCCAGCTCCTGCAAATGCTCGATGGTGCGCAGGGTGTGTTCGTCAACCGTGTAACGGTGGTAGAAGTCGCGAATCACCAGCGAATCAATGGAACGGAACTCGGGAAGAATGTCCGCGAGCAGGCCCAGACGATGCATGGAGCGTAGCGCCACGGCCGGATAGGGGGCGCCCAGAATTTCGCGAAATTGCTGCCAGGTTTTCGCGCCGTTGCCGGACACTCCCGCCTTCCACGCGATCCCCACCGAGCGCTCGGCTTCGCGGCCCAGCGGCATTCCCCTCCGCGCCGCCTCGTTCAAAAGTGAAAAGGCATCTTCCCGTGTTCGCAGGGGAAACTCGCTGGTGATTTCCAGGCGCCCCGCGCGCGCGAGGATGAGGCTGCGCCCGCGAGTCGCCAGGGCTGCGATGCGTTTTCCGAGAGAAAGCCGGGTATTATCGTGCTCTTCCAGGGAGTCGAGAAGGCGCCGGTTGAGCGTCCGCGCGTGACGAAAATAGACCCGCATCCAGTCCGCCGCTTCGCGCGGCGCTGCTTCGCCCTCTGCCCAGCCGAGGGATCGCTCCGCGGCGACGGCCTGCAGCTCGTAGGACAGCGCATTGTCATTCCGTCCGTTGCGGTAATGGAGGAAACACCGGACTGCGCTCAGGAATTCCTCGGCCGTTCCCGATGCTTCCCCCGGCGTGGACTCTCGGTTCCCGCCGCCGTTTCGCAAGCGAACGACTTGTTCCACCCACGTCGCGGCGTGAAGATCGCGCAGCCCGCCGGGAGCTTCCTTGACGTTTGGCTCGAGATGAAAAATCGTGTCGCCGTACCGCGCGTGACGTTCCTGCGTCAAGCTTTTCAGTTGCATGAACAAGAACTCGCGCGCGCGATTCTCCGATGCGGGCAGGACGTGCTCATTGAGCCGCTGAAAAAACTCCTGGTCGCCCGCCAGAAACCTCCGGTCCAGCAGCGCCAGATGGAATTCCGCGTTGTCTTCCTCGATGCGTTTGCATTCCTCGATCGTGCGCCCCGCCGAACTCACGCGGAATCCCAAATCCCACAAGGTGCGGGAGAAATCGCTGATCGCGGGACGCAGTCTTGCTTCGGCGTCTGCGTTGGCAAACACAAAGAGCAAATCAAGGTCGGAAAACGGGAAAAGCACTCCCCGGCCATAGCCGCCGAGTGCCAGAAGACACAATCCGCTGGAAGCGGGCCCGGGGGGCAGAAACCCCTCCAGAACCCGCAACGCCGTGGCATCCGCCAGGGCGCAGAGCGCCCGAAGCGTTTCTCCCGCCTTGCCATCGGACTGAAAGGCCGAGCGGATGCGATTGCGCCTCTCTTCGCATTCCGCAGTGAGGACAGGAAGCAGCCTGCTGCGTTCGGTCATAAGATATGGAAGATCCGCAACCTTCGGAGACTACGCCGTGCGGATGCACGTTCGTAGTCTACCTTGGATTGCGTGACCGCGAAGCGGTCAACAATCCTAGAGGGCGCCTTCTCCGCGCTCGTCGTTTCGAATACGGATCGCTTCATTCACAGTCGAGATGAAGATTTTGCCGTCGCCGATTTTGCCCGTCTTCGCTGTTTTCAAGATCGTCTCAACGACGCTTTCGGCCAGGCGGTCCGGCAGCACCATTTCCAGCTTGACCTTGGGCAGCAGGTCCACCGTATATTCGCGGCCGCGATACGTTTCCGTGTGGCCTTTCTGGCGGCCATGCCCGCGCACCTCGATCACCGTCATTCCCTCGACGCCGATTTCACGCAGCGCGTCCTTGACCGAGTCGAATCGCGACGGCTGGATGATCGCTTCAATCTTCTTCATTCATTCCCTCTCTGGATTGGATCATCACCATGCGTGACCGCGAAGCGGTCAACACGCTCTTCCAGCCTGGCGGAGGATTCCCGCAAGCGCTGTCACCGCGCGGTATCGTATCATGCCTGCCCGCCGCCCTTTCGCCAATCCTGAATTTTGCATCCGTCCCATCTGAATTCCCAGACAACAGGTATTTTTGCATCCGGCCGATTGGAATTTTCCGTTGGTATTCGAAATCAGCCACAGCTACAGTTCGCTTCCAAGCAACTTGCGGCTCGATTTTTTGTTTTGGTCGAGAAAACTCTCAAGGAGGACAAGAAGTGCGTAAACGAGCGTCCTACTCTCTCTCATGTGTAGCGGGGTTATTACTGGCAGTGCCTGTGATGGGCCAGACGAGTTCCGCGCCGGACAGTTCGAGCCAGCCTGCTGCCGGTAGTCAAGTGGCAGCGCCGGCGGCTCAACAGGCGAAGAAAGTCCAGCCCGCCAATGGAAGCATGCAGGTGGCGATGAGCACGGAAGAGCTTCGCGAGCGAATCCTGCTGGATCGCATTGAAGAATTGGAGAAGCGCCTGACAGAGGTTGAGGCACGCCAGCCTTCGGCCGCGCCATCGGGCACGCAGGCGCCGGCGGATACCAGCGCGCAAACGCCGGCTTCCACACCCCCGGCAACGCCCGCTCCGGCTTCGCCGCCGGCATGGTCCGCGGGCCCGATTGATTTCAGCGGACTCGTTGACGTCTATTACGGCTTCAATGCAAACCACCCAGCCAGCATGAATAATCAACTCTACAATTTCGATGTAAAGGCCAATCAGTTCAGCTTGAATATGGCCAAGCTGAGTCTGGCGCATTCGCCGGACCCGGTGGGCTTCCAACTGGATTTCGGCTTTGGGAGGGCGTTTGACATCATTGCCGCCAGCGAAGTTGGGCCAAACGGCCAAAACGTTTTCCGCTTTGTCGAGCAGGCGTTCGCGAGCTTGAAGCCGGCGGGAGGCAAGGGTTTCCAGGTTGATTTTGGAAAATTCAATACGGCCGCTGGCGCCGAAGTGATTGAGTCGCACAGCAACTGGAACTACTCGCGCTCGCTTCTCTTTGCCTGGGCCATCCCCTACAACCACTTTGGTCTCCGTACCTCGTTTCCCGTCGGCAGTCACTTCACGGGAGGATTCCACTTGGTGAATAGTTGGAATACGGTGGAGGATACCAATAGCGGCAAGACCATAGGCGGCATGGGCACGGTCACCTACAGCAAGTTCACCTGGTACAACAACTACTACGCCGGACCGGAAAACCTTGGCACGAACAGCGGCTGGAGACACCTCTACGACACCACCCTCCTGCTCACGCCGAGTTCCAAGGTCAACGCTTACATCAACTTCGACTACGGCCAGAATCGGCAGTTTGTCGACGATGGCGAAGGCGGCATCACCAACGTCCTGAGCAAGTGGTACGGCGTGGCCACGGCCCTGCATTTCCAGCCCACTTCGAAGTGGGCGTTCACTCCGCGTGTGGAATGGTTCAAAGACCGCGACGGGTTCTCGACCGGAAGAGCCCAGGACCTGAAGGAGGTCACGCTCACTGGGGAATACAAGTGGGCCGAGGGGCTTCTGGCGAGACTGGAGTACAGGCGGGATTGGTCCAACCAGCCCTTCTTCGACAAGAACAGCAATCCAGCGTCGGAGAAGCATCAGGACACTCTCACGCTCGGTGTTGTGGCGTTCTTCGGGCCCAAGCGGTAATCCAAGCGTCTGCTGAATCTGTCGAGAACCGGCCCCGACCCCGTTGGGGCCGTTTCTTTTTGTTTCGGAATATTCGAGCAGAGCCCCGCCCGCGCTCCACACCCGAACGCGAAGGCCCTATTTTGCGTGCTTCGCGCGGTAGGAGGAGGAGTTTCGGCAGCCAAGTCCGCTCCCGGCTGCTCGGCGCCATTCAAAAAATTAATTGGACAGATTCCTCCAAGGACAATAGGCTTACCGCCGAAATCAGCGGCCCATCTGGCCGCGCGGCAAAGGTGTATTTGGCTCGCCGCGATCCGGGGATCCATTCATGAAGCTTGCGGGGTTCTTCCTGTTGGTGGCGGGCTGGGGGCTTGTCTTGACCGCGGTCGTGCTTTTCTCGGCGGCGGCGCCTCGATCCGCTTTTGTCCTCGCCGGCTTGGGCGTCGAGCTTCTTGGTCTGATCTTCATCGTCCGCTCCCATCCAGTCCACGGGGAGGGAAGAGCGTGACGCCAATGCCTGCCCTTTCCGACGCCGCGGTGTCCGTTTGTATTTTCTGTATCCTTCTGGTGCCTCTCGCCGGCGCGGGACTTTCGCTGATGGATACGGGGCTGGGCCGCTCGCACAGCGCGGCGCATACCATGCTCGCTTCGCTGTGTGTCATCGCGGTCGCGGCGATCGTCTATTTCGCGTTCGGTTTCGCCTGGCAGGGATACATCGGCCGCCCCGCCCATGAATTCAGCGTAGCCGGCAAAGCATGGCGCTGGCTCGCTGCCGAACCCTTCTTCTTTCGCGGTTTGCAACTCGATGGCTCGGCCTCCTCTCTGGCGGCATGGCTTCAGATCTTGTGTGTGGGACTTGCCGCGATGATCCCTCTCGGTAGCGGCGCCGGCCGCTGGCGCCTGGGCGCTAGTTGCGCCTCGACCGTTTTCCTCGCCGGGTGGGTCTATCCCCTTTTCGCGCACTGGGTGTGGGGCGGCGGGTGGCTCGCGCAACTCGGAGCCAATTACGGCCTGGGCCGCGGCTTCGTGGACGCCGGAGGCGCGGGCACGATTCAAGCGGTGGGTGGTCTGACCGCGCTGAGTATTGCGTGGATTCTCGGTCCTCGCCGCGGCAAATACGCGTTGGAAGGCGTCCCGACGGCTATCCCAGGCCACAACGCCGTTCTCGTCCTCTCGGCGTGTCTTTTGTCTTGGGTAGGCTGGCTGGGACTGAATTCCGCCGGCGCCATTCTTTTCACTGGCATGGAACCCAGGAGGATCGTTCTCGTCGCCGTCAACACCACGCTCGCCGCGGCAGCGGCTTTGCTGACGGCCGCTGTGATCACCCGGACGCGCTTCGGCAAACCCGACGCCTCGCTCTGTGCCAATGGCTGGGTCGGAGGGCTGGTGGCCAGCAGCGCTTCTTGCGCTTTTGTGACTCCGCTCGCGGCGGTTCTCATCGGTTTGTTCGCGGGTCTTCTCGTCACCCTGGCCGTGGAATGGTTTGAGGCGCGGCTCTCCATTGACGATCCCGGCGGCGCTATTTCCGTCCACGCCATCGGGGGTATATGGGGATTACTGGCCCTGGGCCTGTTCGCCAAATTCCCTGGCCGGGTGGAGAATGTGCCCGGCGGCTCATTCGCGGCGCCGGGAGGCGATTCCGGTCAATGGCTGGCGCAAGTCGTCGGCGTTGCGACCCTGCTCGGTTTTGTGTTACCGATGACGTATGGATTCAATTGGGTTCTGAACCGGTTCTACCCGCAGCGGCCGTCCGCGGATGGGGAGCGCCACGGCATGGACCTCCATGAATTGGGCGCGGGCGCCTATCCGGATTTCGTCACCAACTTTGAGGAGTTTACACAGCGATAGAGATACAAGCACTGCTGTCGCCGGGACGCGAGAGTGGACGAGAAGTCCAGAGTCACTGAACTACAACTGAAAAAGGAGAAAAGATGAATCCGAAAGAGGTACTCGATTTTGCAAAGAAAAACGATGCGAAGCAGGTGGACGTCCGTTTCACGGACATCCCCGGCGTGCAGCAGCACACGTGCTATCCCATCGGCGAGCTGGATGAGAGCGTGTTCAGCGATGGATTCGGCTTTGACGGATCGAGCATCCGTGGCTGGGCCGCGATCAACGAGAGCGACATGCTGTTGATCCCCGACCCGGCGACGGCATTCATGGACCCCTTCGCGGAGATCAAGACGCTTGTGCTCATCGCCGACGTGAAGGACCCCGTCACCGGCAAGGCGTATGGCCGCGATCCTCGCGGCATCGCAAAAAAGGCGGAGGCCTACCTGAAGTCCACTGGCACGGGAGACACCGCCTTTTTCGGCGCCGAGGCGGAGTTCTTCATTTTCGACAGCATCCGCTTCGACCAGAACCAGCACGAGGGCTACTACTTCATTGACGCCGACGAAGGACGCTGGAACACGGGCCGCGAGGGCGCCAACCTCGGCTATCGCCCGCGCTACAAGGAAGGCTACTTCCCGGTGCCCCCGACCGATCAGCATCAGGGTCTCCGCAGCGAAATGGTCCAGATCATGATCGCCTGCGGCTTGGACATCGAGTGTCATCACCACGAAGTCGCCACCGGCGGCCAGTGCGAAATTGACCAGCGCTTCAATACGCTCGTCAAGTCCGCCGACAACATGATGACTTACAAATACGTCATCCGGAACACCGCGTACAAGCACGGCAAGACGGTGACCTTCATGCCCAAGCCGCTCTTCGGGGATAACGGCAGCGGCATGCACACGCACCAGAGCCTTTGGAAGGGCGGCCAGCCACTATTCGCCGGCAACGGCTACGCGGGGCTGAGCGACATGGCGCTGAACTACATCGGCGGCTTGCTCAAGCACGCGCGCGCGCTCGCGGCGATCATTGCTCCGACCACCAACAGCTACAAGCGCTTGGTGCCGGGCTATGAAGCTCCCGTGAACCTCGCTTACTCCAAACGGAACCGCTCGGCGGCCTGCCGCATCCCGATGTACTCGCAGAGTCCCAAGGCCAAGCGCGTCGAGTTCCGCCCGCCGGACCCGGCTTGCAACCCCTACCTGTCCTTCGCCGCCATGTTGATGGCCGGCCTTGACGGCGTCGCCAACAAAATCAATCCCGGCCCGTCGCTCGATAAGGACATCTATGAGCTGTCTCCGGAAGAAGCCAAGGCTGTGCCGTCCATGCCCGGCTCGCTCGAAGAAGCGCTCGCCTGCCTGGAAGCCGATTACGACTTCCTTCTCAAGGGCGATGTCTTCAGCAAGGAGTTCATCGAGAACTACGTCGGATACAAGCGCAAGAACGAGGCGGATCCGGTCCGCATGCGCCCGCATCCGTACGAGTTCGCGCTCTATTACGACATCTAGCGCTCCTGTTTCAGAGCGTCGAGGTTCGGGCAGGGGCACGGCACGCCGTGCCCCTCCTCAAACCGTCACTTCCTGTCTGAAAGAAAGAATAAGGAGGGTTTCCAAGCAGCCGGAGCTTATGCCGCTCGGCTGGTGGGTTCTGTCAGCGGTTGTTCAGAGTGCGCCTTCGCCGCGCTCTTCGTTCCGGATGCGGATGGCTTCGTCCACGTTGGAGATGAAAACCTTGCCGTCTCCGATCTGTCCGGTCTTCGCGCTTTTTACGATGATGGCCACCGCCGTATCCAGCAGAGCGTCCGGCACCACCATCTCAATCTTCACCTTCGGCAAAAGGTCCACCGAGTATTCGCGCCCGCGGTAGGACTCCGTGTGTCCTCGCTGCCGCCCGTGGCCGCGCACCTCGATCAGCGTCATGCCTTCGATGCCCGCTTCGAGGAGCGCTTCCTTCACGGACTCAAACCTCGACGGCTGAATCGTCGCTTCGATTTTTTTCATGGTGTGTCTCGCTCCTCTGCTTGGTTCACCTCTCGAGGTTGTAGGCTTCCTCGCCGTGTTGTGTGATGTCCAGCCCCTGGCTCTCTTCCTCTTCACTCACGCGCACACCTGTGAGTGAGTCCGTGATCTTTAGGAGCGCAATCGTCCCGATCGCCGCGAAGCCCCAGGCAATCAACACGCCGGCCAACTGGTTGCCAACCTGTTGCCAGTGGCCATCGATCCACCCCACTCGCATACTCTTTCCCGCAACATCGTGAAAGATGGGGTTGATCGAGCGTGTCGCAAATACGCCTGTAAGGATTGCGCCGATCGTGCCGCCCGCACCGTGTATGCCAAATGCGTCCAGCGCGTCATCGTATCCGAAAAACGCCTTCACGCGCGTGACCATCAGAAAACAGCCCACCCCCGCGGTGAGACCGATGGCCAGCGCGGGCATCGGTCCCACAAATCCCGCCGCCGGCGTGATGGCCACAAGTCCTGCAACGGCTCCGGAAATCGCACCGAGTGCGCTCACTTTCCCATTTTTCAGCCACTCCGCCGCGGACCAACCCACCACAGCCGCTGCAGCGCCGAAGTGCGTGGCCACAAAAGCGCTCGACGCGAGCCCGTTGGACGCCAGTGCGCTCCCGGCATTGAAGCCGAACCAGCCCACCCACAGCAGGCACGCTCCAATGAAACTCAGCATCATGCTGTGCGGCGGCATCGGCATTTTTGGATAGCCCGTGCGTTTGCCCAGGTACAAAGCACACACCAGCGCCGAAACTCCCGAGCTGATGTGCACGACCGTGCCGCCCGCGAAATCCAGCGTGGGGAAGCGCCCGCCTCCAGCCGCATTCAGGAAACCTCCTTTGCCCCATACCATGTGCGCCAGCGGCGCATACACAACCAGAAACCAAAGCGTCACGAACACGACCGTGCCGGAGAATTTCATGCGTTCCGCCGTGGCGCCGGTGATGAGCGCGGGCGTGATAATCGCGAACATGAGTTGGTACACCATAAACGTGAGCTGCGGCACGGTTCCCGAGTAATCGGGATTCGGCGCGATACCCACACCCCGCAGGAAGGCATGCTCGAAGCCGCCGATCACGGTTCCGCTGCCGAAGCACAAGCTGTAACCCACCAGCGCCCACAACACGGTGACCCACGCCATCATCGCGAAGCTCTGCATCATGAGCGCGAGCATGTTCTTCTGGCGCACCAAGCCGCCATAAAAGAGCGCCAGACCCGGTCCGGTCATCAACAGCACCAACGCCGCGCTGGCCAGCATCCAGGCGTTGTCTGCCGAGGATTGCGCCGCCGCTACCCCTTGATCGAGTTGCGTGATGTGCTCGGGCGTGACGCCGGGCGCGGGCGCGGCAGGAGTGGCCGCAGGAGTCGCTTGCGCACGAGCCGCCCCAGCGAGCAAAAAGATAAGTAGAATCACGATTCCCACTTGGATGAGTTGCCTTGAGATGGCTTTCCAGGAATAACCCACGCACACCTCCGTCGGAGAGGCAAACGGGGGGATTATACGGGTTATGTAGTCATGTAGTGAAAAAATCGCTACGACGAACTCATATTTTGGGCCGGAGCAGTCCGATTCCCTGCGGGGACTTGCAGCGAACACGTTTGCTGCTCCGTTCGGAGGAACATCAATCATGTCTTTGTGGGTGCGGGCAAGCGGCCCGGCGTATAATGCGATTCGCTTGAGGAATTGAATCTCGTCAGGGGGCAATTCCAGCGTCCGTCAAGCCGAGAGGAATGGGAGTAGCGATGGAAATTTCAGTTCGCGAAGCAAACGGGATTCACGTTGTCCATGTGGAAGGGCGGCTCACCATCGGCGCGCCCAGCGAAAAGCTCCATGAAGAGCTGGAGGCGCTCGCGGAGCGCGGCGTCAAGAAAATCGTGCTGAATCTGGACGGCGTGCCGCAAATTGACAGCTCCGGCATCTCCGCGCTCGTCCGCCACTCCATCTCCCTGGTCCGCGACGGCGGCGCGCTGCATCTGGTCTGCGGCAAAGGCCGCGTCCGCGACGCGCTCACCGTCACCCGCCTCGTCGAAGCCATCCCCACATTCGATTCCGAAGCCGCCGCCCTCACCGCTTTTGCCTGAGACCGCATCGTCCGCATAGGCGCCCGGATTTTTCGGAAGTACCGTGGCTATGAGGAAGCGCTACCGCCTCCATTCCGCGGTAACTCATGGACTTTTCTGGGAAACACAGACGTGTGTATCGCTATTTCCGTAGAAAGCCAGCTGGCGTCGAGCTATCCGCTCTTCTTCAGTTCCGCCAGCACCAGCTTGGCAAGTTCCTTCAGCGTCTCGAACACGCCCTGTCCCGTGATGGCCACGGCTTCCAGCACCGGCTCGCCCTTTTTCTGAAGCTGCTTGGTCAATTCGGCTACGGACATGGCGTTGGGCAGGTCGCGCTTGTTGAGCTGCAAAATGTAGGGAATCGTATCGAATTTGAGGTTGTGCACTTTCAGGTGTTCCTGCAGGTTTTCAAACGTTTCGAAATTCGCGTCCAGCCGCTCTTCCTGCGAGTCCGCCACAAAGACGACGCCGTCCGCGCCCTTCAGGATGAGCTTGCGGCTCGCTTCGTAAAACACCTGGCCAGGAACGGTGTACAGATGGAAGCGCGTCTTGAACCCGCGCACCGTCCCAAGATCCAGCGGAAGAAAATCGAAGAACAGCGTGCGGTCGGTCTCCGTCGCCAGGGAAACCATTTTCCCCTTTTGGTGTTGCCCCGTATGGTCATAAATCCATTGCAGGTTGGCGGTCTTTCCGCCCAGACCTGGACCGTAGTACACCAGCTTGCAGTTGATTTCGCGCGCGGGAAAGTTGATAAACGGCACGGTGTCGTCGGCTCGAATACGAGCTTGTATTTATAGCACACGAGTTGCGGTCAGGCTAGCTTCCCCGTTCCTGCGTGTCTCCTGTTCGCTAACGCACATGCCAGTTTGCCCTGGGAACCGCCACCGCCAGCCCTGGTTTGCCCTGACGGCATGGCGAAGTGGGCCTGCCCCACCTGTCGGTAGCACGTTGATAGCATTGCCCCTGCGCCGTCCCTGTGCTAGCATCCGCGACTTCGGGAGCCGGGTGCGCCGTTTCCTGACGTAGCCGGGCCCTCCTCCCTTTATCCTGAGTTTGCGTGACCGCGAAGCGGTCAACGACACATCACGGCGCGGCCCGCGCCTATCCTCTTGGGCGGACCTGGCCGCAGGGGGACTATATGAAGACCTATCTCACCAAGGACATTCGCAACCTGGGCATTGTCGGCCACGGCGGCACCGGAAAGACGCAACTGGTGTCGTCGTTGCTCTGGACCGCGGGCGCCACGCCGCGCTTCGGGAAAGTTGCGGATGGAAGCACCACCACCGATTGGGACGACGAAGAAATCGCGCGCAAACTCTCGCTGCAAACCGGCCTGGCCTACGCCGAGTGGACGCCCGCCGGCAAAACGGAAAAAATCAAAATAAATCTCATTGATCTTCCCGGCTCCAGCACCTTCATCAACGAAGCAAAAGCCTCGCTCGTCGCCGCCGACGCCGCCCTCATCCTCATTGACGCGCACACCGGCTCGCAGGTCACCACCGAACAGGTCTGGGACTACGCCACCGAAAACGACATTCCGCGCGCCTTCGTCCTCAATTGGATGGATCGCGAGCTTTCGAGCTTCGAGCGCTCCATGCAGTCGCTCAACCAGGTCTTCGGACGCGCCGTTGTTCCCCTGCAGCTCCCCGTCGGCGAGGAAAAGAGTTTTCGAGGGGTGATTGACCTCATCGCCATGAAAGCCCACATCTACAAGCCCGATGGCGACGGCAAGCCCTCCATCGAAGACATTCCCGCCGAGCTCGCCGCCGCCGCGAAGGAAGCCCACGAAAAGCTCGTCGAGATGGTCGCCGAAGGCGACGACGCGCTTATGGAGGAATTTTTCGCCGAGGGCACGCTGCCCGTCGTGGATCTCCTCAAGGGCCTGCGCGGAGCCATCCGAGTAAACCGCATCGTGCCCGTCCTGCTCACCTCCGCGCTGCACAATATCGGCAGTGCCAGCCTGCTCGATTTTGTCGCCGACGTTCTGCCGCACCCTGGCGAGCGCCCTGCCGCAGGTACGTCTCAGCCTGCCGGCCAGGGCGATCGCGTCGAGCGCAAGGTGGACGACGCGCAGCCTCTCTCGCTCTTCATCTTCAAGACGCTCGCCGACCCCTTCGCCGGCCGCATCAATTATTTCAAAGTGATGAGCGGCGTCCTGAAGAACGACGCCACGCTTTCCAATTTCACGCGCGGCACGCAAGAGCGCTTCCAGCACACGCAGGTCGTTCAGGGCAAGCAGCTCTCCGAACTCTCCGAATTCCACGCCGGCGACATCGGCGCCATCGCCAAACTAAAAGAGACCACCACCGGTGACACCCTCGGTGAAAAGTCCAACGGCATTTTCTATAAGCCCGCGCACCTCCCCGAACCTTCCATCACCTTCGCCATCGAGCCCAAGACGCGCGCCGATGAAGACCGCTTCGGCGTGGCCATCCATAAGATTCTTGAAGAAGACGCCGCGCTGCGTTTTTCCCGCGACCCGCAAACCAAGGAGTTTCTCCTCTCCGGCTCCGGCCAGCAGCACATCGAAGTCGTCGTCGCCAAGCTCCACAAACGCTATCACGTGGACCTCACGCTCCATCCGCCCAAGGTTGCCTACCGCGAAACCATCCGCGGCAAAGCCGACGCCGAAGGCAAGCATAAGAAGCAAACCGGCGGCCACGGCCAGTTCGGCGTCTGCCGCATCAAGATGGAGCCCATCGAACGCGGCAAGGGCGTCGAATTCGTGGACGACGTTTTCGGCGGCGCCATCCCCAAGAACTGGATCCCCTCGGTCGAAAAAGGCCTCCGCGACGCCGCCGCGCGCGGCTTTCTCGCCGGCTTTCCCGTCGTGGATTTCCGCGCCATCCTCTACGACGGCAAATATCACGACGTGGACTCCAGCGACATGGCCTTCAAGATCGCCGGCTCGCTGGCCTTCAAGGAAGCCATGCGCCAGGCGCGCCCCGTTCTTCTTGAGCCCATCATGCACGTCGAGGTTTACGCGCCCGATCAGTATTCCGGCGACCTCATGGGCGACCTCAGCTCGCGCCGGGGCCGCATCAGCGGCAGCGAAGTCCGCGGCCACAACGTCATCATCAAGGCCCTGGTGCCGTTCGCTGAAATGCTCAGCTACGCCACCGACCTCACCTCGAAAACCCAGGGCCGCGCCAGCTATTCCATGGAATATTCCCACTACGACTACGTCCCCGGCGAAATCGCCGAAAAAGTCATTGCCGCGTACAAATCCGCCCGCGGCGTTGAACCCGCCGAGGAAGAAGCATAAGTGGAGCAGCCATTCTTGGCTGTTCGCCTCCCGAGGTAAGCCTGGACTAAGTTCTGTAGGCAGCTAGTCGGGTCTGGGGAAGCACTCCAGTTTGGGTTCCGCGGCCTCTAGCTATGGTCACCGAAATGTGGCAATCTATTTGGCATGGGAAACAAGGACGCACGAAGACGCGAAGTGAAGAAGCCAAAGAAAAATAAAGTTACGCGCCAGAACTTCATCCCAGCCCCCGCGCGAATCGTAAGTGAGGCATCCAAGACAATTACGCCCTCGCCCATTCGCCAAACGGACACAAGGCAAACAGCTCCCCCGATCGTCCAAAAGCCGGCGGATGACCCCCCAAAGAGTTCTTGATTGAATCTGAAGTTATTTCATTTCTTGCTCTTTGAGTCAGTGTCTTGCCCACTCGGAAGTTCGACATGGCCATGGCAGCGCCCCGCCGCATGATTGACCCCGCTTGCGGTTGGAAGTAGCATTCCGCCTCGTCGGAGTAGCGGCGCGGGGAACCGCGCAGGAGGCATCGTGTACTGTTCAAAATGCGGATCCACCATCGCACCCGGTGCGGCGTTCTGTGCGGGTTGCGGCCAGCCGGCGTCATCCACCAATCCTTTTCTCGCTGCTGGGACGGCAGGGCGAGCGGCAATGGCAGCTTCTCCGCGGCTGTTTTATGCCGGCTTCTGGCTGCGGTTTCTGGCCGTGCTCATAGATTCCGCCATCCAGGCCGCCGCGGCATTCATCCTCCTTATTCCTCTCGTGATGATCACGGGTGTGGCTGGGGCGCTCAGTAAAATGCACCCAGGAGAGGATCCCGAGGATCTGCTGACGATCGCCGGCGTCGGCCTCATATTGGGATTCATCGCGATTGTCTTTGTCGGGAAGTGGCTCTACTACGCGTTGCTGGAGAGTTCTGCCTGGCAAGCCACGGTTGGTAAACGCGTCCTCGGGCTCAAAGTCACCGACAAAGAGGGCCAGCGG
>JBGPGF010000035.1:0-18889 GCA_041483755.1 Terriglobia bacterium | reverse complement strand
TTCGGCCGAGGCAAATTCAAGTCCGAAGACGTCGAGGTCAGCGGCCTGTACTGGCATTTCGTGGACCTGGTGTGGATGTTCGTTTTCCCGCTGGTTTACTTGATGTCGGTGCGATACTAGGAGCCAGGCATGAGCGCACACGAAAACGCGGAAATTGTTTCGCACGCCCCTGATCGGGCGGGCTTATTCATTGCCGTCTGGGTCGGCCTCGTCGCTCTGACCGGCGTCGAAGTGCTGCTCGCCTACGAACACGTCGCGCCGGGAATCATGCTCACGGCGCTTGTGGGCATCTCCATCGTCAAGGCCGCGCTCATCATGGCGTATTTCATGCACCTCAAGTACGAGAAATTTGTTCTCGTCCTGTGGCTTGTTCCGGCATTCATGTTCTGCGTCATGATGATTTGCATCTTCTTCTTTCCGGACAGCCTGCGCCTCGGCAGCCCGGCCATGCACTGAGCCATGCGGATGAAAGAGCATCGCCTAACATCGAGAATCTTTTACTGCTTCGTTCTCGGATTCGCAGTGGCCATCCCCTCTTCTGCCTTCGCGCAGAGCTGTGCCATGTGCTACAGGTCCGCCGCGCAATCCGGCCCGGCTGCGACGCGCGCCCTGGCCCAAGGCATTCTTGTCCTCTTGATTCCCACGCTCACTTTCTTCGTCGGCGTGCTCGTCTTCGCCATCCGCCGCGCCAATTCTTCCGAGTAACGGGCGACTCCACGAATGCAAGCTATTGTGCGACGGCTTCGCTGACTGCTTCCACCACGCGCGCGATCTGGCCGGCGCGCAGTTCGGGATACATCGGGAGGGAAAGCACTTCGGCGCATGCGCGCTCGGCTTCGGGGAAGTCGCCGGGCTTGTGGCCGAGCGCGGAGTAAAGCGGCTGGAGATGGAGCGGCGCGGGATAGTAAATGCTGCTGCCGATATTTCGTGCGGCAAGAAACTTCCGCACTTCGTCGCGCTGCGAGACGCGGATCGTGTATTGGTTATAGGCGTGCCCGCAGCCCGAGGGACAAGCCGGCGTTACGATGCCACGCACATTGCGCAGCCGCAAATCATACTCCGCCGCGTGCGCCTGTCGCGCGCGCTGCCATTCGGGAAGATGGCGCAGCTTCACGCGCAGCACCGCCGCTTGAATTTCGTCCAGGCGGCTATTCCAGCCCGGCTCGCTGCTTTCATATCTCCCGCTCTGGCCGTGATTGCGAAGCACGCGCAGACGCTCCGCCATGGCTGCCGAATTCGTAACAATCATTCCGCCATCGCCGTACGCACCCAGATTCTTCGTGGGATAGAAGCTCAGGCACCCCGCGTCGCCGAGCGAACCCGCCGGCCGGTCTTTGTAAGAGGCTCCGACGGCCTGCGCGGAATCTTCGATCACGTGGATGCCGCGCGGGCGCGCAAATTCCAGGATGGAGTCCACGTCCGCGACCAAGCCGAACAGATGCACAGCCAGAATCGCGCGCGTCCGCGGCGTCGCGCGCTTCATCAGCTCCGCGGGGTCGAGATTGAAAGTGTCCGGGCGAATGTCGGCGAACACGGGTCGCGCGCCCAGCGCGCTTACGGCACTCGCGGTGGCGACAAATGTGAACGCGGGGAGAATCACTTCGTCGCCTGGATTCACTCCGCAGGCGCGGAGCGCGAGAATCAAAGCATCCGTTCCGGAGGCCACACCCACGCCATGGGTCACGCCGCAGAGCCGTGCAATCTCTTCCTCGAGCGCGGCGCCCAGCCGGCCGAGGATAAATTGCTGCGAGGAGAGCACTTCGTCTAACGCCGCGCGGACTTCGCCGCGAATGGCGGCATATTGTGCGTGCAAGTCGAACTGAGGGACGGGTTCGATTCCCGTGCTCGTTTGCGGATTTGTGTTCATGCGGCTGTTGGCGGAGGTTGGCAAGGCGAGATTATACGTCTCTGTAGAGCGCGGCGGCTAACGCAAACGCCCCGGCGGATCCGCGGGCGCAGGCACGGGCGTTTCAAGAGCATGACCTGTCGAGTTCGCCGAGAGCTTCACCGGAGCAGGCTGCGGGATGCCGGCGCCGGCATTCAACTCCAAGTGCTCCTTCGCGCAGCGGGGGCAGTAGCCCTTGCCCGTATCATCGTCGCGGAGGTTGGCCAATTCGTAGCAGCCGCAGATGCAGTCGCAGTAGCCGGTCTCCGAAGCCGTCTTGATGGGTACGAGCGCCATGAATGTTCCCTCGCGGCAAAAGTGTACTCATGTGCGTGCATGGCCGCAAGCCCGGGCCTGAGTGCAGATGGGAAATGCAGTGAAGTTACTTACATGCTCTGCAGGTGCGCAAAGCGGAAGGGGGAGCCGAGGTTTTGGCGCAGATCGAGCCAGTGCTGCTCCGGGACGGCCATAAAGACCTCCACAACCTTGGGGTCGAATTGCGTACCGGAACAGCGCTGGACCTCCCCACGCGCGTGCGCAATCGGGAGGGCCCGGCGGTAAGGCCGGTCGGAGACCATCGCGTCCACGGAATCCGCCACGGCGAAGATGCGCGCCCCGAGTGGAATCTCCTCACCCTTCAATCCGCGGGGATAGCCGGTGCCGTCGTAGAACTCCTGGTGCGCGAGAACGATTTCAGCGGCGTCGCGAAGGAACGGAATGCGCGTGAGCATGTTGTAACCAATCTCGCAGTGCGTCTTCATGACCTCGCGCTCCGCGGCGTCCAGCGGGCCAGGTTTGCGGAGAATGCTGTCGGGGATGGCCATCTTGCCGATATCGTGGAGAAAGGCGGCGCGCGCGAGAATGGGCAAATACTCGAGCGGCACATTCATGGCCCGGGCGATGGCAATGGTGAAGGCGGTGACGCGTTGGCAGTGTCCCTCGGTTTCTGCGTCGCGCAGGTCGAGGGCGCTGCCGAGGGCTTCCAGCGTGTCGTCGTAGGATTGTTCGAGCTGGATGATAGCGCCGGTGAGCTGCGAGGTGCGCTCGTCCACGAGTTGTTCGAGGTTCCGCTGGTAACTGCGGTTTTCGATGACCAGGGTGCGATGCTGCAGGGCGCGGCGCACGCCGAGGAAAAGCTGGTCTTTCTCGAACGGCTTAAGGATGTAGTCGTACGCGCCCCTGCGGATAGCTTCCAGAGCCGTGGAGATGTCGTGGACGGCGGTGACCATGATGACCGGCACATCCGGGTCAAACTCACGGAGCCAGTCGAGCAGCTTAATGCCGTCCATCTCCGGCATGATCATGTCGCTGAGGACGAGGTCCGGAGGCGATTTCTTCACGTGCTCCTGCGCCGCTCGCCCGTTGCTGACGGAAGAGCAGCGGAACCCTTGCGCCTCCAGCATCGTGGAAACGACTTCGCGGATGGCTTCTTCATCGTCCACAACGAGAATGCTCTCAGTATGCAATGTTGTGTACTCCCGCTTGCCATTATAAGGGACAGCACAGGTCTTTGGGGGTTCGCTTGCCCAGTCAGAAAACACCGTGTTAGCGTCATCAACAGGCTTCTCTCACAGTACGTTGCGGCATGACATCGGTTCCCGCGGAGGCCAGGCGCATCCGTTCGCGGCCATTTCGGCCGGGAGAACACCATGGTGTGGCAGAACCAGGGCCTGCTCGGCATCGCATTCTTCAGCGCCACAGCTTTCCTTATATTGCTGGCCTTATTGGTGTTGTCGCGCCGAGAGCAGGCGAGCGGGCCGTTTCGGATGTGGCTTGGTGGCTGGGCCTGTTTGACCGTATCGGGAATCGCCGAGCTTACGTCTTTGCTGCACGGCCTGGCGGAAACGCCGACAATCAGCTTGTTGGGGCACGTCCTCGCGCTGCTGTGCTTTCTGGGCGCCGTCCTTCAGTATGTTGCCGGGAATTCCCGGCTGGCTTGGCATGTCCTTCCCCTGACGAGCGCGATCGTTCTCGGCGTTCTCTACTTGGAAAACCTGGCGCCAATCAAACCGGGGCACTCCCCTTGGGGGACTGCGGTGCTGGGAAGCGCGCTGGCCTTGTGGTCGGGCTGGCTGCTTTGGAACGCGGGGCAGCGGATTCACGGATATGGGGTCAAGCTGCTCGCGGTGACATTCGCGGGGCTTGGTCTGCACGGAATCGACCGGCCACTCTGGCAGCAACACTCAACTTTCCTGTTGCGAGCGGCGACGGACCATTTACTGAGCGTGCTGCTGGGGATCGCGCTGGTTGTGATGTTTCTGGAGGGCGCGCGATCGCGGGCCGAGGAACTCAACGACAAGCTGCGCCGGCTCACACTCATCACCACAGCCAGCACACAATCGCTGCGTGTGAAGGATGTCCTCGACCAGGTGCTGACGAATCTGGTGGAGAGTCTGGGAGCCAGGCACGGCGCGGTGCGCCTGCTGGAAGGGGAAGGACAAAACGCGGAACTCGTCCTGCGGGCCTCGGTGGGGTTTCGCTCCGAGTTCGAGAAGCAATACGGCCGCGTTCCAATCACCGACCCGTGGTCGCAACGCGTTCTCAATGAACAATTCCTACTTCACACCCTGGAAGAGGAACAGGATCTCAAGACGCGGCAGAGACTCATCGCCGCGAACACGCAGCAGATGGTGACGCTCCCGCTTCCGGGAAAAGAGGGGCCGCTGGGCATTGTTGAGGTGGGGTTGGCGGGAGCGATCAAATTTCAGCAGGATGAGATCGCCTATCTCATCAACGTTGCCAACCTGGTGGGGCTCACTCTCCAGAACGTGCAATTGTTCGAGCAGTTGGCGACGGTTCAGCAACAGTGGGGGTACACGTTTGATTCCATCAGCGACCCCATTTTTGTTCATGATAGTGAATTCCGAATCGTGAAAAGCAATCAGCGATTCGCCCAACTGCTCGGCCGCGAGAGCGCCACCCTGCAGGGCCGGAGCGTTAGCGAGCTCTTCGCGCGGAAGGGCGGGAATTTTGAGCGCTGCCCGTATTGCGAAGGCGTGGCCGGTGACGGGGACGCTATTGACCCCTGGCTGCGGGGCCATTTTCTCGCGTCCAATTCCACGTCCGCCGATCCTTCCGGCCGCACGCTGGGGATCGTGCACGTCCTAAAAGACATCACCGACCGGAAGCGGGCGGAAGAGAAATACCGCGCGCTGGTGGCCAGCGTTCAGGAAGGCGTTTTCATTTCCACGCCGCAAGGACGCTTCTTGGATTTCAATCAAGCTTTTCTGGGCATGGTTGGGTATGAGAGCCGCGAGGAATTGATGGCCGCGGAGATTCCTTCCCTGTACGTAAATCCCCTGGACCGGGACCGCCTAAAGAAATTGCTCAAAGAGCACGGCAGCGTGGCCGACTTCGAGTTTGAATTGCGGCGCAAGGACGGCGAGGTGCGCACGGTGATGGAATCCTCCATCGCCGTCCGGGACGCGGCGGGAAACGTCACGGCGTATCAGGGATTCGTGCTGGACATCACGGAACGGAAGCGCGCCGAACTGGAAATCCGGCGCCGCAACCGCGAATTGCTGGTATTGAATTCCATTGGGCAGACGCTGAACGAATCGCTCGATCTTTCGGACTCGCTGCATCGTACGCTCCGCCAGATGGCGGAGCTGTTCCGGCTGGACACGATTTCCGTTTTTCTTTTTGAGAAGGAGGGAACGATTTTGCGGCGCGTGGCGGCGATGGGCCACCGCTCGGAGTACGCGCGGCATTTTCCGCCCACGCCGGTTCAGGGGGAACTCCTGCAGCACATCCAGACTCTGCGCGCCACGATCCTGTCGGCGCAAGGTCTGCCGCTGCCCGCGATTTTCCGCGACGTGCAGCGAAAGGAAGGAATCGCCACCACCCACGTGGTTGTGCTGTGGTCCAAGGAGCGCGTCATCGGAGGCCTGGTGGTGGGCAGCCGCGCGCCGCGTGATTTTTCCCCGGCCGACATGAATCTGCTTATCGCCGTGGGCGGGCAGATCTCGAATGCCATTGAACGGTCCCTGATGTACGAAGAGACCCGGCAGGCCTATGACGATTTGCGGCGGACCCAGGAACAGCTTTTGCACAGCGAGAAAATGGCGGCCGTGGGGCAGCTGATTTCCGGCGTAGCGCACGAACTAAACAATCCACTTACAGCAATTCTGGGATACAGCCAGTTGCTGACCTCCAGCGGACAGGTAGGGCCGCAGGCGCTGGAGTACTCGGAGAAGCTTTACCGGCAGGCGCAGCGCACGCACCGAATCGTACAAAATCTGCTGAGTTTCGCGCGGCAGCACAAGCCGGAACGCGTTGCCGTGTGGCTCAACCAAGTCGTCAAGGACACACTGGCGCTGCGGGATTATGACCTGCGCGTCAGCAACGTCCGCGTGCACCTGGACCTGGCAGCGGAGCTGCCGGTGACGGCGGCGGACCCGCACCAGCTTCAGCAGGTTTTCCTGAACATCGTGAACAACGCGGTGGATGCCATTCTCGATCACGCCACCGAAGGCGACATTTGGGTGCGCACCGCCAAAGAGGGCGACCGGCTGATCATCGAGTTTGCCGACAGCGGGCCGGGGGTGCAGGATGCTTCCCGCGTTTTCGATCCTTTCTACACGACCAAACCGGTCGGGAAGGGGACCGGGCTGGGCTTGAGCATTTGTTACGGGATCATCACCGAGCACGGGGGGACGATTCGCGTGCGAAACACGGCTCCCCGGGGCGCGGCGTTCACCATTGAGCTTCCTGTGCTGCTCCCGGAAAGATCACGCGTGACTCCGCTGGAAGGAAGCGTGGCGGCCAGCAAGGGAGCACGAATCTTGATTGTGGATGACGACGAATCGGTCCTGGAGGCCGTGGGAGAGACGCTTCGCGGAAAGGATTACGCCGTGCGAACCGCGCCATCGCCGGAAAGGGCGCGGCAACTGCTCTCGTTGGAAACGTTCGACGTGCTTTTGGCGGATCTGGATTTGCTGCAGGGGCGGAATGGCTGTGTGCTCTTCGACTGGATTTGCGCGGATAGGCCGGCGCTGGCGCAGCGGGTGATTGTGATGAGCTCCGCCGCCGACACGCCGGAGAGACTCGAATCGGTCCGGCAAAGCGGCTGCCGGGTCCTGCAAAAACCATTCCGAGCTGCCGAGCTGACGGTGATTCTGGAGGAGGCGCTAAGTCAGGCCAACTCCGCCCCGGTCGCTGACTGAAGCGATTTGGCCGGCCAACATCGCTCTTTCACCCAAGCTGGCCATCGCCGCCTCCAGCCGCGCGGAATACACTCCCACAATTTGCGTGACCCGGTCCATCTGGGACAACGGAGACGTGCCGAAGACCAACAGGAGGCGGAGCAGTGCGAAGCGGCATTCAAGACGCACCGCAAGCCGCAGGCGGTCGCCCTCCTGGCGCGCACGAACGTCGGAGGAAAGTGCTGCAAGAACCCGGGCCATCTGCAGCAGCCCCCGAAAATCCTCATGGAGCGCGTCCAGGTAAACGCGCGCGATCCGGCGGCGCTCGCCGCGCACATGCCGGGCAAGACGCGCGGACCCGCGCGCCGCGAGAAAATCAAAGTCGGCGACGGAAAGCGCCTGCCGGACCTGCGGAAAATAGGCCACATGGCGAAGGGTGAGATTCGCCAGGGAGGGGATATCTGGCGGCAGCCGAGGATGCCGGCGGGCGTGCCACAGGGACCAGACAAACAGTGCGAGGAGCGCAAAAACGGGCAGTCCATAAGCAAGAAGCGGCCAGATCATGACTGTCATGCCTCCCCATCGCCAGAGATCCGGCGGTTCCGCCCGTTTTGGGTCACACCTTGCATACCAAAGGAAATCTTATCATGAGATAACTGTGAAGTACAGTCGAAATATATGTATAAGCAAAGAGTGATCCGGCCGCGTCTCCCGCGCACCCTGGGGAGCGGCCTGGCCTCCGAAGTGATTTACAGGGAGGGTGTTCCGCGGCTCCGGCACCGGTCAAGTCACCGTTTTCACGTTTTGGGCCTCCAAAGGGAGGTCAGATGATTGTTCAAGAGCTGCAGCCGGAGATTGACTTCCGGCGAGAGACGGGAATAAACGTCTCTTTCCAACATCTCCGATGGCCGGTGCACAGGACTTAGTTCGCGGCGGAGAGCCCAGGCCCAGAGGACAAGCGCGCCCAGGGAGGCGACCGAGGCAAAAATCCTCCAAATTACGATGAAGGTCTCGGGGAACGCTTCGAGGATTGAATTGTCGAGGACAACGGAGAGCGAAAGGAGGCAGAAACCAGCCAGAATCAACTGGTCTCTGGGTTCGACCGGCACGCGGTAGTAGCGCGCCAGGAAGAAGAAAAGAACCACGAACACAGCGATTCCCAGCTCCATTCCGCGTTCCGTCCGAAGAATCGCCATCGTCCAATCTTGGCTGACGGAGAAGGCTGCGAAGACGCAGACTGCCGCGGTACACGCGGCGAGGAAGCGCCAAATCAGGCCCCAGATGCCGGAGTACTCGCTGAGGATGCGGCGGCAGAGTTCGGTAGCGGCGAGAAATCGCGCGACGATGACCAATCCCTGCGAGATCCAGTACGACCACAAATAGAGGTGAGAAGAAAAGCCCTGGTTGTGCTGGACGGTTAGCAGGAGAGCCTCTTGGGCGAGGCACAGAACCAGGTAGCCCGTGAAGAAGGGAAGGGCGGTGAAGTGCCGGTGACGGAGGGCAAAAGCGACGAGGACCACCGTCAAGGCGCTGCCGACCGCCCATATGACAAATTCGGGCTTGATGAGCTCGGACATGAGCTCGCCCAGCTTAGCATCGGATAACTTGGCGGTAAACGCGCTTCTTTGTGGGGCCGCTCGATGTTTGGGAAGCGCGGGAGGCGGGTAGCTCCCATCGCTCGAGCCAAGTCGCAGGGCAGTGAGACGAACTGCGCTTCGTTGCTGAGGCCCCGGTTTCGCCGGGGCCCCATGCAACTCATTCAGCAATCGACTACTTACGAGCTGTTACCTGCCACGGGCCGCCCTCCGCGTACCCAGATCAAGGGTGGAAGGAATCTTGCCGCCACCTGCCAGGATGCGACCATGCCGGCAATCATCCGCGGCGGACCGGAGCTACGCTCCCAGCGCCAGCCGTGTGGGAGGTTTCGGTAGGGGCTTTGGGGCGCCACCGTCTGCACGCAGAGCAGGCGATACTGCCGGGGCTTGACTGGCCACGTGATTGACCGAGACAACGACGGGGAGTACGATGAGCGCGAGCAACATACAGGACAAAGCAGCGAACACGATTCGTTTCATGGATGAAGCCTCCTTCGGCCACCATGCAACGAAGCGGGGCAGTTTGTGGCGCAAGCAAGAAAGAGTTCTGCTTTCAGAACAAGCTCCGAAATGGAAATCCTCACGCAGCTCCAGCAAAACCGAAGAATTATTCAGGACCTCACGTCCACCACGCTGTCCGTTATTCCGGGCATTTATGCGCGTCTTGCCTACCTGGCCTCTTTGCGGGATCTATCCAGCGGGGTTTACGAGCACGCGGGTCTCGAAGTGGTCTATCCGAGGGAGGCGGTGCGGCAAGCGCTCGAACACTCGCATCGCGAACTCTTCGCGCGCCTTCTGGAAATGCCGTTGGAGGCACAGGCGGCGGATTTGCGCGAGTGCCTTGCAGGGATGGAGGGAGGACTGTGCTCCTCCGTGGAGCACTGGGAGAAGCTGGAGAGCTACCGCGTACTGATGCCGGAGCAGGCTCCGGACTACCTCAAACAGCTCTTCTGTTCGAATCTCCGCGCTCTTCTGGAAGTTCTTCGAAGAGATTGCCAGGGCTCTCCAGCAGGCGCGTGACCACGCCTGTCACCCGGCCGATCACTTCCGCTTCGTCCGGAACCCGCCAGCGCTCCGGGACGCACCGGGACAAGGGATGGGGTTGCATGAGGAGGTTCGGCCCGTCCAAATCGAACCAGCCGCAGCGGTATCCTCCGCGTATTTCCACGAAATACATGGGCCGGTCGAACTCGGTACGCCAGACTCCCTCTTCAATCCGCCGCGCCTCGGTATCCACCAGGACGATGCTTCCGGGGCGCAGGAGCGGCTCCATCCGGCGGTCGCAGAATCCAATGGACCCATATCGGTAGCGCCCGTTACCGTTGCCATTCGCGAGGACGCCATCGAAACGTCCCCAGTTTTCGATCATGCGGGAGAGGAATGCGGTCCGGCGCGGATCGAAACTCGGGTCGAAACGCATCGGAACGCGCAGGGTTGTGGGCGGTGCGATCAGATGGGTGCGGGGGGCGGGCAGAGAAGTTCCGTCGTGGAAGGTTTCGTCCAGCGGGACTTCGAACCAGCGGAAAAGCTCGAGCGGATCCAGATGATAGATCGCTGCCAGTGAGTAGAGCTTGTGCAGGCTCGGGACGGCGCCGTGGTTCTCGATGTCCGCGAGACGGCTGATGTGGAGTATGAACTCGGGCCGGCCGCGGCGGGTCGAAAGTTCATAACTCGCGCGTTCCACATCGCGGTACGTCAGGCCAAGACGTTCGCGGGCCTGCCGAAGACGAAGGCCGGGGGTCATTCGTTTGCCTCTGGAATGCAGGGGAAGCTAGTGCCAGAGGATATACCAGAATTACCAATTTGTTAAGGAAACGGAACGCAAGCGGGGAACAGGGGCTGTGAAAAACCGCTTGAATGAAGGGCAAGACTATTTCACTGACGGCGGTTCTGCGTGGGGGAGGGCGTGAATCGCGACAGGTGGGTCCCATTTTGGGACTGCAAGTGCAATCGCTCGCGTTTGACTCCCATCCCTCAAGTTCGCGGTTCGCGGTCTGGCGAGCGGCAACGACCGAGCCAAGCAGCTTGCCAAGGCGGAGATGATGCTCCGCAAGCCGCGCCCCAGCGGCTCCTCGTGAGGGATTCTGCTATTCTGCAGGCATGATTCTTGCCGGCTGTAGATTTCGTGCCAGACTTCGGGCAGCATCCCTGCTCTTCAGCGCTATCTTGTTCGTTGGACACGGTGCCGCGGCCCAGGATGCTCCTGCGGCGGTTGCGCCGAAGGCCGCCAGCGGCGCTGTCAATGCGGAATTTCAGGCTGCCGCGGGCGAAGTCCTCGGACAGATGAGCAAAATTACGCATCTGTCGCTGCAGACGCCACTCAAGAAGACGCTACGCTCTCGGGAAGAGATTCGCGCCTATGTCCTTCGGCGGATGAAGGAGGACAAGACGGAAGCGGAACGCTACGCTGGGGAGCGATCCGCGCAGGCGTTTGGCTTGGTGCCGAAGGATTTCAAGATGGAGCCTTTCCTCGTGGAGCTGCTGACCGAGCAGATCGCCGGGCTCTACGATCCCCAGGGGCGCGAATTCTACGTTGCCGACTGGATTCCACTTTCCGACCAGCGCATCGTGATGGCGCACGAGCTGACGCACGCGCTCGAGGACCAGCACTTTGCGATCGAAAGGTGGTCGAAAGCGGCACAGCCGAACGACGATGCGGAGCTGGCTCGCGAGGCGGTGCTCGAAGGCAGCGCCACAGCGGCGATGATTGATTACATGCTGAAAGACATGGGACAGAGCCTCCGCACACTTCCCAATTTCGATCCAGAGGTGTTCATGGGCGACCTGGAGACTACGCCCACGCTGGCCAAAGCGCCGCCGTTTATCAAGGACGCGCTGCTATTCCCCTATTTTGCGGGCCTGCAGTTTACGAAGGATGCGCTGCAGGATGGAGGCTGGGACGCCCTGCCCGCGCTATTTGCGAAGCCGCCGCTGAGTACGCAGCAGATTCTCCATCCGCAGCTGTACCGGCAGGGGCGCGCGCCGTCCGCGGTGGAGTTGCCGGTGGATGAAAAGTTGCTGCGGGGCAATTGGAAGAAACTGGATGAGAATACGCTCGGCGAATTCGGATGGCGGGAAGTGCTGCAACAATTTCTCGGCAAGGCGCGCGCAGTGCCGCTGGCCGGCGAGTGGTCCGGTGACCACTATCTTCTGTTCGAGGAGCCGAGATCGAAGAGACTGCTTCTCGTCTGCCGCGTGCGGCTGGCTAGCGCCGGGGCAGCCGCGCGATTCTTTGGGCAATACTCCGAGGCGCTCGAGAAGAAGCACGATTCCAGGAGCAATCTTCTTCGCCGGCCGAACTTCTTCTCGTTTGATACGCCGAATGATGGCGGAGTTTTTCTACGCTGCCTGAATGCGGATTGCCTGGTGGTCGAGGGCAGCGGCCGCGCGGCGTTTGACGCCATCAACAAGGCCATCGGGTGGCCAACGGCGCCAAGTCCATCTGGGAAATTGCCGGAGACGCCGGAGAGAACGGCCCGAATACCTGCGCCCGCGGCAGCTGAAAATGCAGGAATGGCTGCTGAATCGCTCGGTCTTCAGCTGGCGCGCTGAAGCGCGAGAACGGTCAAATCATCCGCCTGCTTGGCCCCGGCGGAAAAGCTGCTCAAATCCGACAGGTATTCGCTGACCAACCGCTGCGGCGCGCTGCCGTTGTGATGGGCGGCGAAGTCCTGCACGCGATGGATGCCGTACGGCTCGCCCTGGGGGTTTTCGGCTTCACTCAGGCCGTCCGTGAAGAGGAAAAGACCGTCGCTGGGAGCGAGCTGGAGCCGGTGCACCGGGAAGCGGGCATCGCAAAACATGCCCAGGGGGATGCCGGTAGCTTCGTTAAGGCAAGCGCCGCCGCTTTGAATGTGCACGAGCGGGAGGTGCCCCGCGCTGACGAATTCCACAGCGCCATCGCGGCACGCGCGGCCGACGACGAGCGTGGCGTATTGATTCGCGAGCGTACTTTCACAAAAGAGGCGGTTGGCGGCGCCGACCATTTGATCGAGGGGCAGATGGGCGTCCGCCAGGCTGCGAAACGTGGCGTGGAGATGGCTCATCATCATGGATGCGGCCACGCCCTTGCCGGACACGTCACCCAGGAGAAAGAGCAAACCGTCATTCGTTTCGAGCACGTCGCAGTAGTCGCCGCTGACCGGGCCGGCGGGCGCATAGTGATAATGCACGCGCCAGCCAGCGGGCGAAAAATCAGCGCGGGGAAGAAGTCCGCGCTGGATATGCCCGGCAAGAGCGAGGTCGGTCTCGAGCGCGCGCTGCTCGTCCTGGGAAAGGCACTCCAGGCAGAAGCGCAGCAGCGGATCGCTGAGCAGCCGGTCGGCTTCAATTTTTCCCTGGCAGGCCTCACAGGTGCCGAAACTAGCAGCGCCCATGCGCCCCAGAGCGGAGTCCACTTCGCTGAGCAGACGCACCAGTTCTGGATTGGCGCCGTCATGCACGGCGGTGTGCAGCCGTTCGCGGCGCTGTTCGAGTTCGCCAAGGAGAAAAGACCGTTCGGCGCTGGCCATATGTCCTCCGGGCTCAGATTGACGCTTTGCAGCTGTGGATTCCATCCGGTTACCTCCTTCAAACTAAAATCTTTGCGCCGAATCAGGTGGCAACTCGCCGCCCAGTTGGACCGGGCGACCCGCTGGGCGGCGCCAGCAGCGGAGTCAATGCCGCGCGCGAACCGAGACTTATTCGATGCTCGAGACGTGCGAGGCGTCGCAAGAACTTTTCTTCGAGCCGGACAAAATGGCCTGCCGAGAGCATATTCCCCGGTTTGGAACGCAGCAAGCACAGCTTCTTGAGGCCGAGGCGGGTGTAGTCCGCCGCGCGGGGAAGATCGCGGGCGCGGCGCTCGCAGTGAATGGCGAGGTGTTCGCAGGCGCGGAGGGCGTCGCCGGGATGTTGGAGCAATTCCTCCCAGAGCAAGGCGGCGCGGGCGTGGTCGCCTTGCCGGGCAGCGTGGAGCGCGAGTTCACGGCTGGCCTGGGGGCGGAACGCGGCGGGCAGGCCGGAATCGAGCGCCTGCTGGCATGCCGAACGGGCGCGGCTGCGTTCGCCGCGGCGGTGCAGGTAGCGCGAAAGTCCGAAGAGATCGAGCGCTTCGTCGGGCGATTCGATGGTGTGCTCGGCGGCGGCCAGCAGCGCGGAAACTTTGCCGAGCAGCGCGGCGAGGCCGCGCAAATCCATCTGATTGTGGCGGACGACGCCGGCTAACGGCTCGGCGGGGCCGCCGCGGAGATAGTCGAAGTAAAACTGCGGGATGCGGGCGGATTCGACGTCATTGTCGCGATGCCATCCCAGGCGCGGGGCGTCGAGAACTCGGCGCTCCAGCTCCACCAGGCGCACCGAGCCGAGCCGCAACTTCCACAGCGCGCGCGCGGGATGGAGCATGTCGAGGTGTGCGGCGAGGCGCGGGACGGGAATGGCGCGGGTCAGCGTAAAGCGGCTTTCGAGAAGCGGCCAGTCGAACGATTTTCCGTTGAAGGTGATGAGAACGGGCCGCTCGGCGATGCGCGCGGCGAGCTCTTCGAGCAGCGAATGCTCCTCGCTGAAGTCGCGCATGAAGAATTGCTCGGCCTGGAGGCCGCCCGCATCCCACCAGGCGATGCCGATGAGAAAGGCGTAAGTGCCTGTGCCGCCGGCGAGGCCGGTGGTTTCGGTATCGAGGAAAAGCCAGCGCGATGGGTCTTCGAGAGCGGCGCGCGTGCGGCGAGAGACGGCCTCATCACGGCTGCGCGAGAGCAGGTCCAGCGCAATGGGAGACGCTTCGGTGAATTCCGGAGCGGAGAACCAGTTGCGGACAGCAAGGTGCTCACCATAGCGGTTCTTCGCGACGCCTGCGCCGATAAGATGCGCCAGGTCGTCGGTTTCGTCGGGGCCACGGAGGGAAGTGGGGCGCGACGCCGCGGGCCGCGCGGGGCGCAGCGCAGCGAGGCGGGAGAAGTTTTCGGCGGCGTGAGCCATCAACTCGTTAGCCTCCTATCCGCACAAACGACCCAGAATGGCCAGCGCTGCCTCTTTCGCGCGCGGCACGAGATCGCCGGCGGGACCCACGCAGGACGGGCAACCCTGTTCGCAGGGACACGCCGCGATCAGTTCACGCGTCTGCCGCACGAGAATGTCGTGGACGCCGAAGAGTGGTTCGGAAAAGCCGATGCCGCCGGGATAGGCGTCGTAGAGATACAGATTTGGCTCGAACAGTTCCCGCGTGTCGTTCCGCGCCAGTTCCTCGATATTCGCAGGCTCCACTTTGTCCCAATCCGCGCCCGAGCCCGGCGAAGGCGGGCGCTCGCCGGTGGCCGTGCCGAGGTCGCGGCGGTCGCACATCAGCAGGAGAGTGGCGACAGATTCGAGCGCGTGCAGCAGCCCGAACATGCCGCTCTGCCGCTCGCTCACGGAGAAGGGAAGCGTTTCGAGCAGCGGGCGTTCGAGCGTGATCCAGTAGGCCGTGGTATGCATCTCGTTTTCCGGCAGCTCGAGTTTTCCATCGCCGATGTTTTCGTTGGTGAAGAATTTGATTTTCTTGAAGCCGACGACCTGCGAGCGGACGAGGACATCTCCGTGGGAGCGCGAGGCGGGCAGTGACGGTTCCTGCTCGGATGCGCGGGCCTCGGCGGCGCACTCCAGCACGCGCACCTGCGTGTAGCGGATGGCGTCGGTGTAGTAGTCCACGTCCACCTGCTTGACGTAGGCCTTGCGCTCGGCGAAGTCGAGCTTCTCGACGTGATATTGCTGCGCGCCGTGCAGGTAGATCGCCTTGGGATGGACAAACGTCAGGGCGCTCGTGAAATCCACTTCGCCGATCACTTCGGGCTCGCCAGTGATGTCGATGATCACGAAATTGTCGCTGGAAATCGAGCGCAGGCTGATCGTATCGGCGGGATAGGCTTCATTCGTCCAGTGCCAGTGTTCGGCCGCGCGGTGGAGATAGCCTGCTTCCGCCAAACGCGCGCACAAATCCGCGAGGTCCACTTCGCCGAAACGATCCTGGCCGCTGAGCGGCAGCTCAAACGCGGCGCACTTCAGATGATTGATGAGGATTTCCAGATTGTCGGGCTGGATGAAGGCGTGCTCCGGTGAATTGCCGAAGAAATAGTCGGGATGGCGCACGATGAATTGGTCGAGCGGCGCCGAAGAAGCCACCAGCACGGCGCAGGAGCTGCCGCTGCGGCGTCCGGCGCGGCCCGCGCGCTGCCACGTGGCGGCGATGGTGCCGGGATATCCGGCCATGACGACGGCGTCGAGCGAGCCCACGTCAATACCCAGTTCGAGCGCGCTGGTCGAAACGACGCCGCGGATGCGGCCTTCACGCAGCCCGCGCTCGATCTCGCGCCGTTCGCCGGGAAGGTAACCGCCGCGGTAGCCGCGAATCGCCGGCGATTCGCCCGGCGACGGCGGATGGGCCTGCTGCAAATACGTGAGCAGAATCTCCGTTTGCAGGCGGCTGTTGGAGAAGACCAGCGTCTGCAGATCCCGTTTGAGAAACTCCCGGGCGACGCGTGAGGATTCATTGATGTAGCTGCGGCGGATGCCGAGGGCGCGATTGACCATCGGTGGGTTGTAAAAGACGAAAGTTTTTTCGGCGGCGGGCGCGCCGTTCGTTTCAAGGACGTCCACCTTGTCTTCGATTAATCGCGAAGCGAGATCGCCGGGATTGGCGATGGTGGCCGAGCAGCAGATGAATTGCAGCTCGCGGCCGTAGAAGCGCGCCACGCGGCGCAGGCGGCGCAGCACGTTACAGAGATGGCTGCCGAAGACGCCGCGGTAGGTGTGCAGCTCGTCGATGACAATGTAGCGCAGGTTTTCGAACAAGCGCGTCCAGCGGGTGTGGTGCGGCAGAATGCCGGTGTGCAGCATGTCCGGGTTGGTCAGAACGATATGGCCCTGCTCGCGAATGGCGCGGCGCGCGTCACTGGGGGTGTCTCCGTCATAAGTGAACACGCCGAAGCGGTCTTCCAAGCGCTGACAGAGGTCGTGCAGTTCGGCGAGCTGATCCTGCGCCAGCGCCTTGGTGGGGAAGAGATACAGAGCGCGCGCGTCGGAGTTTTCAAGAATGGCGTTCAAGACGGGCAGGTTGTAGCAAAGCGTCTTTCCGGAAGCGGTTGGCGTCACCACGACGATGTTCTTGCCCGAATGCACGGCCTCGGCAGCGGCAGCTTGATGGCTATAGAGCCGCCGAATGCCCTTGGCGGCGTAGGCGGCGGCGAGATCGGCGTTGACCCAGGAGGGCAGCTCGGCCCATTGCGCCTCGCGAGCAGGGAAGTGGCGCACGGCGGTAAGGACCTCGCCAGGAACATCCCGCGCTGCCAGTGAATCCAGGGCTTCGTGGACACGGGTTCCGCTTTGTTCGGGGCGCGCCGACGCCGCCAAGTCCAGCGAGCGGCGCACAGCAAGCGATTGGGACATGAAACAAGCCTCCAATAATTCGCCTTTTGTTCGCCAAAGGTAACATGACGCGTCCTGTCGTGCAAGGCCGAAATCGCCGGACGCTTCACGCCACGCAATTCCTGGATGGAGGCAAGTGTTCCCTAATTCCGGAGGCGAAGGATAACGACGGCCCCAACGAGAAAGAACACCGCAGAAGTGGCGAAGGCGGCATGGGCGGAGAAGGCGCTCCAGAGGAAGCCCACGAGGAGGCTGGAGAGGAAGTCACCCGTCGCGTTGACGGCGGCCAGCGTGCCGAAGGCCATGCCGTGCTGCTCTTTCGGAACGAGCTCGGCAGCGAGGGAGTCTTCGAGTGCTTCCTCGGTGCCGATGTACATGCCCGCAAGGATGAAGATTGCAGCGAGGAGCCAGAATTGGCTCCAGCCGAGGCAAAGCAGAATCGCAGTTATCACGGCGAGGCTATAGCCGGCGGCGAGAACGAACTTGCGGTGCCGCACATGGTCGCTGAGCCAGCCGCTGGCGTAAGCAGCGCCTGCGTAGAAGACGTTGTGAAGCGTGTAGAGCACGACGGCGAGGCTGGCGGCGCGCGCGGCGCCGTGCACGGGCGTGAGCTGGCGCGCTGCATAAAGAATTAGCATGGTGTGCGAAAAATCGCCCGCGCCAAAGACGCCGACGCCGGCGAGAAAACGCCGGAAGGGAATCGGCAGCGCGCGCAGGCCGGTGAGGAACGATTGTCGCGGCCGCGAGGTGCTGGGACGTTCGCGTACGAGGAACCACATGGAAGCCACGGCGATCAGGCCGGGCAGCAGCGTCCAGAGAAAGACGCGCCGGTAGGAATGGCCGGTCTGTTCGAGAAGCCAGAGCGCGGTCAGCGGCCCGGCGATGGCGCCGAGCGTGTCCATGAGGCGTTCGAAGCCGAATGCGCGGCCGTACGCGCCGGGCGGAACGTCAGCAGCAAGAAGCGCTTTGCGCGAAGGCGTGCGCACGCCGCGGCCGAACCATGCCGTGACGCGGCCGAAGAGCACGTGCCAGGCGGACGTGGCGAACGCAAACGACGCTGTGGCCAGCGCCGTGATGGCATAGCCGATGACGGCGAGCGGTTTCCTCCTCCTTAGCCGGTCGGTGTAATGTCCGGCAGCGAGCTTGGTAAAACTCGAAAGGCCGTCGGCGATACCTTCGATGGCGCCGAGCCACGCCGGGCCCGCGCCGACGGAGGCGAGAAATGCCGGAAGCACGGACGTCGCGGTTTCGTGGCTCCAGTCGCTGAAGAGACTGGTGAGGCCGACGCCGAGGACGGTGCGATTGAGCCAACGGGACTTGCTTTCCGCCATGGGGATGCCGGGGAGAAAGTTAGCAGGCGGGAGCTACCAGTTCAAAGTCAAAACAGCATGACCTTCGTCATTTCTAGAATCGCGCGAAGGCGGCTACTTCCCGGGCCGGTACAGAATGACGCGAACTTTCTCGAGCGTGATGAGCCCGCCGTCCACCATTTCATCGAGTTGGGGAAGGATCTGCTCGACGCGTTCTTGAGACTCGACGACTTCGAGAACGATGGGGAGGTCTTGCGAGAGTCGCAGGATTTTGTCCGTGTGGTAAACGCTGGTGCCGCCGTAGCCGCCCACGCCGCGCAGCACGGTAACGCCGGAGAAGCCTTCCTTGCGCAGGCGCTGCACAATGGCCTGGTAGAGCGGCTGGCCGTGCCATTTATCCGATTCGCCGATGTGAATGCGCATCAGCGTGCGTTCGCCCTCGAATTTTTGATGTGTCATGGGGCCTCCCACAAAAACTAAAACCGGTTCGCCAGCCGAATCCCAGCGAAGGAAAGTAGCAGCCCGGCGAAAACGCTGGCGCCCACGTAAGCAGAGGCGCGCAGCCATTCGCCGTCTTCC